>NZ_JBEPTH010000012.1:0-235354 GCF_040549385.1 Bradyrhizobium sp. LB11.1 | reverse complement strand
AAGAGCTTCCGTCGGACAAGATCGAGTTCTCCAACGGCCGCTACATGGTGCAGTACCGCGAGCAGCTGATGCCGCTCGTCGCCATGGAGAACGTCGCCATCGCCAGCCAGGGCGCCCAGCCGATCCTGGTGTTCTCCGATGACGGCCGCTCCATGGGCCTCGTCGTCGACGAGATCATCGACATCGTCGAGGAACGGCTCAACATCGAGGTCGGCGGCTCCGCCTCCGGCATCCTGGGCTCCGCCGTGATCAAGGGCCAGGCCACCGAGGTGATCGACGTCGGCCACTTCCTGCCGATGGCGTTCGCCGACTGGTTCACCCGCAAGGAGATGAAGCCGTCGATGCACTCGCAGTCGGTGCTGCTGGTCGACGATTCGGCGTTCTTCCGCAACATGCTGGCGCCCGTGCTCAAGGCTGCCGGTTACCGCGTCCGCACCGCGCCGACCGCGCAGGAGGGCCTCGCCGCACTCCGTGCGCAGACCTTCGACGTGGTCCTGACCGACATCGAGATGCCCGACATGAACGGGTTCGAGTTCGCCGAGACCATCCGCTCCGACAGCAATCTGGGCTCGATGCCGATCATCGGCCTCTCGGCGCTGGTGTCGCCGGCGGCGATCGAGCGCGGCCGTCAGGCCGGCTTCCACGACTATGTCGCCAAGTTCGACCGTCCCGGTCTGATCGCGGCGCTGAAGGAACAGACCGCAGGTGCCGCCGGCGCCTCCGAGCTGAACCGGGCAGCGGCGTAACCAACGGGATCAGGAGACACACCATGACCAAGAAGATGCAAACCGGCGAAGGCGCCATGGTCGAATACGTCACCGCGATGATCGGCGGCCAGCTGTTCGGCCTGCCGATCTCCCGCGTCCAGGACGTGTTCATGCCGGAGCGCGTCACCCGCGTTCCCCTCTCTTCGCGCGAGATCGCGGGCGTGCTGAACCTGCGCGGCCGCATCGTCACCGTGGTCGACATGCGCGCCCGCCTCGGCCTGCCCAAGCCCGAGGACGGCAAGACCCCGATGGCGGTCGGCGTCGACCTGCGCGGCGAATCCTACGGCCTGCTGATCGACCAGATCGGCGAAGTGCTGCGCCTGTCCGAGACCGGCATGGAAGAAAACCCCGTCAACCTCGACCCTCGCATGGCCAAGCTCGCCGGCGGCGTCCACCGTCTCGAAGGTCAGCTCATGGTCGTCCTCGACGTCGATCGCGTCCTCGAGCTCGCGCCCGAGATGATGGCGGCCTGATACGGCGGCATCGCCTCCGACAGACTTGCAATTGGAAGTGTCCTGCAAAGGGGACAGGAAGCAGAGGTTCACATGCGAACGTGTCTCGTCGTTGATGATTCCAGCGTCATCCGCAAGGTTGCGCGCCGGATCCTGGAAGGCCTCGACTTCCAGATTCTCGAAGCCGAGGACGGTGAGAAGGCGTTGGAGGCCTGCAAGCGCGGGCTGCCCGATGCTGTGCTGCTCGACTGGAACATGCCGGTCATGGATGGCTATGAATTCCTCGGCCACCTCCGCCGCATGCCCGGCGGCGATCAGCCCAAGGTGGTGTTCTGCACCACCGAGAACGATGTCGCGCATATCGCGCGCGCGCTGCACGCCGGTGCCAACGAGTACATCATGAAGCCGTTCGACAAGGACATCGTGACGGCGAAGTTTCAGGAAGTCGGCTTGATCTGAGCGAACACCGGAGGCTGAACGGCTCTTTCGGCGTTTGTTTTCAACTAACCGTTTCAGTCTGAGTTGGTGAGTAATGAGTGTTGCGTTCGCAGGTAATTCGACCACGGGCTCGTCGCGCGAAGCGGGACCGCTGCGGGTGATGATCGTCGACGACTCCGTCGTCATACGCGGTCTGATCTCGCGCTGGGTCGGAGCCGAGCACGACATGGAGGTCGCGGCCTCGCTGCGCACCGGGCTCGAAGCAGTCAACCAGCTCGAACGCATCAATCCCGACGTTGCCGTGCTCGACATCGAAATGCCCGAGCTCGACGGCATCTCGGCGCTGCCGCAACTGCTGGCGAAGAAGCGCGATCTCGTCATCATCATGGCTTCGACGCTGACCCGCCGCAACGCGGAGATCAGCTTCAAGGCGCTGTCGCTCGGCGCGGCGGACTATATTCCGAAGCCGGAATCGACGCGCGAGGCCTCCGCCGCGGACATCTTCCACCACGATCTGATCCAGAAGATCCGCCACCTCGGCGCGCGCCTGCGTCGCAAGCCCGCAGTTGCGAGCCCGCCGCTCGCGCCCGCGAACCCTGCTGCTCCGGCTGCACGTGCACCTTCTGTCGCGCGGCCTGCCGCGCCCGCACCGGCTCCGGGCCTGCATGCCCCGTTGTCAGGTCCGCTCACCACGCGTCCGTTCTCGACCCAGGCTCCGAAGGTACTGCTGATCGGCTCTTCGACCGGCGGCCCGCAGGCGCTGATGGCGCTCGTCACCGAACTCGGCCCGGTGATTGACCGCGTTCCGGTGCTGATCACCCAGCACATGCCGCCGACCTTCACGACCATTCTTGCCGAACATCTGGCGCGCTCGAGCCGCAAGCCGGCAGCAGAGGCGGTCGACGGTGAACCGGTGAAGCCGGGTCGGATTTATCTCGCGCCCGGCGGCAAGCACATGCGCCTCGTGCGCAGCGGCGCGGACATCGCGATTGCGCTCGACGACGGCCCCGCCGTTAATTTCTGCAAGCCAGCGGTCGATCCGCTCTTCACCTCCGCCATCGACATCTGGCACGGCAACATCCTCTCCGTGATCCTGACCGGCATGGGATCGGACGGCATGCGCGGCGGCAAGGACATCGTCGCCGCCGGCGGCAGCGTGATCGCGCAGGATGAAGCTTCCAGCGTGGTGTGGGGCATGCCGGGTGCGGCCGCCAACGCCGGCATCTGCTCGGCGATCCTGCCGCTCAACCAGATCGGCGCCAAGGTCAACCGCCTGTTCGCGGGAGACCGCTCGTGACGCCGACGGACTACGAATATCTGCGCAAGTTCTTGAAAGAACGCTCCGGTCTCGATCTCTCGCCCGACAAGCAATATCTGGTCGAGAGCCGGCTGTTGCCGTTGGCCCGCAGGGCGAGCCTGCCCGGGATCCCCGATCTCGTGCTGAAGATCAGGAGCGGCGATGGCCGGCTTGCGACCGACGTGGTCGAAGCCATGACCACCAACGAGACGTTCTTCTTTCGCGACAAGATCCCGTTCGATCATCTGCGCGACAGCATCATGCCTGGCCTGATCCAGGCGCGCGCCGCACGCAAGTCGCTGCGCATCTGGTCGGCGGCCTCGTCGACCGGGCAGGAGCCCTATTCGATCGCGATGTGTCTGAAGGAGATGAGCGCAGCTCTCGCCGGCTGGCGCATCGAGATCGTCGCTACGGATCTGTCGCAGGAGGTGCTGGAGAAATCAAAGGCCGGCGTCTATAGCCAGTTCGAGGTGCAGCGCGGTCTGCCGATCCAGCTCCTGATGAAACACTTCACGCAAGCTGGCGACGTCTGGCAGCTCAATGCGGATATTCGCGCGATGGTGCAGTTCCGCCAGCTCAATCTGTTGCAGGATTTCTCCCATCTCGGCACCTTCGACGTGATCTTCTGCCGCAACGTGCTGATCTATTTCGATCAGGACACAAAGGCCGTGATCTTCGAGCGCATGGCGAAGGGCCTGGAAGCCGATGGCACCCTGTTGTTGGGCGCTGCCGAATCCGTGGTCGGCATTACCGACGCGTTCCGTCCGATCTCCGACCGCCGCTGCCTCTACCAGCTCAATCCCGCGCGCTCCGGCCGTCCGATGGGCGGGCTGATGCCGCAGCCGCTGAAAGTCGCCGCCGCGAGGTGAGCTCGCTTCCTTCTCCCCTTGTGGGAGAAGGTGGCGCGGAGCGCCGGATGAGGGGTTGTCTCTACAAACTCTCATGAGAGTAGTTTGCTCGCGGAGAGAGACCCGTCACCCGTCTCGCCGCTATCGCGGCGAGCCACCCTCTCCCACAAGGAGAGAGGAGAACACCCTACAAAATCGCATGCGGCAGAAACCGCGAGCTGTTGCCTGTGATCGGACTCTCGTCCTCACGGATCGAAAGCCCGCACGGCTCGTGGTTCACCAGCCAGCTTCCCACCACCGGATAGACGCCCGAAAAATTCGGCAGCGGTGAGAGGGCCTGGCGCACAAAGCCTTCGGCGCCGTAGGGGCCAGCGTGCTCGTCGAGTGACATGCCGCCTGACAACAGCGTGACATTGGCGCCCTCGCGCGACAGCAGCGGCTTGCGGACGTAGGAGCTGCCGAGCTCGGCTGCGCGCGGATCGTCCTCGAAGAAGGCCGGCAGCAGATTGGGATGGTTTGGAAACATCTCCCAGAGCAGCGGCAGGATGCCCTTGTTGGAGAGTACCGCCTTCCATGGCGGCTCGATCCAGCGCGTCGGAGCGCCTGCGAGCTTCGCACCGAAGGCGTCGTGGAACATCCATTCCCAGGGATAGAGCTTGAAGACCAGCTCCATGTCGCGGTCGTCGAGATCGACGAAGCCACCGGCCTCGTCGCGCCAGCCGATCTCCTCGATGTCGAGCAGCGTGGTCGAGAGGCCCGCCTGGCGCGCGGTGTCTTCGAGATAGGCGAGCGTGCCCGCGTCTTCTTCGGAGCCGGTCGTGCCGGTGATATGCAGATGACCGCCCGCGCCGATCGCTTTCCACGCCTCGATCAGCCGCTCGTGGATCGAGTTGAACTGGTCGGCGCGCGTGGGGATGATGCGCCGCTCGATCGCCTGCTCGAGCCAGGTCCATTGAAACACCGCGGTCTCAAAGATCGAGGTCGGCGTGTCCGCGTTATATTCCAGCAATTTTGCGGGAGCCTCTCCGTCGAACTTCAGGTCGAGCCGGCCATAGAGGCTGCGGTCGTCGCGCTCCCAGCTTTCCGTGATCAGGCTCCAGAACGCTTCCGGAATCTTCAAACGCCGCAAATGGCGTTCGTCGGCGATCACGCGACCGGCGAGCTCCAGGCACATCGCATCGATCTCGCCGGTCGGGGTCTCGATGGCGCGCTCGATTTCGTCGAGCGTGAACGCGTAGTAGGCGCGCTCGTCCCAATAACGCTCGCCGTCGATGGTGTGGAAGGCAAAACCGCATTGCTCGGCGGTCTGTTGCCAGTCGTCGCGCTCGGGACAAGCGATGCGTTGCATATGTCAGCCGCCGCCCGAGAAACCATGCGCAAACGAGCCGAAGCCGCCACGCGTGACGCCGACGGAGCCCGACTCCGACGGACCCCCCGACGAGGAATGGCTCGCGGAGTCGCTACTGAAGAAGCTGGAGCGCGACGACCAGTGCGCGCCGCCTGATGAGCCGCCGCCGCTGCTACAATTGGTGGTCGCCTTCGCCGGTATCGCCGCCCCGGGGACTGCCGCCCCGGGGACTGCCGCCCCGGGGACTGACGCCCCGGCAGAAGAGGGATTGCAAGTCCGCCGCGGCATCAGCGTGAAGGCAGTGGTGCCGACCGCGATCGTGCCCATCACCAGCAGTGCGACATGGCCCGAGCGTTTCACCGGCTCGCGCGGGGCCTGCGGCGCAGAAGCGGGCCTGCGCTTGCCGAATTCCTTGGTCGGAGGCTTCGCTGCCATATCAGTAGATCATGCAGGCGGCGTTCAGGAGGCCCGCGGCGAGCGAGGACAGGCCGAGCCAGATTGCGGGCGCCAGCTCGCCGGCGGCGATCCGCCCCGACAGGTTCGGCACCGGGATCTTGACGACATAGAACACGGCGACTTGCACGATCAGCGCGATGAACGCCCAGATCAGGCAGTCCAGCACGTTGGCCGAATGCGCGATCGCGCTGAACAGCGGTGCCACGAAGCCGAGCAGGCTGAGGCCGAGCGCAATCGCGGCCGCTGGATCGTTGTCGCGGATCAGCTGGAATTCGTTGTGCGGCGTGATCCGCGTGTAAACGAAGAGATATGCCACTATCGCGATTAGCCCGGTGCAGAAATAGACCAGGAAGGCGGGCAGGCCAGCGAGCGATTGCAGGATCATGGGGAGGTCCGACGTTGGCGCCGCCAATTCTGGCACGATCGCTTGGTCGCCCCACCCGGCGGACAGGTTCGATCCCCAGAAACAAGCCTGCTCCGCAGTACGCCCCGGCACTGCACAAAATATCGGGCCGCATGAGACATGCTTCACAAATGCGTCTCGAGGTTGTGTGTGATAGTCTGGCGCATTGTTCTTACGGTCGCCCTGGTTGCGATCGGCCACGCACATTCGAGGGCTTCTTCGTTCGATCAAAATCTTGATGAGTGAGGCTCCAAATGCCTGTTGCCGAATACGAAGATTTCGAGCTCGAGATCGGCTCCGATCTGCCCGTCGGTGGCGGCCCTCAGCAATATTACGGTCGCGTCATCAGGTCGCCGGCGGGCGAGGCACCGAAGAGCCAGGTGAAGTTCTGGTTCTCCGCGCCCGGTGAACTGGCCAAGCTGCGTGGCGAGCTGGAAAACGCCGTCCTCGAGATCGACGAGAAAAACCGCCAGGGACCGACCACGCGCGGCGAGCAGGTGCTGCGGGATTTCGGCCGCGGGGTGTTTCGCAGCGTCTTCACCGACGTGCCGTCGATCCAGCGGATCTATGAGCGCAGCAAGGGCGCGGCGCAGGATCTGAGGATCAAGCTGCGCATCGAGGCGGCCGACCTTGCCGGACTGCCCTGGGAATATCTCTACGACGAAGACGACATGCCCGGCTTCGTCAGCCTCACGCGCCCCATCGTGCGTTATTTGGAGACGGCGGGCGGCGTCAGCCGGATGGGCGTCAGGGGACCGCTGCGCATCCTCGGGATGATCGCCGATCCCTCGACCAGCGAATGGCCGAAGCTCAACGTCGTCAAGGAGCGCGACCGCATCAACAAGGGCATCGATGCGCTCCAGCACGAAGGCAAGGTCGATTTCCAGTGGGTCCCCGGCGGGACCGGCAAAGACCTGATGAAGAAGCTGTTGGAAGGCGACTGGCACATCTTCCACTTCATCGGGCATGGCGGCGTCGAGGAAGCCTTGCCCGGCGCCGGCGCTTCCGGGTTCGTCGTCATGGTCGACGAGGACGGCAAGCCCGTGAAGAAGTTCGCCTCCGACCTTGCGATGATGCTGACGGGGGCACGGCGCAGCATGCGCCTGATCGTGCTCAATTGCTGCGAGAGTGCCAGGATCAATGTCGGCGATCGCTTCGGCAATCCGGCGATCGGGCTGATGAAGACGGGATGGCTGCCCGCCGTGGTGGCGATGCAGTTTCCGATCACCGACAACGCCGCGATCTCGATGTCGGAAGGATTTTACGCAGCACTCGCCGGCAACCGTCCGATCGACGATGCGGTGACGCTCGCGCGCAAATTCATCCAGGAGAAGTCCCGCGTCGAGTGGGGAATTCCAGTTCTCTACATGCGCTCGCCCGACGGCCGGATTTTCGACGTTGAAGCGCAGCAGCCGCCGGGGCCGCCACCCGAGGCGGCGCGCCCTTCGAAGGAGATGCTACGGCAGCGGCGCGACGAATTCATGGAGGCGCTGCTTGTTGCCCCGACGACGGTCGAGGCGCTGGAGGATCTGACACGGCGCGGGCAGGAGCTGCATGGCCTCTTGGCCGACGACGCCGAACTCTCGGTCCGGCTCGCGAAAGTCTATTTCGATCTTGGCACCCTTCAGCACAAGCAGAAGCAGATCCCGAAGGCCGCCGCGAGTTTCGCCTACATGCTGAAGCTCGATCCGGCGAAGCCCGAATATTTCGTGCGCCGCGCCAATTTCAACGTGACGGTCGGTCTCTACGAGAATGCGCTCGGTGACATCACCGAAGCGATCAAGCTCAAGCCGAAGAACGCGGAGTTCTACTGGATCAGGGGGATCGTCAGCATGACGGCCGCCGGCACAGACGACAAGCGCGGCTATGTCGAGGAGGCGATCAAGGCCTTCGGCACGGCGATTGCGACCAACGAGAACGAGCCGAAATATCTGGTGTCCCGGGCCAATGCCTATGCCCAGATCAAGGACGCAGCCAAGGCCCAGAACGATATGGACAGCGCGATTGCGCTGGCTCCGGACAATATCGATTTCCTGGTCCAGAAGGCCAAGATGATCGCCCAGGCCGCGTGACTCTCACGCGACCGCCGGATGCCGCGTCGTCCGGCGCGCCCTTCAACAGCGAACCCTAGCGATAGGAGTTCATCGTGCCGCTTGCTGATGTTGTAAACTCCCTGAATTCGATCTTCGAGTCCTTCGGTGGACCGCTTCTGGTCGTGCTGTTCTACTGGTTCAGGTTTCACACGCTGAAGGGGACCCGCTCGTTCACGACGCGGCCGCTGTTTTTGTTCGGCCTCGCCGTCTTCATCACGCCGTTTCTGGTGGTCTATGCCGTTCTTCCCGACAAGCTGTCGCCGCTCGCCGCGGTCTGGCTCCTGATGTTCGCCTGGCTCATTCCGGTCGCGCCGAAGGCATGGCGGAAATTCTGTCAGGAGCTGGCCGGCATTCCCGTCAGCGCGCTCGCGCTTCGCGACGCGCTGGCCGCCGCACCGTTCCAGGTCGGCCCGGACGACATGCCGAGCCTTCAGCGCAAGCTGTCCAGGGTCGGCTATCAGGTCGAGGATTTCCGCGCCACGCAATCGACCGCGATCCAGTCGCGCTTCCTCAAGATATCGGCGCTCATGCTTCATCTCGAGGGTTGGGCCGCCGAACATCAGGCTTTCATGGAGCGCAATTCCGATCTCTATGCGGAGCTGCTCGCGGTCTACGACTCTCTCTGCTTCCGCACCGTTCGCGTGCTCAAGAGCAGTGCCGAGGTCTACGGTGCGATCATGGAGGATAGCCAGGTCGAGCCGGACGACTGGCAGGCACTCGACCAGCTCTCTACGCGCCACAGCGTGGTCAGCCAGCTTCAGCTGGCCGCACAGACCGCAGCGGGATGCATGCTGGAGGATTTGCGCAAGGACATGGATTCCCTGCTCAACAACCTCCTGCTGTTCGCAGCGCGCGCTGCGCTCGCCCGCGAATGGACGTTTGCCCGCAGCAGAAAAAGGTTAGGGGCGATCGGCTTCACGCTCGAGCCGTCCCCGCCCGGCATCGTGAAGTTCGTGGCGGTCGTGGCGGGCTTCGCTTTCGTCTGGTGCCTGGTGTGGCTGCTCGGCTCGGGCAGGGTCGTCCACACGCCTGGAGACCAATATGTCGGCATGGTGCGGACGCTGCTGATGACGCCGCTGTACCTGATCGTGAACTTCTGGCTGGTCTACTATTTCAAGCGGCAATACGCGTTCGCGAACGAGACCATCTTCGGCCGGCTGCCGATCGGATTCATTCTCACGATCGGTCTCTGGAGTGCCCTGATCCTTTTCCCGATTCAGGCCGCGTTCGACTTCTACCAGTTTCCGCAAAGGCCTTATCCCGACGTGGTCCTTCACGAACTGCCGCTTTTGATCTTCCCTTGGGGGATCGCGGCGATGGCGGCCCTGCTGGTGCAGGATTCGACGTGGGGCAGGCGGTCGCGCAAGACACGGCGGATGCGCGATGGCCTCGTCTTCGGTGGTGGCATGACGGCGCTGCTGTGGGTGCTGCTGGTCATCCACCAGGTCAGCCCGATGCCGGTATTGGAGGTCGTCGACGGCGTCTCCGGCTGGATGTTCTTCTGGTCCTTCGTGCTCCCGACCTTCGCGTTCGGATTCATCATCGGCTACGCGTTGATCGCCTGGCTGCGCGAGGCAGCCGCGCGCGTCCCGGTCAGGAGCCCCGTTCTCGCAAGCCCTGCGTTTGCAGGCGCCTGACGAAACCCCCAAAAAACAAAAACCCCGCCATTTGCGGCGGGGTCCAGGCTGGGAGGAGCGAGCCCGACAGGGGCTCGCGACGTAAACGGATCAGGCGGGGATACGCTCTTCGACCTCGTGCGGCTCGCGCAGCACGTAGCCGCGGCCCCACACGGTCTCGATGAAGTTGCGGCCTTCAGAGGCATTCGCGAGCTTCTTGCGGAGCTTGCAGATGAAGACGTCGATGATCTTCAGCTCGGGCTCGTCCATGCCGCCGTAGAGGTGGTTGAGGAACATTTCCTTGGTGAGGGTCGTGCCCTTGCGGAGCGAGAGCAGCTCCAGCATCTGATATTCCTTGCCGGTCAGATGCACGCGCTGGCCACCGACTTCGACTGTCTTGGTGTCGAGGTTGACGACGAGGTCGCCGGTCTGGATGACCGACTGGGCATGGCCCTTGGAGCGGCGCACGATCGCGTGGATGCGGGCAACCAGCTCGTCTTTATGGAAGGGTTTGGTCATGTAGTCGTCGGCGCCGACGCCGAGACCCTTGACCTTGTCCTCGATGCCGGCGAGGCCGGAGAGGATCAGGATCGGTGTCTTGATCTTGGAGACCCGAAGCTGCTTGAGCACGTCGTAGCCGGACATGTCGGGCAGGTTGAGGTCGAGAAGGATAATGTCGTAATCGTATAATTTACCGAGATCGACGCCTTCTTCCCCCAAATCGGTCGTGTAGACGTTGAAGCTTTCAGACTTCAGCATCAGCTCGATCGACTGCGCGACGGCGCTGTCATCTTCAATCAGCAAAACGCGCATGCCAGTTCCCCATAGTCGCCGCTCCTGGGCGTCAGGTCGGCCGCATTCGCGGCACACAACAAAACGCCTTTGAACAACTGATTCGGATCCTGACAACAGATGGTTAACAAATTCTGATTCTGGAACGCAAGCCCTATGGATGCAATTTTCATCGAATCGCCCTAAGGTCTTGTGTGTGAAGCAGCTTTCGTTACCCGGTTGCGTTCAAGTTCCACTTTAAGAGACGGGCCTAACCGACTCCCGCGACTCAGCCTTCTTCTGAAGGGGAGCCACGCTCAGTCACAAAGACAGTGACGCAATGATTAACGATGCGGGTAAACACGGAGTTAAGCGCCGTTCAGAAATATGGCGAAACTTAAGGATTTCGCCACGAAGGCACCAATCATGAAGGCGCGTCCCTATGAAGGCCCTCTTATGAAGGCTGCTCGATAAAGGCAGGTCCATGAAAGCTCTTGCCGAACAGATCGGCGATATCGACGGCGTCAACATCTATGGCCGTGTGGTCGGCGTTCGCGGCCTGATGGTCGAAGTGGCCGGGCCGATCCACGCGATGTCGGTCGGCGCGCGGCTCGTGATCGAGACCGGCGGCAACCGTTCCATCCCCTGCGAGGTGATCGGCTTCTCCGGCAACAACGCTGTCGTGATGCCGTTCGCGGGCCTCGATGGCGTGCGTCGCGGCTGCAAGGCCGTCATCGCCAATGCCGCCAATCAGGTTCGTCCGTCATCGGCCTGGCTCGGCCGCGTCGTCAATGCGCTGGGCGAACCGATCGATGGCAAGGGGCCATTGCCGCAAGGCGCCTCGCCGATGCCGTATCGCAATTCGCCGCCGCCGGCGCATTCGCGCAAGCGCGTCGGCGCGCCGCTCGATCTCGGCGTGCGCGCAATGAACACCTTCCTCACCTGCTGCCGCGGCCAGCGCATGGGCATCTTCGCAGGCTCCGGCGTCGGCAAATCCGTGCTGCTCTCCATGCTCGCGCGCAACGTCGATGCGGCCGTCAGCGTGATCGGGCTGATCGGCGAACGCGGCCGCGAGGTCCAGGAGTTCCTGCAGGACGACCTCGGCGAGGAGGGGCTGGCGCGCTCCGTCGTGGTGGTCGCGACCTCCGACGAGCCGGCCCTGATGCGGCGGCAGGCGGCGTATCTGACGCTCGCGGTCGCCGAATATTTTCGCGACGAAGGCCAGGACGTTCTCTGCCTGATGGACTCGGTGACCCGGTTTGCCATGGCCCAGCGCGAGATCGGCTTGTCAGCCGGCGAGCCGCCGACCGCCAAGGGCTATACGCCAACCGTCTTCACCGAGTTGCCGAAACTTCTGGAGCGCGCCGGTCCGGGCCTCGGGGAGGGCGCCATCACGGCGATCTTCACGGTGCTGGTCGACGGCGACGACCATAACGAGCCGATCGCCGACGCCGTCCGCGGCATCCTCGACGGCCACATCGTGATGCAGCGCTCGATCGCCGAGCGCGGCCGCTACCCCGCCATCAACATCCTCAAATCGGTCTCCCGCACCATGCCGAAATCGGCGGATCCGCAGTTCTGGCCGACCATCCAGAAGGCGCGGGCGGTGATGGCGACCTATGCCGACATGGAGGAACTGATCCGGCTGGGCGCCTACCGGGCCGGCTCCAGCCCCGAGGTCGACGAGGCGATCCGTCTGCACGAGCCGCTGGAGGCCTTCCTGCGCCAGCGCAAGGACGAAAATGCATCACTTGCGGACGGCTACCTCCAGTTGGCGCAAATCCTCGGTAATTTGGAAACGGAACGCTAACTTTGTCCCGTCATCATCCGATCCCACAGAGTAGCAGAGCCGGTCTTGGCCCAATTGGGCCTGTGGGGAGGCCGGTGTCGTCCCACGTGCAGCTAAGGGACTTCTGGGGAGTACGAGTCGATGAAGTCACGTGATACCCTCATCCGCCTGAAGAAGTTTCAGGTCGACGAGAAGCGCCGCCGGGTCGCCCAGATCGAGTCCATGATCGCCGACTTCCAGCGGATGTCGACCGATCTTGATCGCGAGATCACGACCGAGCAGGACCGCGCCGGGATCAACGATCCCGCGCATTTCGCCTATCCGACCTATGCCAAGGCCGCCATCCAGCGCCGCGAGAACCTGACCCGCTCGGCCGACGAGCTGAAGGGCCAGCTCGAGGAGGCCAAGGCCGCGCTCGGGGAGGCCTTCGAGGAACTGAAGAAGGTCGAACTCCTGGACGAGCGCGATCAGGCCCGCGAGCGCGCCGAGGAAAACGCCCGCGAGCAGGCCGATCTCGATAGCATCGGCCTGATGCGCTCCCGCATCGGCGCCGTCGCCTAAACGACAACCGGCGGTCAGAACCGCCTGAGAATTGGCGAGCCCGGACCCGCAAGGTCCGGGTTTTTGCGTGTGCTGTCCACAGCGTGGCGCGCCGCCCCTTGGTGAGGGGCTTGGCCGCGCGCTATGGTAGTGGAAGTGCCGGGGTCCGCGCGGATGCGACGGGGCCCGTGCGTTGGGGGGCTGAATGCTGACGCCAGCAGAGCTGGTCGGGCTGATTGAGGCGGTGGCGAAGCGCGATCAGGCCGCGTTTGAGCGCCTCTACGTCGCCACGCGGGCGAAACTCTTTGGTGTCGTCCTCCGTATCTTGCGCCGACAGGATCTCGCAGAGGAGGTCATTCAGGAGACCTACGTCAAGATCTGGAACAGTGCCGGCCAGTTCAATCCGACGCTGTCATCGCCGATCACGTGGATGGCATCGATCGCGCGCAACCGCGCCATCGATATCGTACGCAAGAAGACGGAGGCCTCCATCGAGGAGGAGCCGCAGGCGATGGAAGTCGCCGCCGACAGTCCCGATCCCCTGGCGCGCCGGGAGATGTCCGAGGAGTTGAAGCGGCTGCTGGAATGTGTTGGCCGGCTCGAGCCGGACCGTCAGAGGCTCGTGCTTCTCGCGTATTACAACGGCTGGAGCCGCGAGCAATTGGCGGAGATATTTGCCGCGCCCGTCAACACGGTGAAGACATGGCTCCGGCGCAGCATGCTGGATATCCGGGAATGCCTCGGACTATGAGGGCTTCGATGATGATGATGAGGATGGTTTTGGACTGCAATTGATGGCCTACAGTGAGGACCATATCGCGCTTGCCGCGGAATTTGCGCTCGGCACACTCGATGCCGACGAGCGCGCGCAAGTTGCGACCATGATGGCGGTGGACCAGGAGTTCGCCGCAATCGTGCAGGCCTGGGAATTCCGGCTCGGCGTCCTCAATCAGATGGTCGGCACGATCGAGCCGCGGCCGATCGTGTGGGAAAACATCAGGCGCGAGATCGCGGGGATGGTGTCGTCCCACGATTTGCCGGAGGCACCGCCGGTGCTGTCGGAAGCGCCGCCCCCACCACTGCCAGAGTTCTATTCACCGGAGCCTTCTTCGCCGGAGCCTCGACCGTCGGAGGCGCCATCGCGGGACGTGCAGCCGCCGGGGCCGCCCGAATCCGGCTCGGATGCCATTCCGATTTTCCCGCCGCAATTCGTGCCGCAGACCCATGCGCCAGATCCGCGCGTTGCGCCCGTGACGCAGGTGCCGATCGTCGACGACACCAACGTGATCTATCTCGAGCGCCGCGTGAAGCGCTGGCGCAATATCGCCTCCGCCGTGGGTGCGCTCGCGGCCGCGCTGCTGGTGACGCTGTCGCTTCAGATCTTGCTGCCTGATGCACTGCCCGGCGCCTTGCGGCCCGCAGCGCGCATCCAAACGGTCGAGGTCAAGACACCGGTCGTGCCGCTATCCGCGCCCGCGCAATATGTCGCGCTGTTGCAGGGTCAGAGCGGCGGTCCCGCCTTCATCCTCACCATTGACGGCGCGACCAGGAATTTCACGGTACGCAAGGTCGGCGCGACGCCGGAGCCGGGCAAGAGTTTTGAGCTCTGGCTGATCTCCGACAGGCTCCCACGCCCGCGTTCGCTGGGCGTGATCGGCAGCGCCGACTTCACGGCACGTCCGGTGCTCGCCGGCTACGATGCCGATGTCGTCAACGGCGCGACCTATGCCGTCACCGTCGAGCAATCGGGCGGCTCGCCCAACGGCCAGCCGACCTCGGCACCGGTGTTTTCCGGCAAGCTGATCGAGACCGTGCCGCCGTCCCAGCCGCAGGCGCCCGCGAGGAAGTAGTCGCGACAAGGCCGCATAATTGTCGCCAGGGTCCATTTCGTCGTCGCAATCCGACAAGTCTAGCTGAATCCGTCTGTGATTTGAACCTCCATCCATTCTGCGGCGTCAAATGCCCGGAATTTGCAGTCGGCATCGCCGATCATGGTGCCGGAGAGGGGCTAGAAATCAGATGGATGCAGCCAAGCCGCCGGGCATTTTTATTCACCAATATGCAGGCCTGCCGCAGGGCCCGGCGTTCGAACATTGGCGCGACAGGGCCTTGGGGTCCTGTGGCCTCGAGATCGGGCCGAGCCATGGCGGCAGCATCGATTGCCGGCTGCAGATCAGCGTGGTCGACAATATCGCGCTGGCGCTTCCAGAAGGTGCCTCCGCACAATATTCCCGCACGCAGAGCGGCCTTGCCGATGGCAGCGACGATCTCGTGCTGATTGCAGCCCATGCCGGCCTCGTCAGCGTCCGACAGAACGGCCATACGGTCGAGCTTGCGCCGGCGCAGATGGTGCTTGCCGACATGAGCATCACCGGCAGCGTCGGTCACACCGACGAGAACCGCTTCACCACCATCCGCATGCCGCGCCGCGCGCTGCTCGACATCAATCCGCGGGCGGAGGAGAAGCTGTCCCAGGCGCTGTCGGACGGTGCGGTCGCCGAGACCATCGTCCGTTATCACGCGCTCGCTGCCCACCACGCACCTCATCTCGACGCCGTCGGCCAGCGCCTGACCGCGCAGCACATGATCGATCTCGTCGGCCTGCTGCTCGGGACCGACGCCGAGCACGCGGCGCTCGCGCGCGGTCGCGGCCATGCGGCCGCCCGTCTCGATCTCATGCGCGCCGACGTGATGGCCGCACTCGGCCGCAACGATCTCTGCCTCTCTGAGGTCGCCACCCGCTCAGGGCTCAGCCCGCGCCAGGCGCAGCGGCTGTTCGAGCAGGCCGGCACCACCTTCACGGAATTCGTGCTCGATCAGCGCCTGCTGCTTGCGCGAAAGCTGCTCGGCGATCCCCGTGCGCGGGCGCGCAAGATCAGCGACATCGCGCATTCCTCGGGCTTCTCGGATCTGTCCTATTTCAACCGCGCCTTCCGCAAGCGTTTTGGCGCGACGCCGTCGGCGCTGCGCGAGGCCTGAGGCCCGATTGTGTGCAGCGGCGCACAGCTGCCGCAGTTGGTCCATTCGGATGAATGAGCTATATCTGTCTGCGCGGGATCGCCGGATTTTCTCGAACAGCGAAGTCAACGGACATGGTGCGTATCGTCGTGCTCGGCGCCGGTTTGCAGGCCTGTGGGCGGCGATCGGTGCCGCGCGCATGCGCGACGAGATTGGTGCCGCCGGCCGCGACATCGAGATCCGCATCATCGACCGCAATCCATACCATAACATTCGCGTGCGCAATTACGAGGCCGATCTCAGCGAGGTCGCGCTGCCGCTTCCGCAACTGCTCGATCCAATCGGCGTCACGCACGGGATTGGCGAGGTCGAGGCGGTCGATCCGGCGCGGCGCCAGATCTCGCTGGTCACGAGCAGCGGCGAGGAGAAACTGAGCTACGATCGCCTCGTGCTTGCGCTCGGCAGCGAAGTGATGCGTCCCAATATTCCGGGCCTCGCAAAGCATGCGTTCGACGTCGATAGCTATGCTGCGGCGCTTCGGCTCGAGGATCACCTCGTCTCGCTCGGGCGCAGTGCGCCGTCGCCGGGGCGGTCGACAATCGTGGTGGTCGGAGCCGGCTTCACCGGCATCGAGGTTGCCACCGAAATGCCCGACCGGCTGGTGCGCGCCGGCATCACCGGCAGTCGCCGCATCGTCCTGGTCGATCCCAATCTCGTGGTCGGCGCCACGATCGGCGCGCAAGCTTGTCCTGTCATCGAGACGGCGCTGTCGTCGCTCGACGTCGAGACGCGGCTCGGTGTGCGCGTCGCGTCGGTGGAAGCCGCCGGTGTTCGCTTGAGCTCGGGCGAGTTCATCCCGGCGCAGACGGTGATCTGGTGCGCCGGGCTGCGTGCCAGCCGGCTCGCCGAAAACTTTCCGGGCGCGCGCGATCGGCTCGGGCGTCTTCTGGTCGATCCCTTCATGCGGGTTGCTGATCTGCCTGGCGTCTTCGCCGCCGGCGACGTCGCCTCCAGCGTGGTCGATGGCTTGCATCCGACCGTGATGTCCTGCCAGTTCGCCCGCCCGATGGGCCGCTTCGCCGGCCACAATGTGGTGGCCGATCTTGTCGGCCAGCCGATGCTGCCGTTGCAGATCGACTGGTACGTGACCGTGCTCGATCTCGGCGATTGGGGTGCTCTTTACACGGAAGGCTGGGATCGCGACGTGCGGACGACCGGCCATGCTGCCAAGGGGACCAAGCAGATCATCAACCGCAAGCGCATCTATCCTCCGCTCACCGGCAGCAAGGAGGATTTGTTCGCCGCCGCCGCGCCGACGGTGCAGGCGCCGCCGCCGACCTATGGGGCGGCGAGATAGTGTCTAATTGATGCTCGTTGGAAGACGACGGCCGTGCGTCTCACTCCGTCTTTGCGAGCGCAGCGAAGCAATCCAGAATCTTTCCGCGGAGACAGTCTGGATTGCTTCGCTGCGCTCGCAATGACGATGCGGAGGCGGCGTGCCCCAAGCCCTTGCGTTGCCCGACGGGCAAAACACCCAAATATCAGGTCAATCCGCCCCGTCAAAAATATTTCGATTTACAGAAATTCGGATATGGCGTATGTGTCGCGCAACCCGGCCCAAGGAAGAGGGGCGTATCGCGATCGTCACGAACGCGGGTCGGATTGCGGTGGACGTGAGTCACATCGGCGCGAACGTGTATCGCAGGGCGGGCAACCGTGAGCGAAAACGTCGCGCGCACGACCGGTGAGATTTGCGTACGGCAAAATCGTGTGGTCCTGGCGCCCGGGGTCTGAGCGCCAAGTCTCGTGGTGATGCGTCTCGCCCAACCGGGCGCGCACATCAGCCATCTGCGAGGCGACGGGGGCAATAGTGCATCGCTCCCCGGGGAGATCACGACATAAGCCGTCAAACCACTGCGCAGGGAAGGCCGGATGTTGGGCTTCACCTGTATGCCGCTGTGCAAATCTTCTGACTGTTACCGCGCACAGTGGACCGCGGGTGCCAGCCGGCACCCGGTCTTCCCTGCGCCCTCTTTCAGTTGAGGGTGAAGCGACAAGCAAAGCTCGGGCGAGATGAGCCGCGAGAGCGCGAAGGTGCGTCCGTGAGGCTGTAGGATGGGTAGAGCACTTGCGAAACCCATCATGCTTCGGCGAGGAGGCTACGTTGATGGGTTTCGCTTTCGCTCTACCCATCCTAACGACCCGTCATTGAGAGCTACCCCAGACATGAGAAAGCGCCCGTGGGGGGCGGGCGCTTTCTGTAGTCGACTTGGGGTTGGGGTCGTCTACATATCCACGTGGCGACTTTGGGGGGCTGATAAAGAGCCGCGTGAATTCCTGAAACTCAAATCTCCTTAGCGAACGAGGGACGCATTCGCACTCGTGATCACAACCGGCTTGCCGGCCTTGATGACGCGGGCGGTCTGCGTGAGGCCTTCGTCCGAACCCGAGCGCGCCGAGATGCCAAAACCCGCGACTGCGATGCCGGCAACGAGCGCAACGGCCACCACCTTCAGGTGGGTCGAGCGATCTGCGCTGTAAATCGAGTGGTTCATGGAAGGCTCCTGCCGCCATCTACCCGAAGTAGTCGCCTGCTTGATTGGGCAGGTTCATGCTTCCGATGCCCAACAACCTAGTATTGGGAGGATTCGTTCCCAAGAGGTCATCACAAGAGCGTGACAGGACGTGAAAGATCGCGATCAAAAATGGATATTGATCGTTCGATTTCGCAATTATTTCAACGATGTAATGTGCTCGTAAGACGCCTTGTCTGCATTTGGTCGACAAGGCGCCAGGAACTCAAAAACCATTTGCCTGTGGCCGAAAAACACACGGCTTCTTAAGGCAAATCAGATGCTTCCGACCGTTTTCAGCCTCGCTCGCGGGTGGATTTCGGCCTGCGACAGCACGGTCGTCTGGGCCCGGAACCGCTCGACCAGGGAGCGGACGAAGGGGCGAATTGCCGCAGAGGTCACCAGCACCGGCGCCTCGCCCTCGCGGGCGGCGCGCTCGAAGGCCTCGCGCACGCCGGTCATGAACTCCGACAGTTTCGACGGCTGCATCGCGAGGCTGCGCTCTTCGCCCTGGCCGACGATGGATTCGGCAAAGGCCTGCTCCCACCGTGCAGACAGCGCGATCAGAGGCAGGTAACCGCTGTAGGACGTATTCTGCGCGCAGATCTGTCGCGCCAGGCGGGCGCGGACATGCTCGACCATGGTCGCGGGATTGCGCGAGAAGGCGAGCGAATCGGCGATGCCTTCGAGGATGGTCGAGAGGTCGCGGATCGAGATGCGCTCGGCGAGCAGGAGCTGAAGCACGCGCTGGATTCCGGAGACCGTGACCTGTCCGGGCACGATGTCCTTGACCAACTCGCCCTGCTCCTTCGGCAGCTCCTTCAGCAGCTTCTGCACCTCGCCATAGGAGAGCAGGTCCGACATGTTGGCCTTGAGCAGCTCGGTGAGATGGGTCGAGAGCACGGTCGCGGCGTCGACGACGGTGTAGCCCTTGAGCGAAGCCTCCTCCTTGAGGCTGGCATCGACCCAGGTGGCGGGCAGGCCGAAAGTCGGTTCGGTGGTGTGGATGCCGGGGACCTGCACCTGGCTGCCGCCGGGGTCCATGACCATGAACTGGTTCGGCCAGATCTTGCCGGTGCCGGCATCGACCTCCTTGATCTTGATGATGCAGGTGTTGGCTTCGAGCTGGACGTTGTCGAGGATGCGCACAGCCGGCATGACAAAACCCATCTCGATCGCGAGCGAGCGGCGCAGCGCCTTGATCTGCTCGGTGAGGCGGTCGGTGCCGTCGGGGCCGTTGACGAGCGGCAGCAGCGCGTAGCCGAGCTCGATCTTGAGGTCGTCGATCTTCAGCGCCGCAGAGATCGGTTCTTCCGCCGCAGCGCCCGGTGCACCCGGCGTACCGGCCGCCGGCGCGGTCTTGGCCGCTTCTTCGGCCTTGATGGCGGTACGCTTGTGGTTACGCGCCTGCCAGGCCAGCGCGCCGGCGCCAGCGCCGAGCGCAAGGAAGGGGATGGTCGGAATGCCCGGCAGCGCCGCCAACACCAGCATGACCGCCGAGGACATTGCGAGCGCCTGGGGATAGCCGGAGAACTGCTTCATCAGCGCCTTGTCGGCGGCGCCGGAGACGCCCGCCTTGGAGACGAGCAGGCCCGCCGCTGTCGAGACGATCAGCGCCGGCACCTGGGTGACGAGGCCGTCACCGACGGTCAGCAGCGTGTAGCTGCGGCCCGCATCGGCAAAGGACAGGCCCTGCTGCGCCACCCCGATGATCATGCCGCCGACGACGTTGATGAAGACGATCAGGAGGCCCGCGATGGCATCGCCCCGGACGAACTTCGAGGCACCGTCCATGGCGCCGAAGAAGCCGCTCTCGTCCTCCAGTTCCTTGCGCCGGTGCTTGGCGACTTTCTCGTCGATCAGGCCGGCGGAGAGATCGGCGTCGATCGCCATCTGCTTGCCGGGCATGGCGTCGAGGTGGAAACGGGCGGCGACTTCGGCGATACGGCCCGAACCCTTGGTGATGACGACGAAATTGACGATGATCAGAATGGCGAAGACGATGATGCCGATGACGAAATTGCCGCCCATTACGAAGCTGCCGAAAGCTTCGATGACGTGACCGGCCGCGTCCGTGCCCTCATGCCCGTGCGACAGGATCAAGCGGGTCGAGGCCATGTTGAGCGACAGCCGCAGCATGGTCGAGATCAGCAGGATGGTCGGGAAGGCGGAGAATTCCAGCGGCGTCTGGATGAACAACGACGTCATCAGGATCAGGATCGAGAGCGTGATCGAGATCGCCAGAAACAGGTCCAGCACGACCGCCGGCAGCGGCAGGATCAGCACCACCAGGATGGTGAGGACGCCGAGCGCCAGCGCGATGTCGCCGCGCTTGAGGATGTTGACGATCTCGGAGAGGGAGGGGAGGCCCGGCTTCGCGCTGCCTACGCCCTGTCCCGCGGTGACGTCGACCATGGTAGCTGCTCCCCCGCGCGACTGTCGCCCGCGCGCCCCAAACGTCTGCGCGGCGGCCGATGGGCCGCCGCTCCGAAAGTGAGGCACCGCACTGGCGTCCACGGGAACTCCCGTTCTACCCGGCTGACGACACTCGACTCCACTGGGCAATTTTTGCCCGGTGTATGGTTAGCAAACGGTTAACAAGGGGTGCGGGAAGAGGTCAGACCGGGGTGTTTCGGGCGTCGCGCAGGAAGGAAATCGTCATGCCCGGGGCTTATCCCACGGCTGTCGGGTTTAAAGCCCGGCCACCACGACGTGATCGACGGGCCTACTTTGCCTTCTCCATCTTCGTCACCGTGTACCCCGAGGCCGCTTCCTGAGCCTCGAAGGCCACCATGTCGCCGACCTTCACCTGCTTGAGCATCGCGGGGTCCTTGACCCGGTAGACCATGGTCATGGGCTCGTCCATGCCGAGGCTTTTGGCGGGGCCGTGCTTGAGCGTGATCTTGCCGGCGCCTTCGTCGATCTTCTTGACTTGACCGTTGATGGACGCGGCTTGCGCCAGCGCGTTCACGGTCAGGCCCAGCGTCAGCGCGAACGCCGCGGTGAGGCGGATGATCGGTTTCATGGTCGTCTCCTCTTCACTTCACGGTGACGTGGCCGACCATGCCGTAGTCGCGATGGTCGGGGATCAGGCAGGAGAATTCGAAGGTGCCGGCTTTGCTGAAATTCCAGACGATCTCGGCCGTCTTGTTCGGCGCCAGCCGCACCCCGTTCGGGTCGTCGTGCTCCATATGCGGGTGCTTCTTCATCACCTTGGCATGCGCGAGGTTCTCCTTGGCGGTGGCGAGCAGGAACTCGTGATCCTCCTTGCCGACGTTGCGCAGCACGAAGCGGATCTGCTCGCCGCGCTTCACATTGATGTTCGACGGCTCATAGGCCATCTCGCTCAACGCGATCTCGATGGTGCGCGCGGGCTTGTTGGGATCGCCGGGTTCGCCAGCCGAGAAGCCGTGATGATCGTGACCCTCGTGTGCGAACGCGGGGGCGATCGACAGCGCGACCAGCGTCGAGGCGAGTTTGATCGTCTTCTTCATTGTAGTCTCCAGTTGGTGGTTCATCGAAACGCTCACATCTTCATCTTGTGCGCGGACGAGGCCGGCTGCCGCGCCGGCGCTGCCGCGGGCGGGGCGACCTCGTAGGCGACAGTGCCATGCGGGAATTGATAGGGGCCGGGATCACGATAATCGTCGCGCGCGAGGTCCTCCCGGATCTTCATCACCGTGAACATGCCGCCCATCTCGATCGGGCCGAACTGGCCGGCGCCGCTCATCATCGGCAGCGTGTTGTCGGGCGCCGGCATCTCCATGTTGCCCATCGCCATGCCGGATTGCCCCATCACCATGGCGTCGGGCGCGAGCTTGCCGACCGCCTCGGCGAGATCCTTGCGCGAGACGCCGATCATGTTGCGCATGTCGTGCCCCATCGCATTCATGGTGTGATGCGATTTGTGGCAGTGAAACGCCCAGTCGCCGGGATTGTCGGCGAGGACGTCGAACACACGTACCGCGCCGACCGGCACGTCGGTCGTCGTCTCCGGATATTGCGCGCTCTCGGGAATCCAGCCGCCGTCGGTGCAGGTCACGGCAAAGCTGTGGCCATGCAGATGGATCGGGTGGTTGGTCATGCTGAGATTACCGATGCGCACGCGCACCTTGTCGCCGAGCCGGACGGGCAGAGGATCGATGCCTGGAAACACCCGCGCATTCCAGGTCCACATGTTGAAATCGGTCATCTCGTTGACCCGCGGCAGATAGGTGCCGGGATCGACGCGATAGGTGCTCATCACGAAGACGAAGTCGCGGTCGACGGGGCGGAAGTTCGGATCGCGCGGGTGCACGACGACCATGCCCATCATGCCCATCGCCATCTGCACCATCTCGTCGGAATGCGGGTGGTACATGAAGGTCCCGCTCGTCTTCATCTCGAACTCGTAGACGAAGGTCTTTCCCGGCTCGATATTCGGCTGGGTCAGCCCGCCGACGCCGTCCATGCCGCTCGGAACGATCATGCCGTGCCAATGAACGGTGGTGTATTCGGGCAGGCGGTTGGTGACGAAGATGCGGACCTTGTCGCCTTCGACGGCCTCGATGGTCGGCCCCGGCGATTGGCCGTTATAGCCCCAGAGATTGACCTTCATGCCTTCGGCGAATTCGCGCACCACGGGCTCGGCGACGAGGTGAAATTCCTTCCAGTTGCCGTTCATGCGAAACGGCAGCGTCCAGCCATTGAGCGTGACGACGGGGCGATAGTCAGGACCGCTGACAGGGTGCAGCGGCGGCTGCATCACGGCCTTGTCCATGTGGGCAGCTTCCGGAATCGATGCGGCCTGGACGCGGCCGCTGACGGCTGATGCGCTTGCGAGCGCGGCAGTGCCCAAAAATCCTCGGCGGGAAAACATGCTGGCCTCCATGTCAGTGGCCGCCGTCGGCAGGCGCTGCCGCGGCGATATTGGTTGGATTGTCGACGCCGGAAGCAGGCGCGCCGCCGCCATTGACGGCAGTCTTCAATTCGGACTGGGCGACGAAGAAATTTTGCCTGGCGTCGATCGCGCCGCGCAGCGAGGCGAGGCGCTGCCGTGCTTCGGTCAGCAGTGCGAAGATATCGACCTGCATGCTGGAGAAGCGGAGCTGCATCTCCTCGGTGATGATCTTGCGCAACGGCAGGATCTCGCGCTGGTAGTGGCTCGCGATGTCGTAGGTGGAGCGATAGACCCGATAGGCGTCGCGCGCTTCCGAGCGGACGTTCACGGCACGCTCGGTCAGGCGGTTGAAGGCGAGGTTGTAGGTTTCTGCGGCTTGCCGCACGCGCACCTCGCCGCCATCGAAGATCGGGATCTGGAACTGCACATCAAAACCGCGCTCGCGGAACGGCGCGCCTTCCGGATCCTGGGTCCGGCGGGAGATGCCGGCGAGATCGAGCAGCGTCACGAAGCGTGTTGCTTCAGTGAGATTCAACGACTTTGCCAGCGCCGTCAGCTCGAGCCGCGCGATCTGCAAGTCGATGCGATGGCCGACTGCATCGGCCTCGATTGAGGGCAGTGCCAGCTGCCGAATTGGCAGCGGCGGCAACGCGTTGGGCAGACGGAAGTCGAGACCGTCGTCCCACAACCCCATCAGCCGTGCCAGCTTTTCGCGCGCGCTCGTCGCCGACTGGCGTGCGGTGGCGAGATCGGCTGTGGTCTCGGCGTAAAACACCTGCTCGCGCGCCTGGTCGAGCTTGTTGACCGAGCCGGTTTCGCCGAGCTTGAGCGCGAGCCGCGCAGTCGATTCCGCAGTCGTCTTCGCATCCGTGAGCAGCACCACCATCTCGTTTCCGGCGACCGCGCGAACGTAAGCGCGCCGCACATCGGCGGCGAGCCGCAGTGTTGCTAGTGCCGCGCGCAATTGGGCCTGACGAAAGCGCTCGCGCGCGATGTCGGATCGGAACGGCAGCGTGGCCAGCGCCAGAATGTCGCCGACGATCTGGCGCTCGATCTCGCTGGCGCCATTGCCCGAAATGCGCGAGACCGAGAACACCGGATTGGGCGGCAGGCTCTGCTCGACCAGATCGGTCTCTGCCAGCGCCAGCTCGTTATAGGCGGCCTGCAGCCCCTTGTTGTTGAGCAGCGCGACCTGCACGGCGGTCTCTGCGGTCAGCGTCCGTGATAGCAGCCGGCGTACGCGCGCCTCGACCGCACCGGCTCCCTCCGCCGTTCGCACGAAGGCGACGTCCTTCTTGATAGCCTGGCTCGTCAGCTCAGAGACCGCTGTCATGCCGCTATCGGGTGAGAACGCAGCGCAGCCGGAGAGGCTGAGCGCGCCGAGAACGAGCAGGCCTCGTGCAAAATACTGTGCCATGGCGTGCTCCCTACCGGTCTTGCTTTGGCTGCGGAGTGACAGCGTCGTTGCGCTCGCGCCATGGCGCCGGCGCTGCAGGCCGCAGGCTCGTGTAGGGCGCGACTGTCGAGCGATAGTCGAGGCGCGCTGCCTTTGCCGCGGGATCGGCTGGATCCGCGCCGGCCACGGACGTTGTGGCCGGCATGCAGCCGGACAACGCCAATGTGGCTGCTGCCAGCAGTGGCCAATTGAATCGAAAGTGTCCTCCACGCACCGCAGATGCGGCGGCGGACTTCGCCCCGGGAAGCGTAAGCATGATTTATCCCTGATCTGTCTGGAGACCACAGGTTCGCGCGCGCGGATTTCGCGCCCGGCCTGACGTCGTGGAATCAGATCAGATGATGGGAGGGCGGTAGAGCAGGGGCGGCGCCGCGCTGTGCAGGCTGGCCACGATCTCGGGCGAGCAGGCGGAAACCGGCTGAAGCGGCTTCGCAAAGCTCGGCAGATCGGCCGGCAACGCGCTGACGCACATCATGGCGCAGCACGGGCCAACCTTGCCCTTGCCGTCATGATGGTGCGGAATAGGCGTGTCTTGCATCGCCGCCTGATGGTGCGCCTGCATTCCCACGTGGTCATGCATCTCGTCGCCATGCATGTGACCAGACGACATCTGATGGTGCGCCGGCACGAGGTCGGTGAGCACGAGATCGTCGCCAAGGCACGGCGCGGAGCTGTTACCCCAGGCGAGGCTTGCCGCCGGCGCGAGCACGCAGAACAGATAGGCCAGCGCAATGAGGCGCCCCACCCTGATCCGCATCGATCGCGTCAATTGCAACACCATTCCCGCCGACATGCTCTTCGCGCAGCATCCTTGCACACGCAGATTGCAAACTAATGGCAAAGCGCGATTTCGCCAAGCTCTTCTTACCGCAGTGCACCGCGCATGCCCAATATCGCGGCACAATGCTTGACCACAAGGCGATCAGCGAACATGGTCCGCGCCGTGCACGCACCAAATCACCCAGGGCAGAAGCCGGCCTCATTCACCCCTGATTCCCGTCAGGCCTGGGTGCGGCTTTTGCTCGCACTGCTGATCGGCTCGATCGGCGGCGTCGGCATGTGGGCGGTCGTCGTGGTGATACCCGTCGTGCAGACTGAATTCGCCGCCACGCGCGGCGAGGTGTCGCTGGCCTTCACACTGATGATGTTCGGCTTCGGGCTCGGCGGCGTGATCGCCGGCAAGATTACCGACAAGTTCGGCATCGTGCCGGCCATGGCGATCAGCATCGCCTTTCTCGGCGTCGCCAACACGCTGGCGGGGCTCTCGACCCAGCTCTGGCAGTTCGTCGCCGCCTATTTCCTGATCGGGCTCGGCACATCAGCGACTTTCGCGCCGTTGATGGCGGAGGCGTCACACTGGTTCGAGCGCTATCGCGGCCTGGCCGTGACCATCGTTGCGAGCGGCAATTACGTCGCCGGCACGATATGGCCGCCACTCATCAATGCGGGCATCGAGAGGATCGGCTGGCGCACCACCCATATCGGCATCGCCCTCGTCTGCGTGAGCCTGATGACGATCCTGGTGCTGATCCTGCGTGGGCAGATGGGCGACGACAAGGTCCGCAATCACGCCAATGCAGCGCCGCCGCGCGTTGATCTCAGGCTCTCGACCAACACGCTGACGGTGCTGCTCTCGATCGCCAGTATTTCCTGCTGCGTCGCCATGGCGATGCCGCAGGTGCATATCGTCGCCTATTGCGGCGATCTCGGTTACGGCGTGGCGCGCGGCGCCGAGATGCTGTCGCTGATGATGGCCTGCGGCATCGTCAGCCGCATCGGCTCGGGCTATCTTGCGGACAAGATCGGCGGCATTCCGACGCTGCTGATCGGGGCATTGGCGCAGGGCTTCGCGCTGGTATTTTACCTGTTTTTCGACAGCCTCACCTCGCTCTACCTGATCTCCGCGATGTTCGGCCTGTTCCAGGGCGGCATCGTGCCGAGCTACGCCATCATTGTGCGCGAGGCGATGCCGGCGAGCGAAGCGGCGACACGCGTCGGCATCGTGATCTTCGCCTCCGTATTCGGCATGTCCTTCGGTGGCTGGGTGTCCGGCGTCATCTTCGATGCCACCGGCTCCTACGCGGCTGCGTTCGCCAATGGCGTGGCGTGGAATGCCCTCAATATCGGCATCGTATTGACGCTGCTGATCCGCTCGCGCATGAATTCGGTCAAGACAGGACCGGGTTTTGCGACCTAGGACGCCGTCACGTGTCAGCTTCCGCTGGATCTGGCTGATCCTCGCTGTCGTGCTGCTGGATCTGGGTACGAAGCAGCTTGTCGTTGGCTGGCTCGAGCCCGATCGTCCGACGATCATCTTATCGTCCACGGTATTGCCATCCATCGACTTCGTGCTGTCCTACAACAAGGGCGTTTCGTTCAGCTTCCTGCGGTTCGCGGACGATGCCCAGCGTTGGCCGCTGGTTGGTCTGTCGCTTCTCGCCTGCGGCTTGTTGGCCTGGTGGCTTCGTCGCGTGCCGCCTGGCCAACCGATCATGGCAACCGGACTTGCCCTGATCATCGGCGGCGCACTTGGCAACATGCTGGACCGCGCCCGGACCGGCTCGGTGATCGACTTCGTCCACCTATCCTATCAGGCCTGGTCGTTCGCCATTTTCAACATCGCCGACACCGCGATCACCTTGGGCGCCATCGCGACCCTGGTGTCGTTATGCCTTGAGGCGACCTAAACCGCCTGTCCTGCCTTCAGCAGCGAGCAGCCGGTGATCTTGTAGCTTCCGTCCGCCTGCTGCTCGAGCGTGTAGAGCGCTTCCCAGGCTTCGCCATCGGCATCGATGATGTGAACGCGCTGAGCGATCGAGCTGCCTTCGGTCTTGCTGTCGCCGAACTCAAAACTCTTGTGACGATAGACCGGTGCGTAACCCTTCTGCACCATGGACATGAAGATGTCGGGCGCAGGGAAAATTTCCTTGATCGCCGGCGCGGCCTGGGAATAGGCCGCAGTCGCATCGTCGTGCGCAAAAGCTTGTTCCTGAGCCCGGATCACGCCTTGCGCTGTCGCGACATCGTCGGCGCGCGCGGAGATGGGACTGCAAGCAATACTGAGAACGACGAGCACGGCGGCAATGCGCATGGCAGGCTCCGCGTTGAAATCCCGGCGATGCTGATCCTAGCACGACCCTGGCAAATACGGACGCGCTATCGCTTGGGTTTCAGCGCCGGCTTCGCGCGCTTGGCGGCGCGCGCCTTGGCTTTTGCGATCGGCTGTACGCGCAGACCGTCGACAAATACGTCGAGCATTCGTAGTACAGAGGATTGCCAGCCGGGCTGGTCGTGCATGTAGCACATGCCGATCAGGGCCCTGAATAGGTCTTCCGGGCTGATATCGGGGCGCATCTGGCCGGTCGCGACGGCGCGATCGAGCAGCGAGCCGATCGCCTTGGTCAGCCGGTCCATCGAGAACGCAGCCAGGTCCGACGAGCTCTGGAACGTCAGTGCCAGCGCAGCCGACATGCCTTTTTTCGTGGCGACGAATTCGACGGTGGAGCCGAGCCAGCGCCTGAGCGCATCGACCGGATCCTTGGCATTCTTCAACTGCTCGGCAAGCTCGCTGAGCTGCTCGACCTCGCGCCGGTACACCGCCTCGAACAGATCCTCGCGCGTTGGAAAATGCCGGTAAAGCGTGCCGATACCCACCCCGGCACGTTTGGCCACAGCCTCCAGGCTTGCCTCCGGGCCGCCCGCGTTGAACACGATTTTGGCCGCTTCGAGCACGCGCTCGCGATTGCGCACGGCATCGGCGCGGGGTTTTCGGGTCTGGTCGGTGTGGTCGTCCATGCCGGCAATGTAGATCACGAATTGGTTAGATTGAACCCTTGCAATGAACCCATGCAGGGCTGCATCGCGTTGTCTGTGCACGGGCTTTTGACGAATTCCAAATATTTTCCGGCAGCCCTTGTTAAGTGGAGGGTGCCTCCGTATCTTCGCTGGGTGCTGGTCCGGGCCTCCGTCCGGGCAGCGCGATATCGACGGCGGCCACGGCGGTGGCGCGCCGGGCGATGAGCCATGTCCATCTCTGATCGGAGCCTTGTATGAACCACTCCATCAGCCTCACCGTGAACGGTGCACGGCGCGATGTCGTCCTCGACGATCCACGCGTCACGCTGCTCGATCTCCTGCGTGAGCGCCTCCATCTCACCGGAACCAAGAAGGGATGCGACCGCGGCCAGTGCGGCGCCTGCACCATTCTCGTCGACGGCAAGCGCATCAATTCCTGCCTCGCGCTCGCCATCAGCCATGACGGCGCCGACATCCTCACTATCGAAGGTGTTGCGCGCGGCGATCAGCTTCATCCAGTACAGGCGGCCTTCATCGCCCATGACGGATTTCAGTGCGGCTTCTGCACGCCCGGCCAGATCATGAGCGCCATCGGCATGATGCAGGAAGCTCAGGCCGGCAACGATCCCGAGCGCATCCGCGAATGCATGAGCGGCAATCTCTGCCGCTGCGGCGCCTATGCCGGCATCGTCGATGCCGTGCTCGAGGCTCAGGCCGGTGCCGACGAAACCAGCCAGAGGCGGTCCGCATGAAACAGTTCGATTATGTCAGGCCCGCCACGGTCACTGAGGCCGTCGCCGCCGCCGCGCAGCCGGGTGCTGCGTATCTTGCCGCCGGCACCAATCTGCTTGACCTGATGAAGGGCGGCGTCAGCCGTCCGGATCGATTGGTCGACGTCACGCATCTCGATGGTCTCGATCAGATCGAGCATCTCGCGGATGGAGGCGTGCGTATCGGGGCGTTGGTGAGCAATGCCGATCTCGCGCATGATGCAGAGTTTGCAAAATCCTATCCGGCCGTGGCAGAAGCGCTCCTCTCCGGCGCGTCGGCGCAATTGCGTAATGCCGCCACCGTGGGCGGCAATCTGCTGCAGCGGACCCGTTGCGCTTATTTCTACGACACCGCCAGCCGCTGCAACAGGCGTGAGCCTGGCAGCGGCTGCGATGCCCGCGATGGCGAGAACCGGACGCACGCCGTGCTCGGCTGGAGCGAGAGCTGCATCGCCACGAATCCGTCCGACTTCTGCGTGCCGCTGGTGGCGCTCGACGCCATCGTCGAGATCGAAGGCAGGAACGGCCGTCGCGAGATCGCGCTCGACGAACTGCATCGCCTGCCCGGCAAGACGCCCGAGCGCGAGTCTGCACTTGAGCCCGGCGACCTCATCGTCGCAGTTCGCCTGCCGCCCGCGGCGCGTGGTTTTGCCGCGCATGCGCGCTATCTCAAGCTCCGCGAGCGCACGTCCTACGCATTCGCCGTCGTCTCGGCCGCGGCCGCACTGCGGATCGAGAGCGGCAAGGTCGCGGAGGCCCGGCTTTCGCTTGGCGGCGTCGCCGCAAAACCCTGGCGCGCCCGCGCCGCGGAAGACGTCCTGAGAGGCGTCGCACCAACGGCAGATGCCTTCCAGGAAGCTGCCTGGCGCGCGCTCACCGATGCAAAGCCGTCCGGCGACAACGCCTACAAGATCGAACTCGCGCGCCGCATCGTCGTGCGTGCGCTGTCATTAGCTGCAGCCGGAACCCCGGCGCGCCTGCCGGCACTGCCGGCTTCCCCCTTTGCTTCGACGTCTGGAGCCATTCATGCCTGAGCTCAATCTTACCAGCGCTCCCGCCCATCTCCGCCACGGCTCCAGTATCGGCCAGCCGCTGACCCGCCGCGACGGCGTGCTCAAGGTCAAGGGACAGGCGACCTATGCCGCTGACAATCATCCGCCCGGCATGCTGTTCGCGGTGATGGCCGTGTCCAGCATCTCGCACGGCCGCGTGACCTCGCTCGATGTCGCGGCTGCCAAGCGTCATCCCGGCGTTGTCGAGGTCATGACGCCGGACCACAAGCCGCAGCTCGCGATCGATCCTGAAATCAAGACCAACCCGTTCGTGTTCCGGATGGAGGTGTTGCAGAGCAACGAGGTCCGCTACGCCAACCAGCCCATCGCCGTCGTGATCGCCGAGACGCTCGAGGCGGCGACGGAAGGCGCGGTGCTGCTGGCGCCGCGCTTCGAGACGCTGCCCGCCCTCGTCGGCCTCGATGCCGGCGAAAGTTATGTGCCGCCGGTCGTCGGTGTCGGCAATCCCACGGAAAATCATCGCGGTGATGTCGAGGCGGGCCTTGCCTCGGCCGACAAGCAGATCGATGTGATTTATGAGACGCCACCGCAATATCACAACGCGATGGAGCCGCATGCGATCGTAGCTCGCTGGGATGGTGACAGTGTGCAGATCGACATGCCGACCCAGGGTCTCATGTTATCACTTGCGCGCGTCGCCGAATTGTTCGGCATCCCGCATGACAAGATCCACATCCGCAGCCCGTTCCTCGGCGGCGGTTTCGGTTCCAAGGGGCTGATGGCCGGTCCCCCGGTTCTCGGCATCATGGCCGCAAAACTGGTCGGCAAGCCGGTCAAGCTCGTGTTGCGCCGTGAGCAGATGTATGGCCCGGTCGGCCATCGCGCGCCGACGCGTCAGCGTTTGCGCATCGGCGCCGACGGTGAGGGGCGCCTGACTGCGCTTGATCACCATGCGCGCACCGTGTCGAGCACGTTCGACGATTTCTACGAACCTGCCGCCGATGCCTCGCATACACTCTACGCGGCGCCCGCAATCCGCACCTCGCACGATGCCGTCCGCGTCAATACCGGCACCCCATTGTTCATGCGCGCGCCGGGAGAGGCGACGGGATCGATTGCGCTGGAAAGCGCGATTGACGAGATGGCCTGGGCCTGCGGCATCGATCCGTTGGCCTTTCGCTTGATGAATTATGCCGAGGTCGAGCCGATCACCGGCAAGCCGTTTTCCTCGAAAGCGCTGCGTGCCTGTTATGATCAGGGCGCGGCGCGATTCGGCTGGGCGAAGCGCTCGCTCCAGCCCAAGCAGATGCGCGATGATGCCGGACTTCTGGTCGGCTGGGGGATGGGCACCGCGACGTTCCCCGCGCTGATGTTCCAGGCGGAGGCGCGCGCTGTGCTCCGCCGCGACGGCTCCGGTGCGATGGAGATCGGCGCGCATGATATGGGGCAGGGCGCCTGGACGGCGCTGGCCCAGATCGCAGCCGACGCCGTCGGGCTCGATATCGATCGCGTCTCGTTCAAGGCCGGCACGTCCGACCTGCCCGATGCCGGCATCGCCGGCGGCTCGGCTCATACGGCAACCGCGGGTGCTGCGATCCACAGCGCCGGCGCGGCCGTGATCGCAAAGCTCGCCGATCTCGCCACCTCCGACGAGCGCTCGCCGCTGTTCGGCGCCGGCAATGCCGGTGTGATCGCGCGCGATGGCAGGTTGATCCGGCGTGACGACGAGAGCCGCAGCGAGAGCTATGCCGAAACGCTCGCGCGCGCGGGTGTTGCCGAGGTGGAGGCCCGCGGTACCGGTGCGCCGAACCCGGCGGCGATGGAAGAGTATGCGATGCACGCGCATGGAGCGGTGTTCGCGGAAGTGAAGGTCGATCCCGAACTCGGCCAGGTCCGCGTCACCCGCATGGTCGGTGCCTTCGCCGCTGGACGCATCGTCAACCCGCATCTGGTGAAGAGCCAGCTGTTCGGCGGCATGATCTGGGGCATGTCCTTTGCCCTGCACGAGGAGGCGATCACCGATCGCCGCAGCGGCCGGATTATGAATGCCAATCTCGGCGAGTACCACATCCCGGTGAATGCAGACGTGCCGCCGCTCGACGTGATCACAGTCGAGGAGCACGATCCGCACGTCAATGCGCTCGGCATCAAGGGTGTCGGTGAGATCGGCATCACGGGCAGCGCCGGCGCGGTCGCCAATGCCGTCTGGCATGCGACCGGCGTGCGAGTGCGTCGTTTCCCGATTCGGATCGAGGAGCTGCTTACTTAAGCACTGACTGGACTAGCGGCGCATGTCGCGCAGGTTTTGCCGGGCGAGCGCATAGCCCTGCGCGGCCGACCTCTCGAACAATTCCCGGGCGAGCCGTGTGTTGCGCGGCACGCCCTGGGCCTCGTTGTACATCGAGCCAAGACTGTTCAGGGCGGCGTCATCGTTCAGCGCAGCCCCCTGCTCGAACAGCCGGCGCGCTTCTGCATAATTGCGCTCGACGCAGCGGCCCCGCAAATAGAGCAGGCCGAGATTGTTCATCGCCGCCCCGACGCCGGCTTTGACCGCAGCCTCATTGAGCCTGATCGCTTCCGGGCAATTCCTGGCGTTGCCATCTCCGAAGGCATAGAGCCAACCGAGTTCGAGCATCCCGAGCGGGTCGCCAGCGTCCGATGCCTTCTTGTACCAACGCGCGGCCTCGGCGTCGTCCTTCTTGACGCCTTCGCCGGTCGCATAGAGCACGCCGATATTATGCATCGCTGTCGGATAACCAGCAGCTGCAGCCTTCTCGTGCAAATGAAGTGCTTCCAGATAGTCTTTGCGGGCGGTGGCGGCTCGGCCGGCCTGGTAGGCGAACCGCGCTACTTCCGGGTAGCGCTGCATGGCGTCATTGCAGGCGGCGGTCGCTTCAGCCGCCTTGATCTTCTCGAACGCGACTCCCGGCACGCCCTCTGCACCGAGAGCGTCAGAAGGCATGCCTGCCAGGCGATCGCAGTCGGTAATGAGATCACGACGTAACATCGCGTCTGACGGTCGCGCCGACGATACGCCGGTCGGCAGGGTCAGCGCGGCCTGCATCGCCGCAGGCGGCACAGGTTTGCCGGCGAAGTAGAAGCTGGTTGCGATGGGCGACGAAGCTACCCACGGCAACTGTTGACCGTGGGTAGCCTTCTCCACCGCCAATCCCATCTCGTTGAAAGTCTTGAACAGCCCGTAACCCCGGTGCTGCATGGCGTCGGCCAGAGCGCGGGTGTAGGGGCTATGGCCGTTGTCGCCATCGAGCGCCACGCTGCGGGGCTGCGTGGCGAATGAGATCAGTGTGCCTGCTGGGGCCTGCATCTGGGCCAGTCCACCAGCGCCGACGTGAAGGCCATGACCGCCGAACGGATTGTTACGGCACGCATCCAGCAGCATCAGGTTGATCTTGGCGCCGGATTTCTTCATCTGATCGAGCACGCCGGCAAGACCGATCGCCTGGACGAAGACATCGCCTTCATCTGCGGGATGGGCATCGATAGGAACGATGTAATTGAGGCCGTGTGTCTCGACGCCGTGGCCGGCGAAGTAAAACAGCGCGACGTCCGCGCCGATCAGTTCCTTATCGAAGGCTTGCAGCGCGCGGTCGAAGGCCGCCTTGTCGAGATCGACCTGCGCGCCGCCGCCGACCACGAAGAAGCCGAGCGAGAGCAGCGTATCCGACATCAGCCTGGCGTCATCAGCGGGATTGGGCAGTTTTGCGACCGTCAGGTATGCCGAATTGCCGATCACCAGCGCGACGCGCTTCTCGGCTTGCGCCGCGGTGGCGACGCACAGCAGCAGCATCGCGCCGAGCAGGCGCGCCACGAGGCCGGCGCGGGTCGCCATGGTGATGCACTCCACAAGACAGGACGTCCTGGACCTTGGTCGCCTGCTGTGTCTTTTGGGTTCAGGACGTTTGCGGACCCGTCCCGTCCCCGTCCTGGCCAAGCCGGGTCAGTTCATCATCCGGTGGAGAGCCTTGATCTGCTCTCGCTGCTCTTCGATGTATTTCTCGATAGTCTCGCGCAGCTCCCGTGAATGGAGCTTTCGTGTATCGCGCTGGACTTCGTCGAGCGCAGCTTCAGCATTGGTGAGGGTGGCGTTCATCGCGAGCTCTGTTAGGAAGCAGCTCAGCTGCTCGGCTACTGCTCGCAACATATAGAAGACTCACGCGCGGAAATTGAGATGCCTCAAGCTCCGTAAGACACCGGGGCACTCCGTAGGATCCCGGATAATCTTGATGCGCTTCAGAATGTCGGTGGCGTGCAGGCCGAGATCACTTCGCACGGTTTGCCGCCGACGCAGCGGAAGCGATGCGGGCGGCGACTCTCGAAATAATAGGCATCGCCCGGATTGAGGATGCGGCGTTCGTCCTCGACGGTGACTTCGAGCTTGCCGGAGATCACGATGCCGCCTTCCTCGCCGTCATGGACGAGGTGAACGCGGCCGGTGTCGCTGCCGGGCTCGTAGAGCTCCTTCAGGATCTGCAGGCTGCGACCGAACAGATTGTCGCCGATCTGGCGATAGGAGATCGGCTTCTTGCCGACTTCGGTGAGCTCTTCGGCGCGGTAGAAGATCTTGCGCCGGCTGTCCGGCTCGAGCGCGAAGAACTCGGCGAGCCCCATCGGGATGCCGTCCAGGATGCGCTTGAGAGCGCCGACCGACGGGTTCATCTGGTTGGATTCGATCAGCGAAATCGTCGAATTGGTGACGCCTGCGCGCTTGGCGAGCTCGCGCTGCGACAGCTTGTGGCGCGCCCGGATGAATCGCAGCCGTCCACCGATGTCGACGCTCATGCCCCTGGCCCCTGTTGCAGGTGTTGCGGATCGCGCAAATATGGACCGGCTGCCCCAGTGAAATCAATGCCTTGCAGGTGACCAGAAAAGGACTTGTTGCGCTGTCGAAGCCGTGGCTCTGCTATGCCGTCAGCAAAGGAGCGTGGCCGTGACCCTTCATCAGATTCCGAACACTATCAAGACCGACTCGTTCTGGATGCCGTTCACGGCCAACCGTCAGTTCAAGAAGGCGCCGCGCCTCTTTTCGTCGGCCGAGGGCATGCATTACACCACCGTCGACGGCCGCAAGGTGATCGACGGCTCCGCGGGCCTCTGGTGCGTCAATGCCGGCCACGGCCGCAAGCAGATCGCCGCTGCCGTCGAGCGCCAGCTGATGACGCTGGATTTCGCGCCGTCGTTCCAGATGGGCCATCCGCTGGCGTTCGACTTCGCCGAGCGCCTCGCCGAAATCGCGCCGAAGGGCCTCGACCGCATTTTCTTCACCAACTCCGGCTCCGAGTCGGTCGACACCGCGCTGAAGATCGCGCTCGCCTATCATCGCGCCAACGGCCAGGCGAGCCGCACCCGCCTGATCGGCCGTGAGCGTGGCTATCACGGCGTCGGCTTCGGCGGCACCTCGGTCGGCGGCATGGTCGCCAACCGTCGCGCCTTCGCCACCCTGCTGCCGGGTGTCGATCACATGCGCCACACCCACGATCTCGGCCGCAACGCCTTCGCCAAGGACCAGCCGGAGCATGGCGCCGAGCTTGCCGACGATCTCGAACGTCTGGTGGCCTTGCATGGCGCCGAGACGATCGCTGCCGTCATCGTCGAGCCGGTGCCGGGCTCGACCGCGGTGCTGCCGCCGCCGAAGGGTTATCTCCAGCGCCTGCGCGCGATCTGCGACAAGCACGGCATTCTCCTGATCTTCGACGAGGTCATCACCGGCTTCGGCCGTCTCGGCACGCCGTTCGCTGCCGACTTCTTCGGTGTCACGCCGGACCTGATGACGACGGCCAAGGGCATCACCAACGGCACGATTCCGTGCGGCGCGGTGTTCGCAAGCCGCAAGATTTACGACGGCATGATGGTCGGCCCGGAAAACCAGATGGAGCTGTTCCACGGCTACACTTATTCCGCGCATCCGACCGCCTGCGCCGCCGGCATCGCCACGCTCGACATCTACAAGGACGAGGGCCTGCTGACGCGCGGTGCCTCGATCGCGGAATACTGGCGCGATGCCCTGCACTCGCTGAAAGGCCTGCCCAACGTCGTCGACATCCGCAATTGCGGCCTGATGGGCGCGGTCGAGCTGTCGTCGCGTGACGGCACGGTCGGTGCGCGCGGCTACGACGTCATGGTCGACTGCTTCAATCGCGGATTGTACTTCCGCATGAGCGGTGACTCCTTTGCGCTATCGCCGCCGCTCATCGTCGAGAAGAGCCACATCGACGATATCGTCTCGATCCTTGGCGATGCCATCAAGCGGGTGGCCTGATAATTGCTCTCGCCGCTGCAGGGTTTTATCTTGCAGCGGCGTGCGTGATGCCGCGGGAGTTTGACCAAGCGTGAAAGTTCTGATCCTCGGCAGCGGTGTCATTGGTGTCACCTCTGCCTACTACCTCGCCCGTGCCGGCCACGAGGTGACGGTCGTCGACCGTCAGCCCGAGCCGGCGCTGGAGACCTCTTTTGCCAATGCCGGCGAAGTCTCGCCCGGCTATTCGTCGCCATGGGCCGGTCCCGGCGTGCCGGTGAAGGCGGTCAAATGGCTTCTGATGAAGCACGGCCCGCTGGTGATCCGGCCGAAGCTCGATCCCGTGATGTGGGTCTGGCTGCTCAAGATGCTGCGCAACTGCACCAGCGCGCGTTACGCGGTCAACAAGAGCCGGATGATCCCGATCGCGGAATACAGCCGCGATTGCCTGCGCGATCTGCGCCGCGACATCGGCATTCAATATGACGAGCGCTCGCAGGGCACACTCCAGCTGTTCCGCTACCAGGCGCAGCTCGACGGAACAGGCGAAGACATCGCCGTGCTCAAGCAGTATGGCGTGCCCTACGAGGTGCTGAGCCGCGAGGGCTGCATCGCGGTCGAGCCGGCGTTGGCGAGCGTCAAGGAAAAGTTCGCCGGCGGGCTTCGTCTGCCGCAGGACGAGACCGGCGACTGCCACATGTTCACGCAGGCGCTGGCCAAGCATGCCGAGGCGCTCGGCGTGCGCTTCCTATTCAACACCGGTATCGATCGTATCGTCACCGACGGCGCGCGCGTCAGCGGAGTCGCGACCAGCGCCGGGATGCTGCAGGCAGACAGCTATGTCCTCGCGCTCGGAAGCTGGTCGTCGCGCCTCGTTGCGCCGCTCGGCATCGCGTTGCCGGTGTATCCGGTGAAGGGCTATTCGATCACGGTGCCGATCAAGGACGCCTCAGGCGCCCCGGAATCCACCGTGATGGACGAGAGCTACAAGGTCGCGATCACCCGTCTCGGTAACCGTATCCGCGTCGGCGGCACCGCCGAAATCTCCGGCTTCTCGACCCAGCTCTACGACGCGCGCCGCGCTACCCTGGATCACTCGCTGACCGATCTGTTCCCGCGCGGCGGCGATCTCTCCAAGGCGACGTTCTGGAGCGGCCTGCGTCCGATGACGCCGGACGGCCCGCCCGTGATCGGCCCGACGCAATACGGTAACCTCCACCTTAACACCGGCCACGGCACGCTCGGCTGGACCATGTCCTGCGGCTCAGGCCGCGTGCTCGCAGACATGCTGTCGGGCAAGAAGCCGGATGTCGATGTGAGTGCACTGACGGTGGACCGGTACGCGCACCGGTTTGGGTGAGGCTCTAACTCCTCGTCATTGCGGGGAGCGCTTGCGACAAAGCAATCCAGACTGTCTCCCTGGAAAGATTCTGGATTGCTTCGCTTCGCTCGCAATGACGGAGTGGCGCCGAGATCGACATGCCGATCACCGGCATCAATCCGATCCCGATGCACGCGTTCTGGCCGGTCGGCGTAACGACTGCGGTGATCACCGGCCGCGTGCGCGACCGACCGGGGATCTAATCTCAGCCCTCCGCCACGGCGTCGGCCCAGGGCTGGAAGATCTCGACCGCGCCGGAATTGACGTCGCCGTCGCGCATCACCACGCTCGGGCAGGCAAATTTTTGCGGCAGAGCCGGCACCGGGCTCTCTTCATAATCGAAGCGCGCGGCCAGAACTTGGCGTGCTTCCGCTGGCAGGCGGGTGTCGCCGATTACGATCGCGCCCTCACTGGCGTCGATGCGCGGCTGGTGGATGGCGGCATCGAGATCCATGTCGAAGTCCATCGCAAACGACACGAGCTGCATCACCGAAGGCAGGATGCGGCGGCCGCCGGAGGCGCCGACCGCGAGGCGCTTGCCGTCCTTGGTCTCGGCGATGACGGGCGTGTAGTTGCAGAGGCAGCGCTTGCCGGGTGCGAGCGAATTGGTGGTGCCGGGGGTCGGATCGAACCACATGATGCCGTTGTTCATGGCGATGCCGCTGTGCGGCGTCACATATTTCGAGCCGAACGATGACAGCAGCGTCTGCGTCACCGCCGCGATGTTGCCGTGGCGGTCGACCACCGAGAAATGCGTCGTGCAGGCGGGCGCGAGATAGTCGGCGCCGAGCGAGCGCTTGCCGTCGGCATCGCCCATGTCCCTGAGCCGCTCACGGAAAGCCGCCTGCAAGGCGAGCGCATACTCGACATAGGCGGCCGCATCCGGCGCGCGCGCCGGCTTCAGGCTCTGCTGCAACAGGCGCAACGCATGCGCCATGGTCGGCCCGGCCGTGAGCTCGGGCGTCGCATATACCTTGCCGTCGCGATAGGGGATCGCCAGCGGCTCGCGCAAATGGCTGCGGAACGCGGCGAGATCCTCGACCGACAGCGAGCCGCCATCAGCCCTGATGTCGGACGCGATGCTCTTGGCGAGGTCGCCCTGGTAGAAGTCACGCGGACCGGCTTCGGCGAGGTGCGACAACGTCGCCTTGAGGGTGTCCTGCGGCAGCCGAGTTTCGGATTTGATGCCCCATGGCGGGCTCGGCGGCAGGCCGTCCTTCAGGAATGCCGCGGCGCTTGCGGGATAGCGCCGCAAATCGGCCGCCGAGGCCGTGATCGTCAGCGTAGTCCACCAATCGACCAGCAAGCCTTTGCCGGCGAGCGCGGCGGCCGGCGCGACCAGATCCTTCCACGGCATTTTGGCGTAGCGGCGATGGGCTTCTTCCATGCCGGCAACGACGCCGGGCACGGCGATCGCGCCGGGCCCGTGGATGTTGCGGTCGTCCTTCACCCGCGGCCAGGGGAACAGATCGGAGGCTGGGCCTTCACCGCTGAGCGGGTAGTCGGCTGCGCGCAGGCTCTGCGGCGCGCACATACCGTAGTCGATCACCTGGTAGCGATTTTCCTTGGCGCGGTAGAGCACCATCGCGCCGCCGCCGCCGATGCCGCTGTTCCAGGGCTCCAGCACGTTCAACGCAAAAGTGGTCGCCACGATCGCATCGACACAATCGCCGCCCGCCGCCAGCACCTGCGCCCCTACCTCGGCCGCCCGCCGCGATTGCGAAGCGACGATGCCGCCCTTGGATGTGACGGCGGGTTTGCGGACGGTTTGGTTGAGGCTGAACTGATGAGGCATGATGTCGCTTGTGCCTGTCTCGTCGGTTGTCTTGGTTTCGTTGCGCTGACGTCGAAGCTCCGCAATTGGCGGAGCGCGCGAAGAATGGCACATTGGCGCCAACGAGAAAATCGAAAGGGAGGCCGACATGGCAGGTGTGAAACAGGCGCGGGATGGCGCCGTCGGGATTTTGACGCTCGACGAGCCGGCAAGCCTGAATGCGATGACGCCCGACCTGCTCGGCGCGCTCGCGGCAGGGGTCGCCGAGGTAAGTGCGCATGAGGAGGTCCGCGCGCTGGTCCTCACCGGCGCGGGGCGTGGTTTTTGCTCAGGACAGAATTTGGAGGCCGCCGGAGCGCTGGGCGAGGACCTCGCGGCCGGCGTGATGCGCTTCTACTGGCCGGCCTTCAAGGCGCTGCGCGAATGCCCCGTGCCTGTCGTCGTTGCCGTCAACGGCGTCGCGGCCGGCGGCGGCTTCAGCTTGGCGATGGCTGGCGACATGATTGTTGCGGCGCGGTCGGCGAGCTTTATCCAGGTGTTCAGCCGCATCGCGCTGGTGCCCGATCTCGGCTCGACCTGGCTGTTGCCGCGGCTGATCGGCCGGCAGCGCGCGCTCGAGTTGATGCTGCTGAACGAGCCGCTCACGGCCGAACGCGCCCAGGAGATCGGCCTGGTGCGGCAGGTCGTCGATGATGCGAAGCTGATGGAAGAAGCGATGACGTTGGCACGTCGCCTCGCCGATGGCCCGACCCGCGCCCTGGTCGCGACGCGCACCCTCGTCGAGGAGAGCGAGCACACGAGTTACGAGGCGCAGTTCCGCCGCGAGATCGAGCTTCAGGCCACCATCCGCAAAAGCGCCGACGCCGTCGAAGGCCGCAAGGCCTTCGTCGAGAAGCGCAAGGCGCAATTCACGGGGAAGTAGGGAAGAAGGAGCGGACGCTGCTCAGAGCCCGCGGTCCAGCCGGCTGGCCTGATATTTGGCGTGCCATTTCGGGCCCGGGCCGCGCATGTAGTGCAGCTCGGGACGGTAGGGGTTGCCTGCGATCCGCACGAGCTTCTGCCATTTGGTGGCGACGAAGGTGAGGGGCTGGCGGAGCAGGGTCAGTGATGCGAACAGCATGGCATCACCTCAATGCGGCTTGCCGAGCATGGCGGTGAAGGGGAGATCGAAAAGATCCTCGCCGTCAGAGCCGCTGACATGGATCACCCAGTCGCGCCAGTCTTCAGCACCGGGTGTCAGGATCATCGACTGCATGATCTGCGCGGCACGGTCACGCGCCTCGGTCAGGCTGGCCACTGCGGCGCCGTTGCGATCGATCAGCGTGCCGTCGGTATTCGAGCAGTGAAAATAGACCTGGACCATATGCGCCTCCTGTAGGGAGCGGTCGGGACGGCAAATGGATACCACCCCAAGCATTCGCGAAAAATTCGGGACGAGCCCGGTAAGGGAATCTACGGGGATTGGTCGGCACGAAGAGCCCTGGGGGTTTGATCACAGGGGGGTGATGTTCAACTGGACGGCGCCAAAGCGGCGTGGAACAACTCTCGGCCCGAATGCCGGGGAAGCCGATGTGAATCAGCTCACATTTCAGGATGGGCGCCGAAGCTGGTGCGTGGGTGTCGTCGCCTTCGCGGCGGTCCTTCTCGGCTTCGCCTCGCTGGCCGCATCCGATCCGGTGAGGAAAAGCGGCTACGCGGTGGGAACAGAGACCTGCGGTAGCGGCAATCTCGCCTTTCCCAAGATCCAGATCGACATGAAGGCGGGCTTTTGCGCGGGCCTCGTCGCCAGCGAAGAGGACCATCTCAAGTTTCCGCGATCGATCATCCAGGTGCCCGGACGTGACTTGTTCGTGGTCGCCGACATGGGCGGCTGGGGCCATGCCGATGGCCGGCTGCTGCTGCTGGATCCCCACGCCCCCGACGGCCAGCGAATCAAGGAGCTCCTGACCGGGATCGAATATCCATTCGGCCTCGTGATCGGTCCGGACAAAAAGCTCTATGCCTCGACCGCCGAGACCATCTTCCGGTTCGATCCGGTCGCGGACAATCCGCGCGGCACGGTCGAGACCATCATCCGTCACATGCCGGGCCGCCGCATCACGCTGCCCGACGGCAGCAAGCTCGATGAGAGCGCGCACCCGCTCAAGCAGTTCGTGTTCGATCGCAACGGGCGGCTGTTCGTCAATGTCGGCGCCCACAGCGACGACTGCATCACGCCGGGGCCGATCACAAAACCTTGCGCGCCGGCTGAGGGCACCTCCGCCATGGCTGCGATCTGGCTGTTCACGCCGCCGCCGGGGGGCGTCTTCCCGGCGTTGAAGCCTGGCGATACCGACCCGCCGCACATGGTTTACGCGCGGGGCTTGCGCAACTCGTTGGCGCTGGCGCTGCATCCGAACTTTCCCGATGCCGGCTACGCGTTCCTGCAAGGGGAGAACGGCCGCGATCTGTCCGATATCTTCAAGCCGAACGAGGAGATCAACGCGATCGAGCAGGGCAGGCATTATGGCTGGCCCTATTGTTATGATCTGTCGACGCCAAGTTCCGAGTTCAAGCTCGCGCTGCAATCCGGCGTCTATAAATCCCTCTGCACGGCCAATGCGCTCTACAAGGCGCCGTTCTCGCTGATGCCGCCGCACGGCGCACCGCTCGCGATGCTGTATTATCACGGCGCCAAATTTCCGGAGCTCGAAGGCAAGCTGCTGGTCGGCTTGCACGGTTATCGCCCGACGGGCAGCCGCGTCCTGGTCTACGACGTCGATGACCACGGTTTTCCAAAACCCGCCGCGGCACCGGTGCGCTACCACGTCAGTTGCGCGGCCGAGCCAACACGTAGCTTTCAGGCCGACGCCCGCGAGGTGACGGCTGCGCCATTCGAGGAGCTGATCGCCGGTTGGCACCGTGTCAACGGCGCGCGGCCGCAAGGTGCGCCCGTCGGCATGACGGTCGCGGAGGATGGAGCGATCTGGCTGGTCGAGGACAAGAACCAGACGATCATCCGCATCGATCGCGCCACGGGCGATCCACCGCCGCCTCTGCCTTGCGACACGCGCAGCCAGGCGTTGATTGATCAGCTTGCCGCTCTCGTTGCCAAGGACGCGCAGAACAAAATCCGGCTCGCCACGCTGCGCAAAAACCTCGTCGAAAAACACTGCGTCGGCTGTCACTCCGATTTCGGCTTGAAGCCAGGACAATCGGATGCGGACAAGGACGCGACCGTGCTGCGGTTCATGCTGTCGCAGGACGGCTGGATCTATCCGGGCGATCCCACCTCCGGCAAGCTGCGCACGCGGCTGCGCGGCGTTGGCGCGGAGAAGCTGATGCCGCCGGGTGGCGAGAGCCTGCCGAAGACCGAACCCGGTTATGCGGCTCTGCTCAATACGGCGGATCTGCTCGTTGCCAGGATGGTTCCGGGAACGCCGATGCGCATCAAGCTCGGCCTGCCGCAGCGCAAGCTTCTCAGCAAGGCGGACAAGGAATGCGGCGAAATACCGACCGCCAAGGTCGTTGTCGTGACACAAAGGAACGCTGTAGACAAACCGGGCTTCAGCCGGTTCTTCCGGCCGGCCGATCCTTATTTGAATGGCGAGTGCAGCGACGACGATGGCTATTACATCCGGCAGGAATTTTTGGTGCCTGTGCAGTAGCATCCTGCTCGTCGTCGCCACGCCGCTCGTCGCAGCAGAGACGAAGCTGTTCGAAAGCGTGCAGGTGACGCCGGCCAGCGAATATACGTTCGGCATCGAAGGACCGGCCGCCGATCTCGATGGCAATTTGTTCGTCGTCAATTTCGGCAAGCCCGGCACCATCGGCAGATTGCCGGCGGGCGGTGCGGCTTCGGAGGCCTTCGCAGCGCTCCCCGAGGGAAGCGTCGGCAACGCCATCCGCTTCGATCGCAACGGCACGATGTTCATCGCCGACTACAAGAAGCACAACATCTTTGCGATCCCAAAGGGGAGCACCGAGCCCAGTGTCTGGTTTCACTCCGACGAGATGAACCAGCCCAACGACATCACCGTCGCCCGCGATGGCACGATCTATGCGAGTGATCCGAACTGGAAGGGCCGGGAGGGCCACGTCTGGCGCATCGCGAAAGCCGCGGACGGATCGGTTCAGGGACAGGTCATGTCGGCGCCGCGCGCGATGGGGACCACCAACGGCATCGATCTCAGCCCTGACGGCAAGACGCTCTATATCGGTGAGTCCAGCAATGGGCAGGTCTGGTCCTACACCATCCACGGCAACGAACTCATCGATGCAAAGCTCGTCAAGGCGTTTCAGCCCGACACCATCGACGGCCTGCGCACCGACGTTACCGGCCGCCTCTACGTCGCGCGCATTCTCAAGGGGACGATCGCGCTGATGAAGCCCAATGGCGCGGTCGAGCGCGAGATCGCGCTGAGGGCTAAGGAGCCGACCAACCTCGCCTTCGGCGGCAGCGACGGCAAGACCGTGTTCGTCGCCCAGCGTCAGGGCGGCTTCATCGAATCCTTCCGCACCGACCAGCAGGGTCGCGAGCACTGTCTCCAGCGCGGCCGCTGCTAGACGCTTCAGAGGCGGCCTGCTTCCAGCGCAGAGAGACGGCATTCTTCTCGCTTGCATCCGACCGCCGCAGAGATTTAGACATCTGTGGCACCAGAGCGTTTTCGAGCGAAGTGGATGCCGGTTCGCGGAGAGAAAACGCGTCAAACAAGAGTCTAAAAAAGCGACCACGGAGTGTTGAGTGAAAGCCGTCCATACCGAACTGCACCGCAGTCACGATCCGCAATTCTTCCTGGTTCGCGGCGTCGTCAAGCGGACCACCGAGCAGCCCGAGCGCGCAGACCGCCTGCTCAAGGGCCTGAAGGACGGCAAGCATCAACTGGTCGCGCCGACGACATTCGGGCAGGGCCCGCGCGCGCGCATTCACAGCCCCGAATATCTGTCGTTCCTGAGCGAGGCCTGGGATGCCTGGACGGCGCTCGGCGATTCCGGCCCGGAGATGATCGGCAACATCCATCCCGTGCGCCATGCAGCGACCTATCCGACCCACATCGTCGGCCGGCTCGGCTGGCACACCGCCGACACCGCCGCGCCGATCGGTCCCGGCACGTGGGCTGCGGCGTGTGCCGCGACCGACGTTGCGGTCACGGCAGCGCAGATGGTGATGGATGGTGAGGATGCGACCTACGCGCTGTGCCGACCGCCCGGCCATCACGCCTATCGCGACATGGCCGGAGGCTTCTGCTTCCTCAACAACAGCGCGATTGCGGCCGCGCATCTGCGGCTCAAGCATGAGCGCGTCGCGATCCTCGACGTCGACGTCCACCACGGCAACGGCACGCAAGGCATCTTTTACGCGCGGCCGGACGTCTACACGGTCTCGATCCACGCCGATCCGATCGCGTATTATCCCTATGTGTGGGGCTATGCGCATGAGCGCGGCGAAGGCCCCGGCCTCGGCGCCAACCTCAACATTCCGCTCGCGATCGGCACCGGTGATGACGGCTACATGCTGGCGATGGACGTCGCGCGCAAGACGATCGAGTCCTTTGCGCCCGGCGCGCTCGTGATCGCGCTTGGCCTCGACGCCTCCGAGCACGATCCGCTGAAGGGCCTCGCCGTCACCACGCCCGGCTTCCGCCGCATCGGCCAGGCCATCGCGAAGATGGGCCTGCCGACCGTGTTCGTGCAGGAGGGCGGCTATCTCTCCGATATCCTGGGCGCGAACCTGACCTCGGTGCTGGCAGGATTCGAGGAGGCGCGGTGATTTCCTGACCTCTCTCCGTAAGAACAGGGAGAGGGAGAGTAGGCACCTTCAAAACATCCCGCTCGCCCTCAGCGCCTTGCGGACGTGCTGCATCTCGGTCTCGTCCGCGACCATGTCGAGCATGATCGTGGTCAGGCCCTTCGCCGCAAATTCCTTCAGCTTCGCGCCGATCTCGGCATAGCCGCCGACGAGATAGGGGCAGTCGGCCTGAAAGGTGAGGTACGGCAGCAGCCAATAGCCGTTGTCCTGAAGCTCTCCGCTCTGGCCTTCGTACAATCGTCGCTTCCAGACGGAATCCGAGTTCTCCACCGTGAGTGCGAGCAACTCGCGGTCATCAGGGTTGTCGCGGAAGCGGGCCTTCGCCGCCTGTCGTGCCTCTTCGCCGTTCTCGCGTGCGAAAATGCCAAAATTCATTCCGGGCGCCTTCAGGCCGCGATCGAGGTCGGGCGGCAGCATCTGCATCTTGATACAGCCGGTCTCCGCTGCGATGCGCTGCGCCGCCTCCGACTGCCCCGCGATCAGGAATTCCGGCATCAACTCGGCCGGCAGCCGAGGCCGGAGTTGCAAATTGCTGGCACGATAGAACCGGCCCTCGGCATTGACCGGGCGCGGGCTTGCGAGCAGCTGGCGCATCAGCGCGACGAACTCGCCGAGCCGGACGTAGCGATCGGTGTGCGACTGTTCATCACCGAGCCCTTGCAAGTCGCTGACTGCGGTCCCCGTGATCATGTTGAGATAGACTTTGCGGCCGTAGAGCTGCGCAAAGGACGAGACGAATTTCGCCGCCGTGAACGGGTGCATGTAGACGGGATTGACGGCGATCAGCGGCGAAGATCGCGTCGTCGCCGCGATGATGTGCTGGGCCATGGCCCAGGGCTCGACGAAAACGTCATTGCCTTCGAACAGCAGAATGCCTTCGAAGCCGTCGCGGTCGGCGAACTCCGCCACCCGCATCAACTCGCCCACATATGTTTTGGGATCGCGGTTGCGCGAAATCGCGGGAAAGACGCGCAGCCGCGCCGGACTCATTCCGCCGCTTCCTGGAACGGCCAGGCGTTGCGGGTGATGCGAAGGCCGCCGGCCGCACGCGAGCCGTCGGCGATCGCCAGGCGATGCGAGGGCGAGGGCGAGCACAGCGAGAAGCGCCAGCCCGCGGGATCGTCGGAGATATCGGGCTTGAAGCTGATCTCGATCGCCTCCCGCGACACCTGCATCGCGAACGCGTCGAGCGGCAAATTGAGCCCGAAACCCCTGGCTTTCAGATAGGCTTCCTTCAGCGTCCAATAGTCGAAGAAGCGCTCGATCGCGGCCGGCTCCGGCAATCCGCGCAGCGTCTCGACCTCTTCCGGCGCAAAAAAGCGAAGCGCGGTGGAGAGTGGCGCGACGCGCCGCGACACTGTCTCGACGTCGATGCCGACGGTCTCGTGCTTCGACACGACGCAAGCCACGCAGCCGTCGGCATGGGACAGGCTGAAATGCAGTGCCGTCGAAGTCGCAGGCGCCGCGACAAAGGGCCGCCCGTAGCGGCCGGTCGAAAACGACCAGTCGGTCGGTTCGACATCGGGGGCCGCGTGCGAGAGCGCCAGGCGCAACATCGCGTGCGCGTAGATATATTGCCGCTGATGCCGCTCGAACATGAAGCGGTCGGCGCGTATCCGTTCGTCGACTGAGAGCAGCCGTCGGCACGCCTCGACTGCACCCGGCGTGTCGATGCCTTCGATCAGTCCGACAAACAGTTCAATTTCGTCGTCTGCCATCAATTGGGCCCATAACGTCAGGCGGAGGCCAAATCCGGCCCTGACCGAAGAATCAACCGAGCAGGAAGCAACTGAGCGAGCCGCTTCTAGCGGCCCACCCAGGCAAATTCTTGTCGATTGCTGGCCGGTTTACAGGCGCAAGCTTGTGCGAGACCCCAACTCGACAGGCGAGCGGCCAAAATTTGAAAATGAAATTGAAGATTCGTGCGGCGTCCCGGCCGACGAGTCTTACTTTTTCTTCTTGGCCTTCTTGCCGCCCAGCATCGAAAGGCTGGCGTCGACGTCCTTCAGGGCCGCCTGGAGTTTCTTCCTCTCGTCGGAGAGAAGCTTCTGCAAGGACTTGCGGTCCTTGTCGCTCAGCGAGGTACCCTTGGTAAATTTGATGAAACCCATAATCAGCACTCCCCCGGTTGAAAATAATCGTCCAAATCAAAAATGCAGGACAATCTTGCGCGGCGTGCACCAAATAATCAAGATGCAACTTGATCACTCACAGCTTTGGCGAGTGAAACCAGCGTTCGGCGTGGGCTAACAGCCGGTCATGCCGCCCGGCGGGCGAGCAGCCGATCGAGCGGCGTATTGGGCTGGGTGATGGCGGCCCCCAGCAGCGCGACAAGATCTTCCATCCACGCGCTGACCATAGCGCCGTCGAGCAGCTCGTCCTTGTAGTTGCACGAACCTGTGATCCCGGTCGGACGCTCCTTGAGCATCAGCGATAGCCAGGTCTGGTCGACCGGCAGCACTGGCTGGCCCTCGCGCGCGACGTTTCCGATCGATCGCACCGCGACATTGGGCAGGTCGAGCGGCTGGCGCAGTGGATTTTGCAGAGTGAAATAGACCTGGAGCAGCGAAGCCGGATCGATGCCCTCCTGCTCCAGATGGTCGGCCAGGATGTTGAACGGCAGCTCCTGCCGCGCATGCGCGTCGAGCACGCTTTGGCGTACGCGCCCTAAGGCCTGCGTGAACGACAGATCCGACGTGATTCGGCTGCGGACGATCACCGTGTTCTCGAACGGGCCGACGATCCCTTCGGTGTCCGGCTGGGCGCGATTGGCCATGGCGGTCGCGACCGAGATGTCCGTGCGCCCGGTCCGCGTCAGCAGCAGGGTCTTCAGGCCGGTGAGCAGGCCCATGAACAGCGTGGCGTTGTGCTGTCGCGCATAGGCCGTGAGCCGGGCAACCAGGTCGTGCTCCAGGCTGAGAGGATGATGGCCGGTCGACGCGCCCGGGCGTGCATCCCCCTCAAACAGGGCGGCCGCATCGCGCAACGTCTCGGTCCAGTCGGCGGCCTGGCGGCGCGCCGCCTCGGTGCCGCACCACCAGCGCTGCCAGCGTGCGACGTCGGAGAACGCGAGCGGCAGCTTTTGCAGGGATGCCGACGGATGGCCCGCCAGCGCGGCGTAGCGGTTGGACAATTCCTCGAACAGCACGCCGATCGACCAGCCATCGGCGATGGCATGATGCAGCGTCAGCAGCAGGATGTGATTCTCAGGGTGAAGGCGCAGCAGCCGTGCCCGCAACAGCGGCGCCCGGGCGGCGTCAACCGGGGTGTACGTCTCCTGCGCGATCAGGAGCTCGATCTTCCTGAACTCGAGCGCCTTGCGGTGCTTGTTGTTGTGGGGCCGCCCGTCGCCGATGGTTTCGACGGTCAGGACCGGATCGAGTGTGGCGGGCGCGATAATGCGGCTGACCGGCTCCGCGCCATCCCAGCCAAAAGCCGTCCGCAGCGATTCGTGGCGGCGCACGATGTCGTCGATGGCCTGCGCCAGCCTGCGCGGATCGATCGGGCCTTCGAGGTGGAAAGCGAAGGGCAGGTTGAACAGCGGCAGATCGGGCAGGTTCTGCTCGATCCGCATCATCTGGTCTTGCGCAATCGAAAGTGTGAGTGGTCCGTGGTCGGCCAGGCGTGGGACGCCGGCCGCAGGTTTTTGCGGTTTCGTGGCCACGGCCTCGTCGACCCGCCGGGCGAGCTGTTCGATCGTCGGCGCCTCGAAGATGGTCTTGATGGGCAGCGAGACCCCGAGCGCACGGGCCACGCGCGCCATCGCCTGTCCCGCCAGCAGCGAATGGCCGCCGAGGTCGAAGAAATTGTCGGTGACGCCGAGGCTGACGACCTTCAGCAGATCGATCCAGATGTCGGACAGCACCTTTTCGGTGAAGCGGCGGGCCGGCACGGCGGCTTCCGTCCCGGCGGTCTCCGGTTGCGCGGGCGCCAGCAGGGCGGAGCGATCAAGCTTGCCGTGGGCATTGAGCGGAGCCTGATCCAGGAACAGGAAGGCCGACGGGATCGCATGAACAGGCAGCCGGCTCTTGAGGAAGTCGCGCAGTTCGCTGGCGCTAATCCGGCTGCCCGATTTGGCAACGACATGGGCGATCAGCCTGACATCGCCATTGGCGTCGCGTCGCGCCTCGACGATGCCGGCGCGCACGCTTGCGTGGTCGCCGAGTGCTGCCTCGATCTCCCTGATCTCGATGCGATAGCCGCGGACCTTGACCTGAAGGTCGGCGCGGCCGAGGCATTCGATCGTCCCGTCGGCGCGGCGGCGGGCAAGGTCGCCGGTGCGGTACAGCCGGCTGCCTTCCCGGCGCGCGAACGGATCGGGGATGAAGCGCTGCTGGCTCTGGGCGGGATCGTTGATATAGCCGCGGCCGACGCCGGCGCCGCCGATGCAGAGCTCGCCGACCATGCCGATCGGCTGCGGCTCCAGATTCGGGTCGAGCACGTAGAGCTGGATATTGGGCAGCGGCGCACCAACGGGGACGTTGATCGTCGTCGCATCCGGCGCCTTGATCAGCCGATGCAGGGAGACGTCGTCGGAACATTCCGAGGCGCCATAGGCGTTGATCAGAGGCACTTTCGGGCAGCGGGCGAACCAGGCGCGGCAGAGATCGACCGGTAGCGGCTCGCCGGTCGAGATCAGCAGCCGCAGTTTTGCAAAGGCGCGCAGCATAGGCGCCTCGTCCATCCGTTCGAAGATCACGCGGAGCAGAGAGGGGACGATCTCGAGCACCGTGATGCCCTCGCGTTCGATCTCCCGCGCCAGCAGGATCGGATCCTGCACGACCGAATTGCCGCAGACATGGACGCGCGCGCCGACCATGGGAGCGGCGAGGAACTGCCAGACCGAGATGACAAAGCTCTGCGGCGCGGTCTGTGCGATCACGTCCTTGGCTGTGAGGCCAAGCTCGGAAATGAGCGACGCCAGATGGTTCGACAGCCCGCGCTGCTCGATCATGACGCCCTTGGGCGCGCCGGAAGAGCCGGACGTATAGATGAGATAAGCGAGGCTTGAGCCTGCGCGCCGAGCCGCACGGGCAGGCTTGGTCGATTCCAGCGCGATTGCGTCCTCGAACTCGGCGACCTGGATGCGCGCGACGAGCGGCTCGAGCAACGCGTCGACCATGGCAGCCTGCGCGCGACCCGTCAGCAGCACGCTTGCGCAACTCGATCCGAGGATGGTTGCGAGCCGCGCGGGCGGCTGCTCGGGATCGAGGTTCAGGAAGGCCGCCCCTGCGCGCTGTACTCCAATCATCGCGGCGAGCAGGTCGGGCCCTCGCTCCGCCAATAAGGCGACTACGCTCTCGGCGCCGATGCCTTCGCGGGCAAGCCAGCGCGCGATCGCCTGGCCGCGGCGCGCCAGTTCGCGATAGCTCAGGGCCAGACGTCCATCGGATATCGCCACGGCATTCGGCGTCCTCTTCGCCTGCCGCTCGAAGCGTTCGCAGAGATTGCCGCGCGTCGTGAAATTTGCGGTCGTGCCCTTCGTCGGCAACCGCCGGCGTTCCGCGTCCGTCAGCAGCGGCAGGCGCGAGATGCGCTGCTCGGGGTTGGCGATGACCGCCTTGAGCAGGGTCTTGAACTGATCTGCCATGCCCTCGATCGTCACCGCGTCGAACAGGTCGGCTGCGTATTCAAAGAAGCCGGTAAAGCGGCCCTCGGCCTCGACCAGCTCGAGCGTAATGTCGAAGCGTGCGACTTCTGGGTCGATCTCCAGCCGCCGCGTCGACAGGCCCGGGAAGCGCGCCGCCTCGATCGATGCGTTCTGCAGGATGAACATGATCCGGAACAGCGGATTGCCGTCGCTCCGTCGCGCGATCTGCAACGCGCGCAGGACTTCCTCGATCGGAAGGTCCTGGTTGCGATAGGCATCGAGCGTGACCTGTCGTACCCGCCGCAGCATCTCACCGAAATTCGGGTCGCCGCCGAAATCGTTGCGCAGGATCAACGTGTTCGCAAACAGCCCGATCAGCCGCTCACTCTCGATCTGGTTGCGGTTGGCAATCAGCGAGCCCGTCGCGACATCCTCATGTCCGGTATGGCGGAACAACAGACACTGGAACACCGCGAGCAGCGTCATGAAGGGCGTCACGCCCTGATCCTGGCTTAGCGCGCGAACGTCGGCCGAAAGGGTCTTTGAGAACTCGAAATAGTGACGGGCGCCGTGACCGCTCCAGACTTCAGGCCGCGGCCGATCAGTCCGCAGCGGCAGCGTGGTGACGCCATCGAGCTGGGTCTTCCAGTAATCGAGCTGCTCTTTTGCTGCTGGTGTCTGCGCCCAGCTCTGCTGCCAGCGCGCAAAATCGCGATACTGGAAGCTGGGCGACGGCAGTGCCGTCGTGCTCCTCTTGCGAGCCGCGGAATATCCGGCGGCGAGCGCCTCCCAGAACAACCGCTGCGACCAGCCATCGGTGACGAGATGATGGATATTGACCACCAGGGCATGGCTGGACTCGTCGAACGAAAGCAGCGTGACCTTCAGCGGCGGCTCGCGGGCGAGATCAAAAGGATATTGCGCCAGCTTGAGCGCCTCGCGCCTGACGACCGCAACGCGGCGGCGCGACGGGCAGGGCTTTAGCTTGATCCGCTCGAATTGGGGTGGCGATTGCAGCACAAGCTGCACAGGTTCGCCCTCGCGTTCGACGAAGACCGAGCGTAGCGCCTCGTGACCCGCGCAGATCGAAGCCAGGCCCGACTGAAGCGCGGCGATGTCGACCTGCCCCTTGAGCAGCGCGACTTCGACCACGTTATAATTGTAGCGCGTCGGATCGAGCCGCGAGAGCACATACATCCGCTGCTGCTGGAACGACAGCGGCGCCTCTCCCTCAGAGGCGGCCTGGCGCCATGCCGGCAGCGTCATATCGCGATGCGTGGTGATCTCCAGCCGGGTCGCAAGAGCCCCGACCGTGGCGCAATCAAAAATGTCCTCGAACGAGAAGTCGACGTTGAAGCGCTCGCGCAGGCGCGAGCGCATCTGCGTGACCGCGAGCGAGTCCGCGCCGAGCGCAAAGACATCCTGATCGACGCCGACCTGCGGAAGTTCCAAAAGATTGGCCCAGATCTCGGCGAGCTGGGTCTCCAACGCATTGCGCGGCAGTTGCGTCTCTTCGTCATCATAGGACGCCGAAATCAGCTCGGCCAGCGCGTTGCGCTTGACCTTGCCGCTGGCGCCCTTTGGCAGCGCCGTCACGCCGCGGATCAAGCTTGGCACCTTGTAGGCGGCGAGACGTTTACGCGCGAACTGGCGCAGCTGGTCGGAGGTCGTCTCGGAATTTTCCCGCAGCACCACGACGGCGGCGACGTTCTCGCCGAGCTTGGCGTGGGGAACGGCGAAGACACCGGCTTCCAGCACCGCCGGGTGGGCCAGCAGCACCTCTTCCACTTCCAGCGGCGACACTTTCTGGCCGCCGCGGTTGATGACGTCCTTGATGCGGCCGACGATGAAGAGATAACCGTCGGCATCGAGATAACCGAGATCGCCAGTTCGGAACCAGCCGTCGCGAAACGCGGCCTGCGTCGCCGCCTCGTCATTGTAATAACCGCGGCTCATGTTCGGTCCGCGCAGCATGATTTCGCCACGCTCGCCGCTTGCAAGCGCGCGGCCGGTCTCGTCCATGATGGCGATCTCAGGACCTGCGGCGCGGCCGACCGATCCGATCTTGCGCAGCTCGAATGGATTGGCCGCAATCTGCGAGGTCGCTTCAGTCATGCCGTAGGTTTCCAGCACGGGCACGCCGAACATTGTCTCCAGCCCGTTGAGGATCGCGGGCGCAAGCGAGGACGAGGCCGAGCGGATCACGCGCAGCGATGACACCCGGGCGCGCTCCGGATTGGCTTCCGCGGCCGTCAGCAGCGCGCGATGAATGGTCGGCACCGCCGTGTACCAGGTCGGCTGCAGATCCCGCATCCAGCCGAAGAAGGATGGCGCGTCGAAACCGCCGGTCACGATCACGCTGGAGCCCGCTGCCAGCGCAGTCAGGAGACCGGAGATCAGGCCATGGGCGTGAAACAGCGGCAGCGCATTCAGCAGGCGATCGTGCGATGTGAGCGACAGCACGCGGCCGGCGTTTTGCGCGGAGAGACACACATTGCGATGCGTCAGCGGTACCATTTTCGGCCGCGCCGCCGTGCCCGACGTCAGCAGGATGAACGCGTCATCCTCATCGCGCGCGGCGCCGCTTGAGCTGGCCGGACCGATCGTCGGCCCGATGAACTCGCAGCCGCCGAGATCCGTCGCCGGTCCCGGCACGAAGTCGATCACCGCGATATCAAGCGCCCTGGCGACGTCGCGACTCGCTGAGTTCGTGTCGGCGCGCGTGACCAGCGCCGTCAGCTTCAATTCGCTGAAATAGCGTTGCAGCTCGTCTGCGGTCAGATCGGGATTGACGGGGACGCAGGCGCAGGTCGACGCGACGGCGATCAGAGCCAGCGCGCTGTCGGCTCCGCGCGGCAGTGCAACAGCAATCCGGTCGGCAGGCGCGATGCCCAGCCCGCGGAGCGTGCGGAGCAGGTGCTCGATCCTGGTGCCGAGCGCACCATAAGTCAGAGGCGGCCGGCCAGGGGCGAGCAGGGCGGGCGCAGCCGGTGTCGTTCGCGCGTGAAAGGCGAGAAGGCCGCCGATATCGGCAAAGGTCTTGGTTTCGGCGCTCGCGCCGTCCGATCCCTCCGTCGCCCCGAATGCAATCCGCGACAATGCCATTCCCTTTTGATCTGATTGGGCTATTCTTCCCAAGAGTTAGGGAACGCGTCCAGTCTGAGGTGAAGTTTTGGCCCCAAAATCTGTGGTTGAGGGACCTTAAGCCCTTCGGCGGGGAGAGTGTCGGGGCGGGATCACCATGCTGGAGAAAGAGCCGGGGACGGACGTCGGGTTGAAGCGTTGGCTCGAAGGCATTGGTCTCGGCCACTACACCGATCTATTCGCGCAACACCGCCTCGATCTCGACGTCATGGGAGACCTGACCGAGGCTGATCTTGCCGAGCTCGGATTGCCGCTCGGCGATCGCAAGCGGCTGCAGCGGGCGACCGCATCGCTGTTCCAGGCCGAGACGGCGGAGGCGCCGGTGGCGCCGGCGCACCCGCCGACCCGCACCGAGGTCGGCGCCGAGCGGCGTCAGCTCACCACCATGTTCTGCGACATGGTCGATTCCACCGCGCTCTCCGCCCAATTCGATCCGGAAGACGTGCGAGACATGATCGCGAGCTTCCGCGAGACCTGCGTGCGTGTGGTCAAGCATTACGAGGGCTTTGCCGCCCGCTTCGTCGGCGACGGCATTCTGGTTTATTTCGGCTATCCGACCGCGCATGAGGACGATGCCGAGCGCTCGGTGCGCGCCGGGCTCGAGATCGTGCGGGTGCTTTCGACGGCGCGCGCGATCGAGCCGCGCGGCGCGCTCAGCCACGCGCCTGCCGTCCGCATCGGGATCGCGACCGGCCTCGTCGTGGTCGGCGACCTCGTCGGCCAGGGTACCGAAGAGCGCGACTCCGCGGTCGGCGAAACCGTCAACCTTGCCGCGCGCCTGCAAGCGCTGGCGCCGCCCAACGGCGTGGTGATCTCCTCCTCGACGCAATCGTTGCTGAAGGGGAAGTTCGACTACCGCAATCTTGGCGCCCACGCGCTGAAGGGCATCTCGGAGAAGACCCATGCCTGGCACGTCGTGCGCGCCACGCGGGTGGAGACCCGCTTTGCGGCCGCCATGGGCACGCGCCTGACCCCGCTCGTCAACCGCGAGGAGGAAATCGCGCTGCTGATGGGGCGCTGGCAGCAGATCAAGGAGGGCGACGGCCAGGTCGTCGTCAAGTTCGGCGAGCCCGGCATCGGCAAGTCGCGCATCATCCAGGAGATCTTTGAGCGGATCGCAGGCGACCGCCACGGACAGGTCTCGTTCCAGTGCTCGCCCTATTACACCTCCACCGCTTTCTATCCGTTCGTCGAGCAGCTCAAATTCTTTCTCGGCCTCGATCGCGAAGATGCGTCCGCGCTGTCGCTGGCGAGCCTGGAGAATGCGATTGCCGCCGCCCACGGCGAGATCGAGCAGGTGGCGCCGTTGTTTGCCGCGCTGCTGTCGATCCCGACCGGCGAGCGCTATCCGCCGCTCGACCTATCGCCGCAGCAGCAGAAGGATGCGACCGTCGCAGCGCTGGTCAACCACTTCCTGGGCCTCGCACGCGAGATGCCGCTGGTGATGGTCTTCGAGGATCTGCACTGGATCGATCCGACCTCGCGCGAGGTGGTCGACGTCCTGGTCGACCGGGTGCAGAACCGCTCGATCCTCGCCATCATCACCGCGCGCTCCGAATTCCAGCCGAGCTGGAACGCGCATTCGCACATTACCACCCTCGTGCTGAACCGCCTGAGCCGGCCGTTGCGCGCGACGCTGGTCGAGCGGGTCGCCGGGCGCGAGCTGCCCAAGGAGGTCATCGAGGAGATCATCGTCAAGACCGACGGCGTGCCGTTGTTCCTGGAGGAACTGACCAAGACGGTTCTCGAATCCAACCTCCTGACCGAGCGGCATGGCCGCTACGTGCTGTCTGGCCCGTGGCGGCAATTGGCGATCCCGGCGACGCTGACGGACTCGCTGATGGCGCGCCTCGACCGGATGGGGCCGTTCAAGCGCATCGCGCAGATCGGGGCCACGATCGGTCGCGAGTTCTCCTACGAGACCCTGCATGCGGTCGCCAACACGCCGGCGGAGCAGATCGAGGCGGCGCTGACGCATCTGGAGGAGGCGGGCCTGATCATGCGGCGCGGCCATCCGCCCGACGCGCTCTACTCCTTCAAGCACGTGATGATCCAGAACGCGGCGCATGCCAGCCTGTTGCACAGCGAGCGGCGCAAGCTGCATGCGAGCATCGCCCAAGTGCTCGCCGAGATGTATCCGGAGAAGACCGAACGCGAGCCGGAGTTGCTCGCCCACCATCTGACCGAGTCCGGTCAGAGCGAGGGCGCGGCGAGCTTCTGGCTCAAGGCCGGCAAGCAGGCGGCCAAGAGCGGCGCCAATCTCGAGGCGATCGGCCATCTGCGCCGGGGTTTGAGCGTCGTGCAGGCCAATGCCCGTATGCAGGGCGCCGACGAGATGGAGCTCGAGCTGCGGATCGCGCTCGGCAACGCGCTGATCGCCGCCAAGGGCTACGCGGTGCAGGAGGTCGAGGAGAACTACATCCGCGCCCTCGAACTCGGCCAGCAGCTCGACGACGATGAAAAGGCCTTTGCCGCCACGCGCGGTCTCTGGGTGTGTCATTTCATTCGCGCCGATCTCACCCGCGCGCATGATCTCAGTGTCGAATTGTTGAAATTCGCCAAGCGCGAGCGGCTGAACGAGCAGGCGCAGCCGGCGCAGCAGACTGGCTATCTGATCGAGGCGCACCGCTCGATCGCGATGACCATGCTCTATCGCGGGCGCTTCGCCGCCGCGCAGCATCATCTGCATCGTTGCATCGATCTCTACAGCCCTGATCTGCACTCCGACCTGATGGAGCGGCACGGCACTGACCCCGGCGTCGTCTCGCTGTCCTATCTCGGCTACCTCCTCTGGTTCCTCGGCCAGCCCGACGCGGCGCGCCAGCACAGCGAGCAGGCGATCCTGCATGCGGAGAAGATCCGTCATCCTTTCTCGCTCGCTTTCGCGTTGGTGTTCGGCGCCTATCTCTGCCAACATCTGCGCGATATCGAGGGCACGCGCGATCATGCCAATCGCGCCTTGATCATCGCCACCGAGCACAATTTCCTGCACTGGAAGCAGCAGGCCACGATCCTGCGCGGCTGGGCGCTGGCCCAGCTCGGCGAGGCCGATGAGGGCATTAGCCAGATGCGGTTCGGCCTTGACGAATATGAGGCGATGGATTCCTGGCTCGCCGGCTGCTGGTTTCGCTGCCTGCTCGCGGAGGCCTACGCCAAAGTCGGCATGCGCGATGCCGCCTTGCGCGCGCTGGACGGTGCGCTCGCGACCGCAAGGCGGACCGGCGATCACTCCTACCTCGCCGAGGTCTATCGCCTGCAAGGCGAGATCACCTTGTCGGATGGCAATCCGGCCTCGGTGCAGGAGGCCGAAGATCTGTTCGGCCTGTCGTTGGAGACGGCGCGCAAGCAGGGCGCGTTGTCCTGGGAGCTCAGAACTGCCGTGAGCCTCGCGCGGCTGTCGCACGACACCGGCAAGCGCGAACACGCAAATCTGTTGCTCGTGCCGATCGTCGGCAAGTTCAACGAGGGATTCCTGACGCCCGACCTGAAGCAGGCCATGCAGCTCGTGCATGAGCTCGGCGGCGACACGCCCGTCCGTCAGCAGGCCGATTCGGTGAAATGAGCGATCTGCCCGCCGCCCGTGCGCGCTACGTCGAGTTGATTGCGAAACGGGAACGACTCTCCTCGCCGCGCCTGCTTGCAGCCCTGGCGGCGGTGCCGCGCGAAAACTTTCTGGCGAAGGGGCCCTGGCGCATCAAGAGCGAGGCGGCGCGCAGCTACCGGTTGACGCCTGACGCCGACGCCGTCCATCTCTACGACAATGTGCTGGTCGCCATCGACGCGCGCCGCAAGCTCGACACCGGACTGCCGAGCCTGTGGGCGCATTTCATCGACGTTCTCGACGTCCGGGAGAAGGACCGCGTGGTCCAGATCGGGTGCGGGCTCGGCTATTTCTCGGCGATCCTGTCAGAGATCGTAGGCCCGAAGGGTTGGGTGGAGGCCATCGAATGCGACGCGCGGCTTGCGGCGCGCGCTGCGAATTACCTTCGCGCCTATCGGAATGTCGAGGTTATCAACGGTGACGGCTGCCGCGACATCGGCGAACCGGCCGACGTGATCATCGTGCATGCCGGCTTCTCGCATCCGCATCCGCTCTGGCTTGCCTCGCTCCGCCCGCGCGGCCGTTTGCTGGTGCCGCTGACGCAACGGGACCGCGAAGGGGCCGCCCTCAAGATCACGCGCAAAGGCAAGGGTTTCGAGGCCGAGGCTGTGCAGCAGATCCGCATCTTTCCCGGTCAGGGTCGCGGGGTGACTGCGCTCGACGACCGCGTCGCTGACTGGTGGCAGCGGGCATCGTCGCTGGCGCCGCTGCGGTTTCGCGGCATCGCGCAGGGGCTGCCGTCGGATGGCTAACGATTCGTTTCATTTTACCTTGATTGCGAATCGAAGTTTCCAACGTCTGCCATCGCTTGTATGACTCCAGATTAATGGCCATTTGAGCACGCATCATGCATTCCGTTGCCCTGCTGACCGCCAGCTACGCCAAGGATATCGAGCGCTTTTCGCTGCTCAGCGAGAGCATCGATACCTGGTTGACGGGTTACACGCGGCATTATGTTCTCGTTAACGATGAGGACGTGCCGCTGTTCGAGCGGTTCGCGTCCGACAAGCGCGTCATCGTTCCGGCCTCGCGTTACCTGCCGAAATGGCTCTGGGCGCTGCCGCCGTCGCTCCAGTTCATCAGCAATCGCCGTGTCTGGCTGTCGCTGCTGTCGTTGCCAGTGCACGGTTGGCACATCCAGCAAATCCTGAAGATCGCCGGCGTGCTCAATGCGCCGGAGCAGCGCGTCTGTATTCTCGACTCGGACAATCTGTTCTTCCGCGAGTTCGATGTCAGCCAATATGCCGGCGCGGAGAAGACGCCGCTGTTCGTCACGCGCAAGGGGATCGACGCCGACCATCCCCTGCACGTGCTGTGGCTCCGCACCATCGATCAGCTTCTCGGTATCAAGGAGCGTTCGTTCCCGGCGGACGACTATGTCGGCAACGCGCTGGTCTGGGACAAGGATGCCGCGCGCGCGATGACCGATGCCATCAAGTCGGCGACGGGCTTGAGTTGGGCCTTAGCGCTGTGCCGGAAGAAGAAATTCTCCGAGTATCTGCTCTATGGAAACTTCGTCGCGAACTCGCCGGAGCAATTGGCGCGACACCGGGTGACGGAAGACAGCATTGCCGTCTCGCATTGGGACGATACTCGCCTCGACCGTCAGGCAATCGAGGCGCTGATATCTGCCGCATCCCCTGAGCAGGTCGCGCTCTGCATCCAGTCCTATTCGTCGACGTCGATCGACGATATCCGCGACGTCTTCCGCCTGAATTCGCGCGACCGCCGCGGTCCTAGCCTGTCTCCCGACCACATGGGCGACACGACCGCTTTCGAGACGCCTAAAACGCGCTAGACTTCACACGTCCTTCGTGAACTTGCTGATCACATCCATGAAGGGCTTCGGCTTGAACTCGCCGTCGAGCGGCAGCGGACGGTTCGGCTGCTTGTCCTTGCGGGCGAAGGTGCCGTTGATCCAGCTGTAGCGGTCGGAAATGCCCCAGGTCAGGATCGAGCGCACCGGCCCGCTGGTCGAAATCGCCGTCAGGAGGTCGTCGACACGTTTGGCGACGATGGCATCGCGCTCCGAGGGACTTCCAGTCAGCTTCTGATCGTCGACGTCGAGCTCGGTGACGTAGACCTCCAGGCCCCACGCTCGGAGCTCGGTGACGAATTCCGCGAGCCCGTGGGTGTCGATCTCGAGCTCGGCATGCAGATGCGATTGCAGGCCGACCGCGTGCAGGGGCACGCCCTGGTCGAGCAGATCCATGATGAGGTTGCGGTAAGCCGCGCGCTTGGCGATGAAGGAGTCCTTTGCCGACTCGATGTCGTATTCGTTGATCGCGAGCTTGACGTACGGATCGGCTGCGGCCGCGGTGCGGAAGGCGAGCGGAATCCAGCTTTGACCGAGATGCTGGGTCCAGAACGTGTCGCGCCGATCGGTGACGCTTTTGGGATTGTCGGGGATGGGCTCGTTGACGACGTCCCACGAGGTCAGCTTGTCCTTGTAATAGGACACGACGGTGTTGATGTGATCGACGTAGGCGCGCTCGACGCCTTTCGAATCCTGGATCTGCTTGGTCCAGTCCGGAATGTCATGATACCAGGCCAGCGCGTGTCCGCGCATGGTCAGGTCGTTCTTCTGCGCGAAATCATAGATGGCATCGGCGCGCTCGAAGGCGAAGGTGTGCGCATCCGGCCGCAGCATTGGCCATTTCAGCTCGAGCACCGGCACCACCTGCGTGCAATAGGTGCTGATGGCCTCGCCGAGCCGCGGATCAGCCTGTAGGTCCCAGAGCGTGGCGGCGGCCCCATAGCCCGGACGGCGCTGCGCAAGTTTCGACACCGGCAATGCTGAAGCCGATGCGCTCGCCGCGAGCGTTGCGGCGCTGCCGAGAAGAAATTCGCGTCTGTCGAGCTTGATCACGTGGCGGTCGTCCTTATCGGAACCAACGCGCCAATGTACCAAGCGACGCCTTGCGACGCCGCGGTTTCCTGTTGTTGGGTTAACTTTTACGGAGGAGCGTCAGCGCGCGTGACGCTGCATCGCCACCTCAGCGATCTCGTAATAGTGAAGCGCGCCCTTTTCGAGCGTCAGATGGTTCATCACATAATCGCGAGGTGCGAAGTCGCCCGCGCTGACATGCGACCAGAAGTCGCTCCAGCCGGACACGAAGCCGTTCGCGTCGATGAACGTGCTGCCGCAACGTGCGTCGAAATAGGGCACCGAGGACACGCCGCCCTCATATCTCACTTTGTCCGGAAAATACTCGGGGTCCTGCCACGGCCCGCCGCGATCCCAGGCGAACACGGGGACGCCGCTCGACAGCGCCTGCTGGTAGGCGATGCCCTGGCTCTCGTGCTCGCAGAGGAAGACCATGCCGCGGCAGCGCGCCAGCGCCGCCTTGTAGTCGTCTTCCTTGTAATGGCCGTAGCGGATCACTTCGACCGTGCGGCCGCTCGCTTCGAGATGCCCGCGGATCGGTTCGATCAGTTCGCTTTCATAATGGTCGTGTTCCCAACGCACCTTGTCGTAAAGCAGCACGTCGACACTCTTCTGCGTGGCGGCGGTCTCAGTCCACAAATCGGTTTCGATGCCGACCGGCCAGACCTTGACATGCGGCCAGTACGGTCTGCACATCTCTGCATACCAACTGCAGGGCACCAAAATCGTCTTCTTGTGCAGGTCTTTCAGATGCGCAGGCGCATCCACCGGATGGTTGTACATGGCGACACCGAGCAAAAGCGGGTTTTGCCACGCGAACCAGTCGAGCACGAAGGGACGCCCGATGATGCAGGCAAGCTCGTCGGGGTGCTTGCGGATGTAGCCGTAGTCGTTGACGCGGTAGCGGATGCCGACCCTGTCGAGGCCGGCGCAGAGATTGAGGAACACGCGCCGCTGGCCGCTGACCCAGGATTGGCCGAGCAACATGCGCCGCAGCAGCGGCCGGATGCGACGATCGCCCGGAAACCAGCGGTCATCCCGCTCCTCGAAGAACAGGTTGAGTGTCATCCGCTCGCCCCCGTCCGCGGGGGCCGCCGGAACCAGGGACGCATCCGTCCCGCCATGGGGCAGGGTCGGGTTTGCCTGCATACGTTCGGCAACGTCCATCTTGGTCACGTCCACGCATCAACTGGAGGTCGGGCGACCTCTTGAAATCATGGTTTCTTTTCGGTGATCCCGGCGGTCCGTTCAAGGACAGGGCAAATTTAACGCTAACGCGCGAAATCCGTGGACCCGCCCCATTCGGCGGCCGATTTGCAGACTTATGTGACACTCTTGGAAGATGCTGCGGCGCAGTCCGATCGCCAGATCCTTGATGGTCACGCCTTTGATGCCAAGCCAAGGTCCAACTGATTAACGGCCGCTCGATTTCAAAGGCCGCCGGTCCCGTGCACGCATGCTGAATCGCCATTTCTCCATCTATCTCGTCGCCTACATCCTGCCTGCGGCGGTTGGCTTCTTCGCGGTCACCGCCTACACGCGGCTGCTGACGCCGGCGGAGTACGGTGTCTATATCGTCGGCATCAGCATCGCCGGCATTCTAGGCGCGATCTTCTTCGCCTGGATCAAGCTGTCGGTCTCGCGCTATCAGGCGATGTCGGCCGAGGTGGATTTTCGCGGTACGGCGATGGTTGCCTTCGCGCTGACCGTCCTCGCCATGTGCGCCGCAACGCCGCTGGTGTTCCTGTTTCGCGGCGACGTCAGTATCGAGCTGGTTATCGCCAGCATGTTCGTCGCGATCATGTCGAATGCGGTCGATGTCGGCCAGGAATTCGAGCGCGCCAAGCTGCGCCCTTATCGCTTCGCGGCGATCTCGATCGTGCGTAGCGTGTCGAGCGTCGGCTTCGGTCTGCTCGGAATCTGGCTCGGCTGGGGCGGCATGGGCCTGCTCGCGGCATTCGGGCTGGGTTCGCTCACCGGCATCATCCTCAATCTCGTTGGCGACCGCACCAGGATCGCGCCTTTTCAGCGCAGCCAGTTCATGCAGCTGGCGCGTTACGGCCTGCCGCTGACGCTGGCCGGGCTCTCGGTCGCGCTCTATTCGACCAGCGACCGGCTCATCGTTGCGTGGCTGCTCGGCAAGGACGCCGCCGGCATTTTTGGCGTCGCCGCCGACCTGCCGCGCCAGTTCATGGTCATGATCGCCTCCAGCGTCGCCGCGGCCACCGTGCCGCTGGTGTTCCGGTCGCTGTCGGAGAAGAACGATGAGACGACGCGGGAGCGGTTGACGGAAAGCCTCGAGCTGCTTCTCGTCGTCGTCGCGCCCGTCGCCGTCTGGTTGGCGCTCGCGGCGGATCAGGTCGCCGGCACGCTTGTCGGTGTCGATTTCCGCGCCGGCGTATCGGCGCTGTTGCCGATCCTTGTGCTCGCTCGCTTCTTCGGCATCGCCAATCAGTTCTACGTGCAGATCAGCTTCCAGCTTGCCGAGCGGCCCTTCATGCTGGCGGCACAGTCGTTCCTCACGCTGGTTGTCGGTGTGGCGCTGATGTTCGCGCTGGTCGCGGGCTACGGCATCTATGGCGCGGCGCTGGCGACGCTCGCAACCGAGGCGATCGGCTTCGTCGTTGCCGTCGCGCTGATGCATCGTGCCCATCCCGTGCCGTTCGACGTCAACCGGCTCGCCGGCGTCGCCGCTTCCGCTGCGGCAATGGCGAGCGCGATCCTCGTCGCGCGGTCGCAGGTCAACGGCACCGGCTTCGTGGCGCTGATCGTCGTCAGTCTCGCAGGCGGTCTCGCTTACGTCGCCGCGGCGTGGCTCTTGAACGTCGCGAACGTGCGGACATTGTCGCTGCGCTTCCTGCGGACGTTCAACCGCAAGGCGCTGGGCGTCTAGGTTCGCGCGCTACCCGGCCAGAAACCCGCCATCCACCGCGACGACGGTGCCGGTCGCGTATTGCGACGCCGGCATGCAGAGGAAGGCGACAGCACCGGCAATGTCCTCCGGCTGTCCCCAGCGCTTGAAGGCGGTTCGGTCGGCGATGCGCTGATGATGCGCCAAATCAGAGCGGCCGGCAGCGTTGATCGCGGTTTCGATATAGCCGGGTGCAACGGCGTTGACGCGGACGCCGTCCTGGGCCCACTTCAAGGCGAGCGCCTTGGTCAACATCACGACGCCGCCCTTGCTGGCGCAGTAGGCCGGGATTCGCGGCAGCGCCAGCGTCGCATTCATCGAGGCGATGTTGACGATCGAGCCTTTCGTCGCCGCAAGCAGTGGGTGAAACGCCATGCAGGTCCGGAACGTGCCGGCGAGATTGACGTCGATCACCTTCATGAAGGTTTCGATTTCGAATTCCTTGTCGCGGGCGAGAATTCCGGCGCAATTGACCAGCGCGTCGACGCGCTTGTGTCGGCTTGCGAAGGACGTGACGGCCGCGTCATCGGTGACGTCGAGCGTCGCGAGCGTGAGGCCCGCACGCGCCTTGAGCAGCGTGCGGCCAAGATCGGCCTCGTTCGCGCCGGTTGCCGTGACCGTGGCGCCGAGATCGCAAAACTGGTTGCTGATCGCAGCGCCGATGTCGCCGGCGCCTCCGATCACGACAGCATGAAAGCCGGGCGCGAGAGAGAAATTCGAACTCATGGGAGGGTCTCACTTCAGGGATTTCGGAGGTGCAGCCGTCGACTCGCGAACCACCAGCGAGAAGTCGATCTCGCGATGCATGATGTTCTGCTCGCCGGCGAGGCTGCGCACCAGATATTCGCCGGCGCGCTGCCAGGTTTCTCCGGTCGGAACGTGGATCGTGGTCAGGCTTGGCCGCAAATGGCGGCTCCAGTCGAGGTCGTCGAAGCCGACGACCGACAGATCGCGCGGCACGGAGAATCCGTCGCGCTCGGCCTCGAGCAGCACGCCATACGCGATGACGTCGTTGCCGCACACCACGGCTGTCGGGCGATCTTTAAGGTTCAGGAGATAGCGCGCCGCCTCGCGCGCGTCGTCCAGCGTATAGGGTACTTCGACATGCCACTGCGGGGGAAGTTCGAGGCCGCTTTCCGTCAGCGCGCGGCGAAAGCCGGCGACGCGGGCGCTGGCGCGGTCGTTGTTGCGCTGGAGCGCCGAGACAATCCCGATGCGGCGATGGCCGAGCTCGATGACATGCGCAGCAGCGCGATGCGCAGCGGATTCGTTGTCGGTGCCGACACAGGGATAGGGCCGGTCAGGCTGGTAGATGCCGACGTTGATGAAGGGCACGGCGTTGTCGGCGAGCAGTTTTCGCAAGCCGTCGTGATGGCAATCGCCGCGCAGCACAAGGCCGTCGACACCGCGGCTGATGAGGTTGCGCGCCTGCTGCAATTCGACGTCGAGATCGTAGCCGCTGGTGGTGAGGAACAGCATGTATCCGACCGAGGACAGATACTGCTGCAGCGAGGCGATGCCGCGGGCGAACATCGTGTTGTCGATCGTCGGTATGATCGCGCCGAGGGTGCGCGAGCGACGTGAGGACAGGATGCGTGCCGGCGCGTGCGGGATGTAGCCGAGCGCGTCGATGGCCAGTTCGATGCGCGCACGCAGGGACGGACTCACGGCACCGGGATTGTTGAGGGCGCGCGAGACCGATGCGGTCGAAACGCCGGCGCGCGCCGCTACGGCGCGGATGCCCTGTTTCACAGACTTGTTCTCAGCCTTGGCGTTGATCAGTCCCATGAATGTAACGTTACATCCTGCAGCACAAACCGCATGGTAGCGGCAATGTCGCAAATCTGCCGTAGATTGTGCGCCTTGTCCATCGCTTGACTCCGCAGATGTGAGGTCTATTTTGTAACCGTTTTCAGATGCTGTTCAAACGTGTTCAAAATGGTCCGCCAGCTTAAGGCGGCCAGCCGGGAGGAGAATTCGATGAAGGCCAGGATGCTCGCGACGCATGTCGCGTTGCCCGTTCTCGCGATTGCCGCCAGCGCGCAGGCACACGCGGCCGATTTCGACTGGATGAAGTTCAAGGGCAAGACCGTCACCTTTCTCGCCAACAACAATCCGGTCTCGCAGGCGCTGCTGACCTACAAGGCTGATTTCGAGAAGCTGACCGGCATGACCCTGAAGGTCGACGGCTATCAGGAACAGCAGATGCGCCAGCGTCTGGTCACCGTCATGAACGCCAATAGCGACGAGGTCGACGTCTTCATGACGCTGCCTTCGCGCGAGGGCGAGCAGTTCGCCGCCGCCGGCTGGTACGGCGATCTCACCGCGATGGCCAGGAACGATGTGGCCAAGGACTACGACCCGGCCGGGCTCAGCCAGGCGCTGCTGAAGGCCGCGACCTTCGGCGGCAAGCTGACCAGCATGCCCATGAACATCGAAGGCCCGATCTTCTATTACCGCACCGACATCTTCAAGAAGTGCGGCCTCGAGGCGCCGAAGACCATCAAGGACGTCGAGGCTGCTGCCGAGAAGATCAAGACCTGCGACAGCGCGGTGACGCCGTTTGTCTCGCGCGGCCTCAAGCCCGCGGTCGCATATACCTTCAGCAACATGCTGCACAATATCGGCGGCAGCTACATCGCGAACGGCAAGTCGAACCTCTGCTCGGCCAAGGGCAAGGAGGCGCTCGACACCTATAGCCGGCTGCTGCGCGACTTCGGGCCGCCCGGCGTCGTCAACTACAGCTTCCAGCAGATTTCGGCGCTCTACCGCAGTGGCCGTGCCGCGATGGCGTTCGAATCGTCAAATGAACTGCGCACGGTGATGGACGGCGGCGCGCGCCTGAAGGACACCGGCCTGTTGCCGTTCCCGGCAGGCGATGCCGGCCAGGTGCCGACCACGATCGGCTGGGGCATGGCGGTGTCCTCGCACAGCAAGCAACCGGATGCGGCCTGGTACTTCGTGCAATGGGCAACCAGTCCCGAGGTACAGAAGAAGATGGCACTCCAGGGCATTGCGCCGCCGCGGCCGTCGGTTGCCAAAGATCCCGAGTACCGCAAGTGGATCGACGAGGAGCCGGTTCGCAAGGAATGGCAGGCCGCGCTCGACGTGCTCGCGACCAAGGGCTCCTCCGAGGTCGGCTATCCCATCGTCGCGAACCCTGAGTCGCGCGAGTTCATCGGCCAGGCGGTGCAGGACCTGATCCTGAAGCAGAAGCCGATCGACCAGGCCTGCGCGGATGCCGACAAGGCGCTCGATGCGCTGATCGCCCGGAAGTAGCGCCTTAACGCCGGCAGGCGTGCTGCCTGCCGCCACCTCACTCCTCAAGGAAACGGATGCATGTCGGACACGGCTGCGACACTCACGCAGGACCGGCAGAAGCTGGAGATGGCGGCGCTCTCGGCGCCGGCCGTGATCTTCACGGTCGCGATGATCGCGTTTCCGGTCGTGTACACGATCTGGCTCGGCTTCCAGACCTTTTCTTCGACCGGCAAGCAGTCCTTTGCGGGCCTCGCCAATTATTCGAAGCTGATCTCGGATTACGAGTTCTGGCACGGACTGTGGATCACCATCGCGCTGTTCGCGCTGTCGCTGGCGCTCCAGCTCGTCTTTGGGGTCTGGCTGGCACTGGTGCTGTTCCACGCCAAGCGGCTCCCGGGCCTCGTGCGCTCGCTGTTCATCTCGCCTTTCATGATGCCGCCAGTGGTGGCCGGCATGATGTGGCTCGTGATCCTCGATCCCTCGCTGGGTGCGGCCAACTATATCCTCCAGTCGTTCGGCCTGCCGCCGTCGGATTGGCTGGCCTCGCCGACATGGGTGATTCCGACCGTCGCGCTGATCGACAGCTGGCAGTGGACGCCCTACGTCGCCCTGATCGTGCTGGGTGGCCTGCAATCCCTGCCGCCGAGCGTCTACGAGGCCGCGCAGATCGACGGCGCGTCTCCGTTCAAGACGTTCCAGCGCATCACGCTGCCGCTGCTGCTGCCGACCATCGTCACCGCGGCGATCCTGCGCAGCGTCGATCTCCTGCGCTTCTTCGACATCATCTACATCACGACCCAGGGCGGTCCCGGCAACGCCTCGAACACACTCAACATCTATGGCTTCCGGGTCGGCTTCGAATTCTTCAACATCGGCTATGCCAGCGCCCTGATGCTGACGCTGACGGCGATCGTGTTCGGCGCCGTGCTCGCCTTCAACCGCCTGCGCGGCGCAGTGGCATGGTGATGTCATGAACGATGCAGCCAATACCGACCGCTGGATCCGCTGGCTCAACACATTGCAGCTCGTGATCGCCGGCGTGCTCATCATGGCGCCGACGGTCTGGATGGTGCTGTCCTCGTTCAAGCCGTCGTTCGAGGTCACGGCCTATCCGCCGACGCTGATCTTCTCGCCGACGCTCGACAACTATGTCGAGCTGACCAGGACCACGCCGTTTCTGAGCTACGCGCTCAACAGCCTCATCGTCACCGTCGGCTCGACCGCGCTGGGCTTGCTGTTTGGAATCCCCGCCGCCTTCGCCGTCTCCTGGACGCGCATTTCGTGGCCGGCGATCCTGACGCTGGCGGCGCGCATGGCGCCCGGCACTCTGTTCCTGCTGCCGTGGTACGTCATGTTCCGGCAAATCGGCCTGATCGGCTCTTACACCGCACTGATCCTCAGCCACGCCGTGATCACGCTGCCGATCGTGATCTGGGTTTTAATGCCGTCGTTCGACGGCATTCCGCGCAGCGTGTTCGAGGCCGCGCAGGTCGACGGATGCAGCGTCACACGCATCCTCTGGCGCATCGCGCTGCCGCTGGTGGCGTCCGGTGTCGCCGTGTCGGCGATCCTCGCCTTCGTGTTCTCGTGGAACTACTTCCTGTTTGCGCTGGTGCTCTCCAATGGCGACACCAAGACGCTGATCGCGGCGGCCTTCAACTTCATCGGCGAAGGCTCGACGCAGTGGGGCGCCCTCATGGCGGCTGCGACGCTGATCGCGTTGCCGCCGCTGGTACTGGCCGCCCTGGTTCAGCGCTGGCTGGTGTCCGGACTGACGCTCGGCGCAGTGAAAGGCTAGGTATCAGATGAACGTATCTCCCCGTCCGAACTCGATCATGCAGGCCGCGGTCTTCCACGGCAACGACCGCATCACCATCGAGCGCGTGGCGATGCCGGACGTCGGCACAGGCGAGGTGCTGGTGCGCGTTTCGCGCACCGCGCTGTGCGGCTCGGACTTCAAGCTCTGGCACAAGGGCGCCGAATTCACCGCCGGCCACGAAATTTTCGGCGTAGTCGAGCAGCCGGGCCACCGGCTGGATGGCCGTCGCTGCGCCGTCTACATTCCCTTGCACTGTGACCACTGCGCGGCCTGCAAGCGCGGCGATACGCAGATGTGCCTGGAGGTCTCCAGCCTGATCGGTTGGAACAGGCCGGGCGGCTACGCCGAATATGTGCCAGTGCCGGAAAACTGCCTGCTGCCGGTGCCCGACGACGTTGAGGACAGCCTCGCGCCGCTGCTGCTCGACACCATCGGCACATCGGGCCATGCCGTGCGCTTCGTCAGCCGTGTGGTGCCGCCGGGGGACGCGGGGCCGGTCCTCGTGATGGGCGCGGGGCCCGTCGGCCTCGGCGTCGTGCTGGCGCTCCGTGCACTCGGCTATCACGACATCCATGTTGCCGATCCGAACACAACGCGGCTGAAGATCGCGCAATCGTTCGGCGCAAAGGCTCATCCGGTCGGCGACACGTCGAAGCGCTTCGCCCTGATCATGGAATGCTCCGGCGCCCATGCGGCGCGCAACCTCGGCATCGAGCTGGTGCTGCCGCGCGGCGCGCTGGTGCTGGTCGGCGAAAACGCCGCGCCCTGGACCATCGAGGAAGGCAAGGTGTTCCGCCGCAAGGACTTTTACATGATCCGGACCTTCTACTTCCCGGTCTCGGATTTCGAGCCGAATGTCGAGCTGCTACGCAAGTACAAGGACGAATACCGCGTCCTCGTCGACGGCGAGTTCGCCCTGCAGGCGCTGCCTGATAATTTCGCCCGCTTCGCCAAGGGCGAGTTGATCAAGCCCGTGCTGGCGCTGGACTGAGCGATCATGGCCTCGATCTCGATCCGCAACCTCACCAAACGCTACGGGAATTTCACCGTGATCCCCGATCTCAATCTGGAGATCGCGGACCATGAATTCGTCGTCTTCGTCGGCCCGTCCGGCTGCGGCAAGTCGACCTTGCTGCGGATCATCGCCGGGCTCGAGCCGATTTCGTCGGGTGATCTCTATATCGGCGACAAGCGCGTCAACGGCGTTCAGGCTGCGCAGCGCGACATCGCGATGGTGTTCCAGGATTACGCGCTCTATCCGCATATGCGGGTCTACGACAACATGTCGTTTGCGCTGGAGCTGCGGGGAACGCCGAAGGCCGAGATCGATGCGCGGGTGAAGCGCGCGGCAGCCCTGCTGCACATCGAGCCTTATCTGGACCGCAAGCCGAAGGAGCTTTCCGGCGGACAGCGCCAGCGCGTCGCCATGGGCCGTGCCATCGTGCGCAATCCCAAGGCGTTCCTGTTCGACGAGCCGCTGTCCAATCTGGACGCAAAGCTGCGCGGGCAGGTCCGTGCCGAGATCAAGGCGCTGTCGCAGGAGCTGAAGACCACCATGGTCTTCGTCACCCACGACCAGATCGAGGCCATGACCATGGCCGACCGGATCGTGGTGCTCCAGAGCGGCACGATCCAGCAATACGACACGCCGGAGACGGTCTACGAGCGGCCGGCCAACCAGTTCGTTGCGGGCTTCATTGGCTCGCCCGCGATGAATTTCTTTCCGGTCGACTGGCGCGAGGAGCGCGCGATCCTCTCGCAAGGCGGCACGGCGGTGCCGTTGGACGGTGAAACCGCGAACCGTCTGCGTCAGGCTGGTAACGCCGTGCTCGGCATCCGCCCTGAGCACTTTGCCGTTGCCGCTGATGGAGCCGATGGTATCGCGATCGACGTCAAGCTGGTCGAGCCGCTCGGCTCGGATACGCTGATCCATTTCGATCTCGCCGGCGTCTCTGCCATCGCGCGGGTCGATCCGTCGCTGCGGCCGAAGGTCGGCGACCGCCTTACGCTACGCCCGCAACCGGGCAAGACGCATCTGTTCGATGACGCCAATGGGCAGGTTTTGCGGTGAGCGCATCGGTCGGCATTGGAGATATCTCGGCCCTCGCGAACGTCGCGTCCAGGGCGAAGCCCGTGCACGTGATCTGCCTCGGGCTCTCGGCGCTCGATCAGGTCTGGCGTGTCGATCGTCCCTTCGCGGGTGGAAGCGAGAAGATCAAGGCTGTCGAATACGGCACGCTTGGTGGCGGCATGGCCGCCAATGCGAGCGTGGCGGTGGCAAAGCTCGGTGCGTCCGTCGCGTTCTGGGGGCGGGCAGGGAATGATGCCGCCGGCCATGAGATGAAATCGGCCTTCACCGCTGAAGGCGTCGATGTCGATAACTTCCGGCTGTTTCCCGACGGCCGCTCGTCGGTGTCCGGAATCATCGTCGACAGTTCTGGTGAGCGACAGATCGTCAATTTCCGTGGCCTCTACCCGGAGGCCGCAGACTGGCTTCCGCTGGAATCCGTCGCGCGCGCATCCTCCGTGCTGGCGGACCCGCGCTGGGTCGAGGGCGCCGCGACGCTGTTCCGGGAAGCGCGATCGCGCGGCGTCGCGACGGTGCTCGACGGCGACGTGGCCGACGCCGAGGTGTTCGAGCGGCTCCTGCCGCTGACCGACCACGCGATCTTCTCCGAGCCCGCGCTCGCATCCTTTGCCGGTTCGGCCAAGGATGAGTCTCTGGCAGCCCTCGCGCGCTTCGGTTGCCGCGTCATCGCTGTCACCCGCGGCGAAGGCGGCGTGAGCTGGCACGAGAACGGCCAGCTGCACCGGCAGGCTGCCTACGCCGTCGATGTCGTCGACACCACAGGCGCGGGCGATGTCTTTCATGGCGCCTATGCGCTGGCGATCGGCGCCGGTCTCGACGTGCGCGCCGCCATGGCGTTTTCGGCGGCGGCCGCCGCCATGAAATGCCGCCGCGCCGGCGGCCGCAACGGAATCCCCACCATCAACGAGTGTCTTGTATTCATGAGGACGACGCCATGAGAACGATTGGAAAGAACCGCGGCCTGGCACGGCTTGCTGACGCGGATGGCCACTTTCGCATGGTCGCGCTGGATCAGCGGCCGCCCTTGTTCGATGCCATCGCGAAAGCAAAGGGCATCACGCGGGACCAGGTCCAATATTCCGACGTCACGGCGGCGAAGCGCCTCCTGGTCGAGAATCTCGCGCCGCATTGCAGCTCGATGCTGTTCGACCCGAATTTCGCGGTCCCCGCCGCGATCGATCTGCTGCCGCCGCGCTGCGGCCTGATCATGACGCTGGAAGAGCATCGCGTCGAGGAAACCGCGGCCGGCCGCAAGTCGCGTGCGATCACCAATTGGAGCGTCGAAAAAATCCGCGCCATGGGCGGCGATGCCGTCAAGGTGCTGGCCTGGTACCGGCCGGACGCCGATGCGGCCGTGAACGAGCACCAGAAGCGTTTTGTGCGCGAGATCGGCGAAGACTGCGCCCGCCACGACATTCCCTATGTCCTGGAGCTGCTGGTCTACCCGTTCCTCGGCAGTGCCAATCACACCGCCGACTACGTGGAATCGCCCGGCAAGCTGCCCGGCCTCGTCATCGACAGCGTGCGCGAGTTTGCCAAGCCGGAGTATTGCGTCGATCTCCTCAAGCTGGAGAGCCCGCTTGCGGCCAACAGCCTGCCGGCCCGTGATGGCGGCGCTGAAGCCAAGGCTGCGCAAAGGGAGTTCGACGCGATCGGCGACATCTGCCGCGAGCGGAGCATCCCCTGGGTGCTGCTGTCGGGCGGCGCTGCGCCGGACAAGTTCGAGCGGGTCCTCGACTACTCCTATGCTGCAGGCGCCAGCGGCTTCCTGGCGGGCCGCACCATCTGGCTCGACGCCGTCCTGAAGAATTTCCCGGACCGCGCGGCGGTGTCGGCCAGCCTGCGCAAGGATGGCCTGAATGTGCTGGAACGGCTCAATCAGCTGACGACGGCCAAGGGTACGCCCTGGAAGGCGCGCTTTCCGGTATTCACTGATATCAAGCAGGAGGGTGACTTCGCGCGCGCCTACTGAGATGGTAGCGGCTCCGCGTGGTCTCGCAGGATCTGCAATATGACTGACAGTTTCACCATCCGCTCGATCGAGGCGTTCTGCTATCGCTATCCGCTGGCAACGCCGGTGGTGACGTCGTTCGGCAGGATGCTGAACCGTCCCGCCGTCTTCGTTCGCGTTGTCGACGAGGACGGCGTCGAGGGATGGGGTGAAGCCTGGTCCAACTTCCCCGCTCCAGGCGCAGAGCATCGCACCCGGCTCGTCAATGAAGTGCTTGCGCCTGCTCTTGTCGGACGCAAGTTCGGCGATCCCGCCGAGGCCTTCGAGGCCCTGACTGGGGGCACCGAGGTGCTCGCACTTCAATGCGGCGAGCCGGGTCCGTTCGCGCAGGCGATTTCGGGTATCGATCTCGCGCTGTGGGATCTCACCGCAAGGCGGCAGCGCTTGCCGCTGTGGCGGCTGCTCGGCGGGCAGTCGAGCAGGATCAAGGTCTATGCCAGCGGCATCAATCCCGGTGGTGCCGCACAGACGGCCGAAGCCGCACTCGAGCGCGGCCATCGCGCGTTGAAGCTGAAGGTCGGGTTCGGTGCCGAGACCGATCTCGCCAACCTCTCCGCGCTGCGCGCTATCGTCGGTGCCGGCATGCTCGCCACCGACGCCAATCAGGGTTGGTCGGTGGATCAGGCATTGGAAATGCTGCCGCGGCTCTCCCAATTCGATTTGCGCTGGCTGGAGGAGCCGATCCGCGCCGACCGGCCGCGCGACGAGTGGCGCAAGCTGCGTGCGGGCGCGAAGATGCCGATTGCCGCGGGCGAAAACATTTCCAGCGTGGAAGGCTTCAAGGAAGTCGTTGCGGAGAATGTGCTCGGCGTGGTTCAGCCAGATATCGCGAAATGGGGCGGGCTCAGCGCCTGCGCCGGCCTGGCGCGTGACATTCTGAAATCGGGAAAGACCTTCTGCCCGCACTATCTCGGTGGTGGCATCGGGCTGCTTGCCTCGGCGCATCTGCTCGCGGGCATTGGCGGCGACGGCTGGCTCGAGGTTGATGCCAATGACAATCCGTTGCGCGATCTGTTCTGCGGCGCCGTCGCTGACGTGACGGATGGAACGATCGTCCTTGGCGAGGAGCCGGGGCTCGGGTTCACGCCTGACCTGTCAGGGATCGCAGACTATCGCAACCTCTAGCGGGCGCAGACGTGCGGCGATTCCACGCGAGTTCCTGCTTACGTCCTATTCCTTGCCGCGGAATGCTAGGGAGGAGATGGACTGCCGCATCACATTTCATAGCGGCGGCCCGAGCCATGTCCTGTTGCGCTTGAAAATCAAAGTTTGTTCTGCTCATTAGGGCTCTGAAATTGCGCTGCAACATGCGCAAAAAGTCCATCGACTAAAGTCGATAGTCAGCGAGGAAACGAAATAATGCGCAAGCTCACTTTGGCCATTGCCGTGATTGCCCCGATGCTCGGTCATGCCGCGTCCGCCGAGGACACCCTCAAAATCGGCTATATCGATCCGCTCTCCGGCGGCGGCGCCAGTGTCGGCGAGGGCGGTCTGAAGACGTTCCAGTATCTGGCCGACGAGATCAACGCCAAGGGCGGCATCCTCGGCCATAAGGTCGAGATTCTGCCGCTGGACAACAAGACCAATCCGCAGGAGAGCCTGGTGCAGGCCCAGAAGGCGATCGATGCCGGGGCCCATTACATCACGCAGGGCAACGGCTCCTCCGTCGGCGCCGCGCTGGAAGACTTCGTCACCAAGAACAACACGCGCAATCCCGGCAAGGAAGTCCTGTACTTCAACTACGCCGCCGTTGATCCGAGCATGACCAACGAGAAGTGCAGCTACTGGCATTTCCGCTGGGACGCGAACTCCGACATCAAGATGGAAGCGCTCACCAACTATATGAAGGACCTGCCTTCAGTTAAGAAGGTTTACCTGATCAATCAGGACTATTCGTTCGGCCAGTCGGTGCGCACCGAAGCGCGCAAGATGTTGGCTGCGAAGCGGCCCGACGTCCAGATCGTTGGCGATGAGCTGCATCCGCTGCTCAAGGTCACCGACTTCTCGCCCTACATCGCCAAGATCAAGGCGTCCGGCGCCGACAGCGTCGTCACCGGCAATTGGGGCCAGGACATCGCGCTGCTGCTCAAGGCCGCTGCCGATGCGGGCCTGAAGGTCAACTGGTACACCTACTACGCGGGCGGCGCCGGCGGCCCGACCGCGATCAAGCAGACCGGCCTCGACCATCAGGTCTTCCAGATCACCGAAGGCTTTGCCAACTCTGGCAATAAGGATGCGATGGACTATGAGAAGGCGTTCCGCGCCAAGGTCAATCTGTCGCTCTGGTACCCCCGTGCGGTCAACGAGATGCGGATGTTCAAGGTGGCAGCCGAGAAGGCGAACTCGATCGATCCGGTGAAGGTCGCGGCGGCGCTTGAGGACCTGAAGTTCGAGGTTCTCGATGGCGGCCAGGGCATCATGCGCAAGGACGACCACCAGTTCTTCCAGCCGATCTACATCTCCTCCTTCGGCAAGCTCGCTGCGAACGAGCCGTTCGACGAAGAAAACACCGGCTGGGGCTGGCATCTGGTCTCCAAGGTTGATACCGCGCAGGCGATGGTCCCCACGACCTGCAAGATGGCGCGGCCGTAATCACGAAACCAGCCGTTGTCCCGCGGTCGTGTTGGTCGCGGGACAGTGGCGGTCGGACTATTCTTGATTGGGCGATGTTCGCCGGGGCCATCTGGCCCCGGATATTCATGAGTGCGCTGTGCTTGAACTCATTGTCATTTCGACCCTGAACGGTGTGCTGTTCGGCATGCTGCTCTTTCTGCTGTCGAGCGGGCTGACCGTCATCTTCAGCATGATGGGCGTGCTCAACTTCGCCCATGCGAGCTTCTACATGCTCGGCGCCTTCTTCGGATTTCAGCTCACGAAATGGATCGGCTTCTGGCCGGCGCTCGTGCTGGCGCCGCTTCTGGTCGGCGCCATCGGCATGGCGGTGGAGCGCTACGGCCTGCGCAACACCCACAAGCACGGCCATGTCGCCGAGCTGCTGCTGACATTTGGCCTTGCGTTCGCGATCGAAGAGATCGTCTCGATGATCTGGGGCAAGAGCCCGCTCGACTATCGCGTGCCGGCTCTGCTCGACTTCCCGGCCTTCACGATCTTCTCGACCAACTATCCCGCCTACAAGATCTTCATGCTGGCCGTGTCGGTCGTGATCTTCATCGCGCTGCTGGTCGTACTCAAGCGCACCCGGGTCGGCCTCATCGTGCAGGCGGCGCTGACGCATCCCCACATGGTCGGGCATCTCGGCCATAATGTCGGACGCGTCTTCATGGCCGTGTTCGGGGTTGGCAGCGCGCTGGCCGGTCTTGCCGGCGTCATTGCAGGTCCCGCTTTGGTGACGCAGTCCGACATGGCCGCTTCGCTCGGGCCGATCCTGTTCGTGGTCATCGTGTTCGGCGGCCTCGGCTCCTTGCCGGGTGCCTTCATCGCCTCGCTCGTCATCGGACTGGTCCAGACCTTCGCGGTGGCGCTCGATGGCTCGCTGGCGAGCGTCTTCGGGCCGCTCGATCCGTCGGCGGGACCGTCCGTCCTGACCGACATCTGGAACGTCACGATCGCGCAGGTCGCGCCGATCGTTCCGTATCTCCTGCTGGTGATCATTCTGATCGTACGCCCCTTGGGCCTGATGGGGACGCGCGAGTCATGACCACGGCTACGAAAACGACCTCCAAGGCGGCGGTAGATCCCGGCGGCGGAGGCCTGCGCTTTTACGGCATCTGGCTGGTCGGCATCATCGTGCTGATCGTCCTGCCGACGATCTTCTCGTCGGGCGGCTCGCTGACATCCTTCAGCCTGATCGGCATCGCGATCTTGTTCGCGCTGTCCTACAATATCCTGCTCGGCCAGACCGGCCTGCTGTCGTTCGGCCACGCCGTTCACTACGGCCTCGGCGGCTTTGCGGCCTGCCACATGATGAATGCGGTGGTGTCGCACGGCTGGCCGATCCCGCTGCCCTTCATTCCGTTGTTCGGCGGCATCGGCGGTCTCGTCTTCGCGATCGTCATCGGCTGGGTGATGACCAAGCGCGCCGGCACCGTGTTCGCGATGATCTCGCTCGGCATCGGTGAACTGGTGGCCTCGTCCTCGCTGATCCTGCGCTCGGTGTTCGGTGGCGAGGCCGGCATCACCACGGACCGGACCGCGCTGCCGAAATTGCTCGGCTGGTCGTTCGGGCCGCAGCTTCAGGTCTATTATCTCATCGCCTTCTGGCTGGTGCTCTCTGCCATCGCGATGTACGCGCTGACCCGGACGCCACTCGGGCGGATCTGCAACGCGGTCCGCGACAATCCGGAGCGTGTCCAGTTCATTGGCTACGATCCCCACGTTGTCCGCTACATCGCCTATTGCTTTGCCGGGTTTTTCGCGGGCGTCGCCGGCGGCCTGACCGCGATCAATTTTGAGATCGCGAACTCCGCGCTGCTCGGTGCGATCCAGTCTGGCCTCGTGCTGTTCTCGACCTTCATTGGCGGCACCGCCTTTTTCTTCGGGCCGATCCTCGGCGCGATCCTGGTCACCTATCTCCAGCTCGGGCTAACCAACCTCACCACGGCCTGGCAGCTCTATTTCGGCATCATCTTCATCGGGATCGTGATGTATGCGCCGGGCGGCATCGCCGGCCTGTTGATGATGCATCGGCCGCTGATCCGCGCCGGGACGCTGTGGACGGTGATCCCGTCCTATCTCGTCGCGATCGTGCCGACGATTGCCCTGGCTTGTGGCGTGATCCTGACGATCGAGACGGTCGCGCGTTTCTCCGGCGGCGATCCCATCAATCTGTTCGGCATCGCCTTCAGTCCGACATCGCCGGTGACATGGATCGCGGCTGCGATTCTCGTTGTCGGCGGCTTCTTCATCGCGCGGCTGACCTGGCGGCGGATCACGGAGGCATGGGATCGGGCTGCCACGGTTGCACGTGACCGGGGGTATCTGGCATGAGCGGAGCGGGATCTGAAAAGAGCGCAGCCATCGAAGTCCGCGCCGTCGAAAAACGCTTCGGCAATGTCGGCATCATCCGTGACCTCAATCTCAGCGTCGCCAAGGGTGAACGTCACGCCATCATCGGCCCGAACGGTGCCGGCAAGTCGACGACGTTCAACCTGATCAGCGGACACATCGCGCCGACGTCGGGCGAGGTGAAGTTGAACGGCGATCTGATCTCCGGGCTGCGACCGTTCGAGATCAACCGGCGCGGCCTGTCGCGCTCGTTCCAGGTCACCAACGTGTTCGCGCGCATGACGGTGTGGGAAAACGTGCGCTGCGCCGTGCTTTGGGCGACCGGGCATCGCTACGCGTTCTGGAAAAACGTCGACAGCCTGCCCGAAGTGCGGGACCGCACGGCCAAGATCCTCGACGACATCCATCTCACGCACCGGCGCGATGTGCCGGCGGGACTTCTGACCTATGCCGAGCAGCGCGAGCTCGAGATCGGCATCACCATTGCGAGCGGCGCCACCGTCGTCATGCTGGACGAGCCGACCGCAGGCATGAGCAACGCCGAGACTGAGCGCGCCGTGGCGCTGATCCGTCGGCTAACGGAGGGCAAGACGCTTGTGATCGTCGAGCACGACATGAGCGTCGTGTTCGGTCTCGCCGACCGCATCTCGGTGCTGGTCTACGGCCACATCATCGCCTCGGGCACGCCGGAAGAGATTCGGCGCGATCCCAAGGTCAAGGAAGCCTATCTCGGCGAGGAAGCGCACTGATGCTCGAGGTCAGGGATCTCCACGCCTATTACGGCAAGAGCCACATCCTCCAGGGTGTCGACCTCGATGTCGGCGCCGGCGAGGTCGTGAGCCTGCTCGGGCGCAACGGCGTCGGCCGCTCCACCACGGTCAAGGCGATCATGGGCGAGGTCACCCCGCAAGGCACGATCCGCTTCAAGGGCAAGGACATCGCCGGCCTGCCCAGCTACAAGATCGCACGCCTCGGCCTCGGCTATGTTCCCGAGCATCGCGACATCTTCCCGAGCCTGACGGTTCGCCAGAACCTCGTGCTCGGCATCAAGGATACACGCCGTCCGGGCAAATGGCGGCTCCAGGACATGCTCGACATGTTCCCCAACCTCGCCGCGCGCGCCGATACGCCCGCGGGCGTGCTGTCCGGCGGCGAGAAGCAGATGCTCACGACGTGCCGGACGCTGATGGGCGATCCCGATCTGATCATGATCGACGAGCCCACCGAAGGTCTCGCGCCGCTGATCGTGCAGCAGGTCGGCGATCTCATCGCGCGGATCGCGCAGGCCGGCGTCGCCATTCTCCTCGTCGAGCAAAAACTGTCGATCGCGATGCGCATCTCCAAGCGCGTCTACATCATGGGCCACGGCCGCGTCGTGTTCGAGGGAACGCCGGATGAGCTGAAGGCGAATGCCGCCGTACGGCAGGAATGGCTCGAAGTCTGACGCTCACATTCCCGTGTGACGCGCGCATCAATCGAACGGCTGCAAGCTGCGCATACGCATCTGAATTCTAAGCTACATCTCACGCCTGATAATCAAGGTATCGTCTGCCTCGCTGCATCGCGAGCGATGCGGCAGATGACAACCAAGAACAGAAGTGGAGGACGTTGACGGCGGCCTGTGTGCCCGCGCGTCGACGCACTCCGCCAGGGAAGGAGATGCCGCGCATGCCCGGCCACAAATTCAAGTTCATCGGCGGAGCTGTCGCTCTGCTTGCCGTCCTGGGCACTGCCTCAACTGCTGGGGCCGGAAATTACGACACCGGCGCGACCGACACGGGCATCAAGCTCGGCCAGACCATGCCCTATTCGGGCCCGGCCTCGGCCTATTCGGCGATCGGCCGCGCCGAAATCGCCTATTTCAAGATGATCAACGAGAAGGGCGGCATCAACGGCCGCAAGATCGAGCTCCTCAGCATGGACGACGCCTACTCGCCGGCCAAGACCGTCGAGCAGACGCGCCGGCTGGTCGAGAGCGACGAAGTTTTGGCGATGTTCTCGATGCTCGGCACCGGCCCGAACATCGCGGCGCAAAAATATCTCAATGTCAAAAAGATCCCGCAGCTGTTCCCGTCGAGTGGCGCGAGCCGCTGGAATGATCCACAGCACTTCCCCTGGACCACCGGTTCGCAGCCGACCTACCGGACCGAGGGGCGAATCTACGCCAAGTGGATTCTGGCGAACAAACCCAACGCCAAGATCGCCGTGATCACGCCGAACGAAGATCCCGGCCGCGACTATCTCGCCGGCTTCAAGGAGGGGCTCGGCGAGCATGTCGACCAGATCGTGTCAGAAGCCGTATACGAGACGACGGACGCGACGGTCGACTCCCAGATCGTCAAGTTCAAGGCCGCCGGCGCCGACGTTCTCTTCAACGAGTGCACGCCGAAATTCGCGGCGCAAGCGATCAAGAAGGTCGCCGAGCTCGGCTGGAAGCCGCAGATCATCGTTCCCGCCGTCTCGAATTCCGTCGGCTCCGTGCTGGCCCCCGCCGGGCTCGAGAATTCCGTTGGTATCGTCACCGGGGCCTTCCTGAAGGATCCCGGCGATCCGCGCTGGGAGAATGATGCCGGCATGAAGGCCTGGCGCGAATGGATGAAGACCTACAATTCCGGAGCTGATCCCGCCGACATCTTCAACGTCACCGGCTACACCATGGCGCAGATGATGGGGATGGTGCTGCAGCGCGCCGGCAACGACCTTACGCGGGCCAATTTGATGAAGCAGGCGCAGTCGTTCAAAGATATCGAGCTGCCGATGCTGCTGCCGGGTATCAAGCTGAACACCTCGGCCGAGCAGGTGACGCCGATCCGCCAGCTGCAGATGGCGCGGTTCAATGGAAAGTCGTGGGAGCTGTTCGGCGACGTTCTCGGCGACTAGTCTCGATGTGTCGTGACAGGCGGGCAGGGCGCTGGCCCTGCCCGCCTGCCCGTGAATGCTTCTCCAACCACAGTGAAGAGACGATGGCACCAACCGGCCCCCTCAGCGGCATCCGCGTTCTTGATCTGACGAGCGTGCTGTTCGGTCCCTATGCCGCGCAGATGCTTGGCGATTGGGGCGCCGATGTCATCAAGATCGAACCGCTGTCGGGCGACACCTGGCGCTACACAGGCCTGTTCCGGAACCGCGGCATGAGCGGCCAGTTCATGGCGGTCAACCGCAACAAGCGCAGCCTCGCGCTCGACCTGAAACATCCGGACGGCAAGGCGGCGCTGGCCAGGTTGATCCCGACGGTCGATGCGCTCGTCACCAATGTGCGGCCGGCGGCGATGGCGAGGCTCGGCTTCGGCTACGGGGATTGCGCAAAGCTCAATCCGCGGCTGATCTACGCGGCCGCGACCGGCTTCGGCCAGGATGGCCCCTGGGCGGCGCGCCCCGCCTTCGACGAGATCATCCAGGCGGCTTCGGGCCTGGCATCATCGATCGGATCGGACGAGGAGCCGGAATTCATCCCGAGCCTCGTCGGCGACAAGATTTGCGCGATGGCAATGGTCGGCGCGGTGTCAGCGGCCTTGTTCCGGCGTGAGCGCACTGGCCAAGGCCAGATGGTCGAGGTGCCGATGCTGGAAACCATCGCCGGGTTCAACAGCATCGAGATGCTGGGCGGACATGCATTCGATCCGCCGATTGGCCCGACCGGCTACAAGCGTATGAAAAACCGGCGTCCAGTGAAGACCAAGGACGGCTGGCTGACGATGCTGCCTTATTCGGGCGACAATTGGTGCGCCTTCTTCGAGGCCGTTGGCCGCCCAGAGCTGATCGAGCAACTTGGCGTGCGCGATCCCGTGCTGCGCTCCCAGAACATCGACAAGGTCTACGATCGCATGAGCGAGATCGGACCGACCCGCACCACGGCGGAGTGGGAGGAATTGCTGCTGCGGCTCGACGTGCCGCACACCGCCTTCGCCCGGTTGACCGAGATCGGCGAGCAGCCGCACCTCGCGGCCGTCGGGTTGTTTGCGGATATCGATCACCCGACCGAGGGACGGATTCGCCAGGCGCGACCGGCGACGAAGTTCTCCGAGAGCCCCGCTGGCATCCACCGCATGGCGCCGCACCTTGGCGAGCATTCGCGTGAGGTGCTGCACGAAGCAGGTCTAAGTGATGCCGAAATCGAAACATTGGTTGCGAACAAGGCAGTTGGCGCCCCCTAGAGCGGGCGCGCCATTCTGATGTCGAGCGGCTATCGCTTGCCGTTGGCGGAGGCCGTCATGGTCGCCGGTCCAATCTGCGAGAGAGTTGAGGACATCCGCTCATCCTCCAATACGCCGTTCATCGAGATTACCGACGACAGTGCCGCGACCTGACGCAATTCCCCGTGATTCCGGTCACATCCCGTCCTCGCGGCCTCCCACGGCGGACATTCTGCCGCAGCGCGCGTCCGCCAGTTCCAGGCCGGCCTTGCCGCGGACCGACCTTTCGCCCGCGCGGACCGTCGTATAAGAGAGTTTCGTCGCCGGAACGGACCGAATATCGCCGGAAACGGAACGGATGGTGGCTGCGATTTCTTAATCCAAAGATCGCAATCTGACCGATGATTGACCAAGTGCGGACAGGCAACCGGGGAATGGCATGAAAGACCTGATGACGACGGCGCAATCCAATGGGGTGATGCGGCGTTGGGGGGCTCCCGGAATTGTGATGTTCGTAGCCGCGCTCGCACTGACCGCGCCGATCTCGAGCGCCATGGCGGCCAAGCAGCCGCGTCAGACCGCCGAGGCGGTGGCGCAGCGCGAGGCCGGCGAGCCGATCATGGCGATCGTGTCGATCAAGAGCCAGCAGGTCACGTTCTACGATTCCGAGGGCTGGATCCTGCGCGCGCCGGTCTCGACCGGCACGACCGGTCGCGAGACGCCCGCGGGCGTCTTTGCCGTCATCGAGAAGGACAAGGACCACCACTCTTCCATGTACGACGATGCCTGGATGCCGAACATGCAGCGCATCACCTGGAACGGGATCGCGTTGCATGGCGGACCGCTGCCCGGCTATGCGGCGTCGCACGGCTGCGTGCGCATGCCCTTCAACTTCGCCGAGGGCCTGTTCGACAAGACCAATATCGGTATGCGGGTGATCATCTCGCCGACCGACGCTGCCCCAGTCGATTTCTCGCATCCCTCGCTGTTCGTGCCGAGCAAGGAGGCCCTTGCCGCGGCTCCCGGCCGCATCGACAAACTTTCCGGCGAGGCTGAGGAGGCCATCAGAGAGGCCGTCGAGACCAAGAAGGCTGCTGCCGTGGCCGCGAAGGACGCACAATCGCTCCCGGCTTCGCTGCGCAAGCTCGAGCAGCAGAAGGCCCGCGCCGATTCCGAGAATGCCTATGCCGATAAATTGGTTGCGAATGCCAAAACCGACCAGGCCAAGGCGAAGGCCGACGAGCTGAAGCAGAAGGCCGCCACCAAGGCCGCGGATGCGGCGACTCAGCTGGACGCCGCCAAGGCCGCGGCACAGCCGAAGCGCGACGCCGTTGCCGCCACAAAGGATGCCGCCAAGGCCGCCGCGGCCAGGAAGGCCGATGCCGTGAAGGCTGCGACCGACGCAAAACTCGCGCTTGAGCCGGTCTCGGTCTACATCAGCCGCTCGACGCAAAAACTCTACGTGCGCCGAAATACTCACAAGCCCGCGCCGGACGGCGGCGGCGAGGTGTTCGACACCAGCATCGAGGTTCCCGTCACCATCCGCAATCCGGACCAGCCGCTCGGCACACACGTTTTCACGGCGATGGCGAAGAACGACACGGGCCTGCGCTGGAGCGTTGTCACCATCGACGACGGCGACACCGCCAAGGATGCGCTCGACCGCATCACCATCCCGCAGGAGGTGTGGGATCGCATCGCGCCGACCGCATTGCCGCGCTCGTCGATCATCATCTCGGACGAGCCGCTGAGCGCTGAGACCAATTACCGCACCGAGTTCGTCGCGGTCCTGAGCAACCATCCCCAGGGCGGGTTCATCACCCGCAAGCCGACTGCGCCTCCGATGGAAGTTGCCACTGACGATGGCTGGGGCAATGGCGGCAACGGCTTCGGCTTCTTCTTTGGGCAGCGCGATCCCAACCCGCAGCCGGTCAATCCGCGCCGGCGCGCCGGCCAGTACCAGTACTATCAATCGACGCAGCCGATGCAGCGGAGCTTTTGGTAGGCGCGAGACCCGAGGCGGGGTCTCCGGCCTTTACGATCGTGCCGTGATCACCAGGGCTTGAATCTTGGCCTCGACAGGTCCGGACCCATGGCGGGTCCGGATCGCTTCCGCAACGGCATCGGTCGCAGCCTCGAGCTTGCTTGCATCCCTTGCTTCGATCTCGCCGCGCAGCGGCGTTCCCTGGCAATAGGCGACCGCCACGTAGTCCGCCGTAGGCCCGCGGCTCATCGCTGTCAGCGTTTCGATCGATATGTCGGTGAAGCCCGCGCGTTCGAGATCTGCCCTGATGACGGCCTTGTCGTGATAGCCGTGCGGCGTCCGCGCCATGAAGAGTGGCGGATCGTCGGGAAACATCTTGCCGAGCGTGATCGTCGCGTCATCCGCGAATACATTGTCCTCGATACGGTCCCAGACACTGAACAGGTAGGTGCCATCAGGCTTCAACACCCGCTTCGCCTCGGCGTAGCCTTTGCTGCGGTCCGGAAAGAACATGGCGCCGAATTGGCAACAGACGGCGTCGAACGTGTCGTCGTCGAATGGTAGGGTCAGCGCATCGGCCCGACGCCAGGACATGCGGGGGTCTTCACCCTGACGCTGCTTCGCGACCGCGAGCATGGGGTCGTTGAGGTCGGTCGCGACATAGCGGACGCCGGCAGGCAACAATGCCGCGACGGCCCGCGTCACCGCGCCGGTGCCTGCGGCAATCTCGAGCAGGTCCGAGGGCGACAGCGCGGCGATGCGCCTGGCAAGGTCGTCGGCATAGACGGAGAAGATCAGCGGCACCAGATATTCGTCGTAGAGCTTTGGGACCGAGCCGGCGAAAACCTTGTCAGTGCTGGACATGCATGCCTCGCTGAAGGTTTGGACGTCACAGGGTAGCACGGATCACGCAGGGGAGAGCTGGATGAGCGCCAACATGGTTCGAGACGCCCGTTTCGGCGGGCTCCTCACCATGAGGGTCCGATATCTCGCCGCAAAAACGCGACCTCATCCTTGCGCCCGCCGTCGGCGGGCGTCTCTCGAAGGATGGCCGGGGGCGAGCCCAAATTCGCATTGCACCGGCTAGCCATTCCCTCTAATTGTCTTGGACAAATGACCAAATAAAATGGTCGCGCGCCGAAGGGTGCGGGCCGGGACGGGAAGCGCAGCATGTCGCAGGCGGATGGTTTTGGGCTGGCGGGGGTCATCGGCTTGCCGGTCGCGCATTCGCGCTCGCCGGTCATTCACAATTACTGGCTGAAGGCGCACGGCATTCGCGGCGCCTATGTGCCGCTCGCGGTGAAACCGGAGCAGCTCGAGGATGCACTCGGCGGGCTGATCGCGCTCGGATTCCGCGGCTGCAACGTCACCATGCCGCACAAGCAGACGGCGATGCCGCTGCTCGACCGCGTCAACGAGACTGCCAAGCGCATCGGCGCCGTCAACACCATTGTCGTTGAGGCCGACGGTACGCTGTCCGGCTTCAACAATGACGGCAACGGTTTTGTGCAAAGCCTGCGCGATGCCAAGCCGGACTGGCGCGGCAATGCCGGGCCGATCCTGCTGCTCGGCGCGGGCGGTGCCTCGCGCGCGGTTGTCGTGGCGCTGCTGGAGAACGGCGCCCGCGAGATCCGTATCGCCAATCGCACGGCCGAGAAGGCGCAGGCGATCGCGACCGAATTCGGCTCCGCCATCAGCACCGTCGCGTGGGGCGATCGCGCCGCGTCGCTCAGTGATGTCGCGCTGCTCGTCAACTGCACCGATCGCGGCATGGTTGGCAAAAGCGCGCTGGAGATCGACCTGTCGCGGCTGAAGCCCGAAACGCTCGCCGCCGATCTCATCTACACGCCGCTCGAAACACCGTTCCTGGCCGAGGCCCGCGCGCGCGGTTGCGTCACCGTGAATGGGCTCGGCCTGTTGCTCAACCAGGCGCGGCTTGCCTTCAAGGCCTGGTTCGGTGTCATGCCGGACGTGACGCCCGAGCTGATCAAGGCCATCGAAGCCACGTTCTGACATGTACGGGAGGTTTTCGCCATGACATTGCCGGCGGGCCCCAAGATCGACTGCCACATCCACGCCCTCGATCCCGTTCGTTTTCCCTACAGCGCCGAGACGCCGTACCGGCCGAGCGGGCAGGAGATCGCGCCGGCTGCGCAGCTCATCCGCGTGTTCGATACTTTCGATGTCCGCCATGCGCTCGTGGTCGCCACCAACACCGGCTATGGCAGCGATGGTCGTATCCTGCTCGACACGCTGAGGCAGGGTGGTGGCCGCTTCAGGGGCGTCGCCGTCGTCGAGAACGACGTCGACGTCCGCGAGCTCGAACGGCTGAAAGCTGCCGGCGTGGTCGGCGTCGCCTTCAACGTTCCGTTCCACGGCGCCGACTATTATCGCAATACCGCGTCGCTGCTGGAGAAGGTCGCAAGCCTCGGCCTGTTTCTCCAGATCCAGGTCGAGAACGATCAGCTGCTCGATCTGTTGCCGCTGATCGACAAATCGCCCGTGCGTCTGGTGTTCGACCATTGCGGACGGCCGTCGGTCGCACAAGGCGTGAGCGGCAGGGCCTTCCAGGCGCTGCTCGCGATCGGCCGCGAGCGCGACGCGCATATCAAACTCTCCGGCTATTACAAATTCTCCGAGCTGCCGCATCCCTACGAGGACACCTGGCCGTTCATCGCCGCGCTGGTCGGGGCCTTCACGCTCGATCGCTGCGTCTGGGGATCGGACTATCCGTTTCTCCGCGCCGCTGAACGGCTCGACTACGGGCCGTTGCTCGCGGTGCTGACAAAACTGTTTCCGGACCCGGGTGACCGGCATCGCCTGCTATGGCAAACGCCGGCAAAGCTGCTCGGCTTCGACGGATCATAAGAGAGAAAGCAAGGGGAGGATATCATGAGGCAACTTGCAGGGACGCTCGCCATCGCCTTGGCGGCTTCGCTTTCGACGGGCGCGGCCCGCGCGCAAAGTACCGTCTACATCCCTGATGTCATCGAGCTCTCCGGCCCCGGCGCCGTCTCCGGCACCAATTGGCGCGACGGCGTCGCGCTCGCGGTCGACGAGATCAACGCCGCCAGCGGCATTCTCGGCCGCAAGATCCAGACCGAGCATCTCGACACCCAGAGCAACCCCGGCATCTCGCGCGCGCAGGTGCAGAAGGTTCTGGATAAGGACCCCTATGTGGTGCTCGGGCCGATCTATTCCGGCTCGGTCAAGGTCAACATGGCGCTGACGCAACAAGCCGAGATCCCGCAGATCGTCGGCGCCGAGGCGGCGGACATCACGACGCAGGGTAATCCATGGGTGTTCCGCACCGCCTTCGGTCAGCAATTCTCGATGCCGAAGATCGCCAATTATCTGCACGACAAGCTCAAGGTGAAGAATGTTGCGGTCGTCTGGGTCAACAATGATTTCGGCAAGGGCGGTCACGACAATTTCGTGAAGGAGATGAAGGCGCGTAATATCGAGGTCGCGGCCGATATCTCCACCGAGCAGGGCCAGGTCGATTTCGGCTCCGACATCATCAAGCTCAAGAGCGCCAAGGCCGACGCCGTCTTCGTCTACACCAACGAGGAAGAGAGCGCGCGTTTCCTGATCGAGGCGAAGCGGCAGGGCCTGTCGACGCCGCTGTTCGGCGAGACGACCCTGCTCAGCCAGAAAGTGCTCGAACTCGCCGGCCCCGCCGCCAACGGCGTGCGCGGCCATGTCGGTCTCTCAGCCGATGCGCCAGTGCCGGCGATCCAGGAGTTCGCGAAGAAGTTTTCCGCGCGCTTCAAATATCTGCCCGATCACAACGGCATCAAGGGCTACACCGCGGTCTACCTCGTCAAATACGTCACCGAGAAAATCGGCAAGTTCGACAGCAAGGCGTTTGGCGCGGCGATGAAAGGCCTGACGCTGACGCCCGACAAGGCACCGGGCATGCTGATGGAAGCAAGCTGGGACCAGAACGGCGACATCGATCGCGCGAGCTTTCTGGCCGAGATCGTCGACGGCAAGCAGAAGATCGTGGAGACCTTGCCGAAGCTGAACGGCGGCAAGAGCGAGTGAGCCTGTAGCCCGGATGGAGCGCAGCGCAATCCGGGACCGCGTGCTCCCCGCGCGAGTTGCCCCGGATTGCACTGCGCTCCATCCGGGCTACGAAGGCGCACGACCTCCATGCAATCCCGCGATGGGATCAATCTGCCGGGCAATTTTTGCAGCGTCGCGCGATGTTGAGAGGCCTTCGCGCGAGAAAGTCGATGAAAATCAACATCGCGTTCGCTGGCACAAATATTGCTGATTGTTTCCGCGCAATGACCGAGGGAATGACGATTTTGACCAGCGTCAGCTACACTGTCCCGCCGAACTGGACCGCAGGCTCCGACAAATCCGGCGCGAGCAAGAACAAGAATCCGAACGATCCGAACATGCTGACCACGGGCGCCTATGGCAGCGCGTTCGAGCTGATGCTCGACAGCCACGCCAACAGCGACGGCACCACCACGGAATCGCTGACCTACAAGAGCTACAGCGGCAAGACCAACGGCACGTTCTCCGCGACTGCCGAGACGGGTACGGGCGCCGATCTCTCAAGCGCCTATCAGTCGCTGCTGGCGACGCTGCAGGCCAACGGCGAGATGGACGACAAGACCTCAGCGCAGCTCGACGACGCCATGGGCAAGCTCGACGCCAAATCAGCCGGCGGCAGCACCGACGCGACGGTTTCCGGCGGCGGCCTGTTGGTGCTGGCCGGCGGCCCCGTCAATTTCAACGGCATCTCGGCCTATCAGAACCAGTTCGTGGATTCGCTCGTCAACGAGCTCAGCACCAGGCTGAACCTCGACGCGAAGGCGTGAGGCGATTAATGATGGGCGGATGATCCACGACTGGATGCCCGTATATGAAGACCACGCTGTTGACATCCGAAGACTACACCCGTTCACCCTGGAAGAACGGCGGCGGCATCTTTACCGATATCGCGGACGCGCATCGCACCGATGCGGCGGTGAAAGACTGGGACAGCCTGCTGTGGCGCTTTGCCGCCACGCCGATTGTGGCGCCCGGGCCGTTCTCCCATATGCCCGGCATCGACCGCTTGCAGATGGTGGTCGGCGGGCGTGGGCTGGTGCTCAAGGCTCCGGGGCAGCAATTCGACGAGCGCGAGCCGTTCACGACCGTGCGCTTCACCGGCGAGCATGAGATCGTCACCGAGCTCGAGGCCGGCCCGGTCGAGGTCGTCAATCTGATGGCGCGGCGCGGGGCGGTGGAGATCGAACTTGGGGCGCTCAGGGAGCCCGGCGAGCGGCCGTTGCCCGCCGGCACGCATCTGCTCTACGCGGCGCGCGGTGACTGCAGCATCCGTCTCGATGGTGAGAATTTTGAGATTTCGCACGAAAACACGTTGAAGGTCGAACTGACCGGTGCGTCGACACTCGCGCTCGTTTCGGGGCTGGCCGTGCTGGGGTCGATCAAAATCGTCGCCTGAACGGCGATCCTGCCCACCAGAGCGATGCGCACAATCCGTGCAACTGGCTAGGTTGACGCGGCCGCGCCGGAACACGATATGACCGGGACGAAAGACCGCCGTCCAGAGGCAGATGATGAGCGCGCCGCGAAATGATGAATTGATCCACTCCGGCAGCGACGGCGTCGTCGACTGGCTGACCAACGGTACGCGCGACCAGCGCTTCATCGACAACATCTTTGCCGAGATGTGCATCCGCCTCCAGCAGGCCGGCATTCCGCTCAAGCGGTCGACGCTTCACGTCATGATCCAGCACCCGCAATGGCTGGGGGCCCGATTCATGTGGTCCGACGGCATGCGCGAGGCCGAGATTGCGCGGGTCGATTTCGATGTCAGGGAACGGTCGGAATATATCGGCAGCCCCGCCAACGAAATGTTCGACGGTGCAACCGAAGTGCGTGAGAATCTCGAACGAAATCCGGCGCTCGGCCGCAAGCACGCGCTCTATGACGAGATGCGGGCCAAAGGCCTGACCGACTATGTGGCGTGGCCGCTCTACCACACCCTCGGCAAGCGGCATCTCGTCACGTTCTCGACCGACCGTCCCGGCGGTTTCGACGATGCCCATGTCGCCGCGTTGAAGAAAGTGTTGCCGGTGCTGGCGCTGGTCAGCGAGATCCGCATCAAGAACCGCCTGGCACGGACGCTGCTGGAGACCTATGTCGGCACCCATGCCGGCGAGCTGATCCTCGCCGGCGCCACACGGCGCGGCACCGGCACGACAGTGCGCGCCGCGATCATGATCTGCGACTTGCGCGATTTCACGAAAATCTCCGACAACTGGCCGCGCGACGACGTCATCGATCTCCTCAACGATTATTTCGACGCGATGTCGGACCCGATCGTGCGGCACGGTGGCGAGATCCTGAAATTCATCGGCGACGGCCTGCTCGCCATCTTCCCGCTTCATGAGCCGAACGCCTGCGCCAATCTGCTGCGCGCCGTGACCGAGGCCCGCCGGGCCATGGCTGCGCTGAACGAACGCAACAACGGAACGGGCCGTGCGCCGATGAACTACGGCATCGGCGTCCATGTCGGCGACGTCATGTACGGCAATATCGGCTCGACCAGCCGGCTCGATTTCACCGTGATCGGTCCCGCCGTCAACATGGCCTCGCGGCTGGAGACGCTCACCAAGCAGGTCGGCAGGCCGGTGCTGCTGTCGCGCGACTTTGCGGAGCTGGTGGCGCCGGAGTTCGAGCTCGAGCGGGTCGGCCGGCACGCCGTGCGGGGCTTCAGCGAGCCGATCGAACTGTTTGCGTTTCAGCCGGGTGCGGAGACGTAACGGCCGCGCTCGCGCGTGCTGTTGCCAACGCGCGGGCGTCCAACTACGCTCTAGGTCCGCCAAGTTGGTCCAGCGATTGGCCGCGCATTCATGCCCAAATTTCTACGCATCGGCCTGCATCAGTCGAACGTATCAGGATACACGTCGAAAGCGTGGTGCGTGCGGCGAGTCGGCTCGGCGGTGTTCCTGAAATGGGGCGCCGTGGAGGTCCAGGGCGCCGGAAAGGGACGCGTGGTTTACTGGACGCGTCTGCCGCAGGAGAAAACAGTTCGCTGTGGCACGGCGGAGCGCGCCCAGGAGTACGCGAAATCCGCGATCGCGCGGCGGCGCAGCCATGACTATGAACCGCTGCCAGGTGCCATCGCGGCCCGGCGCAAATCCGCCACCGGCAGCGCCGACCTCAAGCAGGCGCTCGCCACGATCCTGATCGTCGACATCGTCGGCTCGACGGCAAAGGCCGCGAAGCTCGGCGATGCGCGCTGGACCAAGGTGGTGAGCCTCTATTACGCGGCGGTTCGCAAAGAGCTGAAGTCTTCGCGCGGCAAGGAAGTCGTGACGACCGGCGATGGCGTGCTCGCGACCTTCAAAGCGCCGGCCGCCGGCATCAATTGCGCGACCGCGATCCGGGAGGCCGTGCGCACGCTCGGGCTCGATATCAGGGTCGGCCTGCATGCGGGCGAGTACACGATGAGCGGCGGCGAAATGGTGGGTCTCGCCTTCCACATCTGCACCCGCGTCGCCGCAAAAGCGCGCGCCGGCGAAGTCCTGGTCTCGCGTGCGGTGAAGGATCTGCTGGTGACGCAGCCCCAGATCCGCCTCAGGGATCACGGCAGTCACCAGCTCAAGGGCGTGCCGGCGCGGTGGCGGCTGTATCGGGTGGAGGGTTAGGAGGCGACGGCAGCTACCGGTTCGTCATTCGCGTTGTGGCGGTTGCGCCACGCGGACACCAAGGCCTCCAGTTCGCCGCGAACGTTGTCCACGACGCTGGCCCAGTCGCCTCGCTTCGGTTGCCTGAACAGTCGCATGGACCGATACCACGGGCTGTCGTCGCGATTGAGCAGCCAGCGCCAGTCCGGGTTGAAGGGCAGCATGGTCCAGACGGGCGCGCCCAGCGCGCCTGTAAGGTGCACGACGCTGGTGTCGACCGAGATCACCAGGTCGAGACAGCAGACCAGCGCCGCCGTGTCGCTGAAATCAGTGAGCTGCTCCGTCAGGTCGACGATATCACGGCGTTCGCGGAGGAAGGCGCGGTCCTGATCCCTCATGCCTTTTTGCAAGGAGACGAACTGCACGTCGCAATCCAGCAACGGCACAAGCGCGCGCAGGGATATCGACCGATTGTGATCGTTCTTGTGACCGGGGTCCCCCGACCAGACCAGGCCGACGCGAAGGCGATTGCGGGGACCAAGCCGGTCCTCGAGACGGTCTTCAAGCCGGTCTTGCCACGCCTTCACGCGCGCCGCCGGCGCCGGCAGGAAGCCTTCCGCGAACGGGATCGTGTCGAGCCGCGTCCCGAACGCAAGGGGCAGGCTTCCAAGCGGGCAGTGCAGGTCGAACGCCAGCGACGTCACAGACGATCGGTCGATGCATCGTGCGACGCCGGGCACGTCGGCCAGGAGCCGCTGGACGGCAGGCTTGACCTCCAGGATGATTTGAGCGCCGAGCTCGGCCACGAGGGGCACGTAGCGCGCAAACTGAATTGAATCGCCCAGGGCCTCGTCGGCATGAAGCAGGATGGTCTTGCCTTCGAGCGGCTGGTCGCGAAGCCAAAGGGGTTTGGAAAATCCGCGATCGACGAGGCCGAGAGACGAGGCTTTCCAGCGCGCCTCGCGTCCCGACAAGCCCCGCTCGAAATCTCCGGTCAGCATCTGCAGCAGCGCGAGATTCCAGATCGTGTCCGCATTGCCAGGCTCGACCGCGAGCGCTTGGTGAAAGGCCGCGAAAGCCTCGTCCAGCAATTGCACGCTCCACAGCGCCCGCGCCTTTTCGTTGAGCGCTGCGGAAAAATCCGGACGAAGCGCGAGCGCGCGATCGAAGCTCGCAAAGGCCTGCTCCATCCGGCCGAATCGCGAATGAAGCGTGCCGAGGTTCTTGTGCGTTTCCGCCTCGCTCGGATTCAGCGCAATCGACCGCTCGAAGTCGGCCTGCGCCTCCTCGAACCGGCCCAGCCGCTGCAGGCAAAGCCCGCGCGTCTGATACAGCGGAGCGACGTCAGGATTGAGCCCGGCGAAGATGTTGAAGCATTCCAGGGCTTCGGCGTAGCGGCCGAGATTGAACAGCGACTGGCCCTGTTTCGCGGCTTCAAGACTCTTGGTGGCCGCCAGATTCTGCGGCACGACCTTCTGCGATTGTTTGGCCGCGGCCCGGCGTTCTTGACGGTTCATGAGGTGACCAGAAAAGCTGTGCTTGCGGGATCTGCCGAGCGCGATCGGAGCACCCCATTGAAGCAGTTTCTGGTCCGATGCTGGTGCGAAGCTGGCGCGGGGTGAGCATTCCATGCCTAGGTGCCATCTTGCGTACTCTCTCCACCGTCATCGCGAGGAGCTCGCGACAAAATTGCGAAGCAATTTTGCGCTGATGCGACGAAGCAATCCAGAGTCTTCCCGCGGAGGGACTCCGGATTGCTTCGCTGTGCTCGCAATGACGGAGTCTAGGAAGTGAGAGGCAGTCCGCGATGTTACCGCAACCCCGTGCCCTTGCAGCGCTGGCACTTCACCACCTTGTCGCCCTTCTTGAGCAAACCTTTGCCCTCGCAATTTTTGCATTTCTGCTTCTTCTTGATGTTCGGGCCTTTTTCACTGACCATGAAGGTCTCCTGCCGGTTGAGAGCGGTGAACTAGTGCTTTGTGAGGGGGGCTCGGCGAGTGCGATAATCCACCCGGACGCCAACGACGTTGCCATTTTCATTCATCTCGGCTTTCTTTGAGGCTCCTTGGGGGCTGCAGATGTCCGTAGTGTCTTGCCGGTTTGCTTCGACGGTGCGAACTGCAACGAGGAGGCGAGCCGGATTGCCATTGCGGGACCGTACATTATATGGTACATACCGTCATATCGAATAGCATGCCAAATCATCCCCACAATACCCGTCGTGTTTTACCGCACGCAAGGCGGGACCGAGATTGTGCGGGACTGGCTGCGGAGCCTGGACGACGCCGATCGCCAGGCCGTAGGCCTCGACCTCATGCGCGTTCAATACCGGTGGCCGGTGGGTATGCCGCTTTGCCGCGCGCTGGGCGATGGCTTGTGGGAGGTGCGTACGTCCTTGCCGAGCAACCGGATTGCTCGCGTTCTTTTCAGCGCTCAGCAGGGCCGCATTCTGGTCCTTCACGGGTTCATCAAGAAGACTCAGAAGACACCGCCGGACGACCTGGCTCTTGCACGGCGCCGAAACCGCGAATTTGAAAGATGAAGGAGACTGATATGGCCGAGAAGAAGAATGTGGCCAGAAAGAAGAAAGCAATCCGTTCCATCGTTAAACTCACAACGCTCGATGATTTCCTCGGTGAGGAAGGCAAGCGCGACGAGTTCGAGGCCGTCGCCGTCAAGGAAGTCCTCGCGTGGCAGATCGAGCAGGCCATGAAGGAGAACAACATATCTCGCAACAATTTGGCCCAGCGCATGAAGACGTCGCGCAGTCAGATTGGACGTCTGCTCGACCCAAAGGACGGCAATGTCACGCTGGCCACGCTTCAGCGCGCCGCGCGGATGGTCGGGCGGTCATTGCGGCTGGAGTTGGTTTGAAAGACATCCGACACGTCGCTTCGCCGGTAGCGTGCGCCGTCCCGGCTCGATACTGGAACGGGCTAGCGCTTTTTTCAGTAGGCGTTCAGATCCACGGCACGCCGGTCACGAGACCCCAATTGCCCATTGTATTGGTCTACGCCACCGTGGCTTTGTCATGAGACTTAGGGCGGCCAGGGCGTCCGCGTAGTTTGTAAACTTGACCTCGTGACCTTTCGGCCCGACGCGGTAACCGCCAGCACGGCGGCAAGTGAGGGGATCGAATTGGCTTCCATCGGCGGAAACGGGGATTGGCATAAAGAATTCTTTCAGCACGGGGCGAGATGCCTACAAGTCGTCTATAGCGTCCGAACGAGGACCGATCGTAGAATCTCGAAAAGATGTTCGGCCACCGACTGAGGTGCGAGAGAAGAAGGCAATGAGGGACAAATCACGAGGCGACATTATAGCTGGTGTGATCTGACCTGAACTGCGCGACGGACACTCATCACGAAACGCGGCAGGTTCGGGACGCGCGCTGCTCGACACCAAGAGGCCGCTGGAATCGCCAGCGGCCTATCCGGGAAAATAGGTTTAGGTGAAGTAATTTACCCAGCCCCGGCGCTTTGCGCAGTATCGCGCGGAGCGTCCTGAAGGTGGAGTCTAAAACCGTGGTCCGTGGAGCGGAACATTTTTAACGTTACGAATTAAGCACACGGAAATCTGACCTATCGCCTCGACGTGACATGTAGCTCGCAGAGCCGCGTCGTTATCGATTTCACGCAGACAACGGTGAATACGAAATAGTGCTTTGTAACCGGGATGAAGAGCGAAATTGTTTCGGCCGGCGAAATGCGCCGTGGGTGCCGCAGTCGGGCGAACTCCAGCCACCCCTGGCGGGACTGAAAATTTCGGCCGACCTGCAATCACCGGCGCGGCTTCGTTTAGCGCTCGCAGGCAACAGTCCGTCTCTATGCGCTAGAAGTTCGCAAGGAGAGTGTACGCGAGAACTGTCGAAAAAACGCCCAATCCAATAATTGCGACTTTCAGAATGAGGACTGCAGCCATGCTGTTCCTCCATATTTGCAAATCAGCAGAATCTTACGCCTGCGGTTCTCGGCCGCAAGCACAAAGAGGAGAACCGGGCTTCGCTATCTCATCTTCCCAAACCGCCTGCGTCACGTTTCCTGTCCTAATTAGGGGAAAGCGAATTATCCTGGTGTGCATTCACCTAGGCTAGGGCGAGTGGTCGCAATCCGTGCCTGCGCGAATATCCTGGCGCTCTCGCCGGCCCCGGAGGGGCATGTCGGAAGCAAAAACGCCGCCTGCTCAATGAATCGCAGGCGGCGGCGTTCCAGCCCCGAGGCGGGTAATGCAAAACCCCGGTGATGATTAGTCTGTATGGACTAGGCTGAGGTTCAACGTTCCCGATACGAAATTCGCGATGTCAGTCCGTCTTCGCTTCCGCGTGGCTCCAGCTACGCCGGACACCACGCTTCGCCGTTCCGGCCTGCCGTGGCTGCGCCACGAATTGCGGTGAACAGTGTGGGATACAATTCCTGAGCCCCGAACCCGCCAAAAGCCGCGCGGGTCATCAGGTTCACTGTTCACCCTCATCCGTGAGCGTCACGCATCTTGCGGCGCGGCCGCGCCGGCGGTCCGTCGCCGTGCCGGGAGGAAAAACCCCGCAATCGCGCCGGCCAGCGACAGAGTTGCGGCGAGGCTCATCGCCGCGGCGAATCCGCTCTCGAAATGCGCAACCGAATCGACCCCGCCGTTGGCCGAGAAGTTCGCGACCAGCGCAGCGACGCCGAACATGCCGCCGAGGAAGCGGCCCATGTTGAAGACGCCGGACGCCTTGCCCATTTCGGCCACCGCGACCGAGCTCAGGACGGCGTTCTGCGCTGCTGGCGTCGCCATCGAGACGCCGACGCCGGCCAGCACCAGCGGCGCGACCAGGGCGGAGTAGGGAACCGTGGGACTCACGATCTCCGCGATCCAGCCAAGGCCGATGGCTTGCATCAGCAGTCCCGTCACCACCAGCGGCCGCTCGCCGAACCTGTTGACGACCGCGCCGGCGACCGGGGCGGTGACGAACAGCGTCGCCGTCCAGGGCAGCAGGCGAAGTCCGGCGCCGAAGGCGTCGAAGCCCAGCGCGGTCTGCAGGAACTGCGGTAGCAGGAACAAGACGCCATACATCGCGGCGTAGAACAGGACGCTTGCGGACATGCCGGCGGCGACGGCGCGCGATGCAAACAGCCGCATCGGCACCATCGGCGCGGCCGCGCGCAATTCCCAGAGCACGAAGCCGGCTGTGAACGCCAGGCCTGCCATCAGCGTGCCCATGACCTCGGCGCTCGCCCACCCCACGGCGTTGCCGCGCAACAGGCTCCAGACCAGCGCCAGCGCGGCGAGGGCGACGAGCGATATCCCGGGGATGTCCAGGGCGGCCGCCGGTCCGAAGCTTTCGCGCAAGCGTGCCAGCACCAGGGCGATCGCGATCAGGCCGATCGGCAGGTTGATCCAGAAAACCCAGCGCCAGCCGAAATGTTCGGTGATGGAGCCGCCGACGGCGGGGCCGATGATCAGCGCGCAGCCGATGATGCTGCTGAAAATGCCGAGCGCACGGGCGCGCTGTTCCCGGCCGAACGTGCTGCCCAGGATCGCCATCCCCAGCGGCATCACCAGCGCGGCGCCGGCGCCCTGCAGCGCGCGGGCGGCGATCAGCGCGCTCGCATTGCCTGCGAGCGCACAGGCCGCCGATGCAACGACGAACAGGGCGATCCCGGCCGCGAACATGCGGCGGCGACCGAAGCGGTCGCCGAGCGCGGCGCCGGCCAGGAGCAGCACGGCAAAGGTCAGGTTGAAGGCGTTGACGGTCCATTGCAGCGTCTCGACCGGGCTGCCGAATTCGGCGCGGATGGCCGCGAATGCCGTCGTGAGGATCATGGCGTCCAGCGCCATCATGAAGGATGCCAGCGCGGTGACGCCAAGCACCCACTTCTGTTCGGCGCGAAAGGTAGGGGTCTGCATCGCCCTGTCTCCGTGTGTCGAGCCGCCCTGTCGCGGCGCGTTCTGCGGGTGAGACGAGGCCGGAGGCGCAAAGGATGCGGCCAAAATAATTTATTCCGGGCCGCATCCTTTGCCGGCCGGCAAACGTCCTTGGAGGGTGACGCGGCCATTGACGCGACCTTGATCCGGAAAAGCGGGGCGACCTCCTTCCGGGAAGGTCATGCTAAAATGGAAAGATGGCGCGCGATGAGCGAGCCAGGTCGCGACATGAACAAGGAGCGCGCGATGAAGCGGACGTTGATCAGATACAAGGCCAAGCCGGAGCTGGCCGACAGGAACGCCGAGCTGGTTTCGGCCGTATTTGCGGAATTGAAGGCGGCCAGCCCGGACGGCGTACGCTATCTGACCCTGCGGCTGGAGGACGACACGTTCATCCATTTTGTCGAGGCCGCGACCGAGGACGGATCGAGCCCGATTCCGAAACTCAAGGCGTTTCAGGCGTTCCAGGACGGCATCCGCGACCGCTGCGCCGAGCCGCCGCTGGTTCGTGACGTGAAGATCGTCGGCAACTACCGTATGCTGGACGAATCCTGAACAGGCGAGGCGGAGAAGCAATGGCGCCAGACCCGCTGGCCAATATCGATATCGAGCCCCTGCTGGCGCGGATGCGACCGAAACTGCATCGCTACTGCGCGCGCATGGTTGGCTCGGTCATCGACGGCGAGGACGTGCTTCAGGATGCGCTGATCAAGGCGATGGAAGCGGTGCAGGCGGCCGCGCCCGTCGTCAATCCGGAGGCCTGGCTGTTCCGCATCGCGCACAACACTGCGCTGGATTTCCTGCGTCGCCGCAACCGGCAAGCGGGGCTGCATTCGGCTGAGGAGGTGGACATGATCGCCGACCAGCTCGATGATGTGGAAAGCCGCCAGATCGCTGCGACCAGCCTGCGCACCTTCATGCGGCTGTCGACGGCTCAGAGATCCAGCGTGATCCTGATGGACGTGCTCGGCTGCTCGCTTGCCGAGGTCTGCGGCATCATGGATTTCAGCCTGCCGGCGGTGAAGGCCGCGCTGCATCGCGGGCGCACTCAGCTGCGTGAGTTTGCCGGGGAGCCTGACGATATGCCGCAGCCGGGCCTGTCGCAGGCCGATCGCACGCGGCTCAATGCCTATGTCGGCCATTTCAATGCCCGCGACTTCGATGCGATCCGAGCCATGATCGCCGACGACGTCAGGCTCGAGCTCGTCAACCGCACCAGGCTGAAAGGCAAGGCCGAAGTCTCGAATTACTTCGGCAATTATTCGAAGGTCAGCGACTGGCACCTGGTGACGGGGCAGGTCGAGGGGCGCCCCGCGATCCTGGTGTTCGATCCGAACGAGCCGGACGGGCGGGCGAAATATTTCATGCTGCTGAACTGGTCCGCCGGCAAGCTCGCCACCATCAGGGATTTTCGTCACGCAGCGTACGTGATCGATGGTGCGGAGTGCGTGGTGGATAGAGGGTGAGTGGATGAACGCTCCGAGCCGTCGCGAGACGATTCGGCGGTGAGCAAGGCGCGCTGACGCATCGCGAGAAACCCACTGTCACTGTAACTGTCGTGTCTCACTGGAGGGGTGCAGTCCAGTGCAGTCACCGTCGCTCGAAGGAAGAGAGTATCGCGATTGGGTGGCCCGCCTGGCGGACCGTGCCTGCGAAAAGGCATGGCAGCGTAGCTGCGATTGCCGGGACATTCGATGCCCGCCGATCATTGGCCGGAAAACGCAAGTCGTCTAGGATCATTGCGCAGTTTTGTCCTTGAGATCGGAATGACCAGAGAGCGATGAGCAAGTCCATGAACGCCAGAAGAAAGGTTCTGTTGGCCGCGATTGCGGTCAGCGCAGGCCTGCTCCTCAACACTTACGTCGCGAGTGCGCAGGAGAAGCAACCACTTTCCTCCGAGCAAATCGCGCAAATCGTGAAGAGCGCTGATCGCACTGCAGCAGATCGAACCAACGATCAGCGCCGCAAGCCCGAGCAGATGTTGGGCTTCATCGGGATTCGCCCCGGTATCGTCGCACTCGATATCAGCGCGGGCGGCGGTTACACCACGGAATTGCTCGCGCGTGCGATCGGCCCCGCCGGCAAGGTTTACGGTCAAAGCCGGCCGCGCGATCCGAACCAGGTCGTGGCGTCCCGGGCCGCGCCCGAGGGCAATAGCAACCCGACCGCCGCGCCTGCTGCGGCAACTGCCGCGCCTCCAACCGCGCCACGTCCGTCCTCCGTGGCGCTTGCCGAACGTGACAACGCTCTCCGAAGCAACGGCGTCCAGGCAGCCCCCATCGTTGCGCTCGCCCGACCGTTTGAAGACCCTGTCTCACCCGAGCTCGAGGGTGAGCGCCTCGATCTCGTGACATTGATGTTCAACTATCACGACCTCGGACACCTCGGCGTGGACCGCGCGGCGATGAACAAGGCGATCTTCCGCGCGCTCAAGCCGGGAGGTTTCTATGTTGTCGCCGATCACGCGGGGCGACCGGGGACCGGCATCTCCGAATCCGGCACGTTGCACCGCATAGAAGAAGCATTTCTTCGGCAGGAGGTTGAGGCGGCCGGCTTCAGACTGGTCGACGAAGGAAACTTCTTGCGCAATCCGAACGATCCCAGAGACAAGAATACGCCCGACCCACCCCAACCCAAGGACGAGTTCGTGCTCAAGTTTAGGAAGCCTTGAATACGAGCGGGCGGAAGGCGGATTACGGAGACGATGAATTCAATGCGCCAACCTTCGACCTACCAAGGGCGGCGTGGGCATTGAGTGCACTGTCACCGTAATTCTAGGCAACGATTTATGCGTCACACGCACGATTTCAAGGCCCTCAGAGTGACGCCTGTTTGCGTGCCTGACGCGCCTCAGATGCCGAGAACCGGTAGCCGGTCATGAACTGGTGCCCGTCCGCGTGCTCCAAGCCGATGAGGGCCAGGTGGACGTACCGATGGAGGAGTTCGGTCGATTTCTCCCAGGCAATGATGGTCTGGCGTGAACCGACCTGAAGTGCGAGCCTCAGCATGTCCTGGGTCAGGCCATGTCGTTTGCGCCACGCGCCCGGAGATCCGCGCCGGTTATGCTGGGGGAGCCCAAGAATGTCGGTTCAGATTACGTTGACAGTGCACTTAATTCACGAGGCTTTGGGTGCGCGGTAGCGGTCGAGATCATTACGTGCACTGGCGCGCGTGACCCGTTGTACGAAATTGTACTAAATTCTAGTATTTCGCATCTATGCTGGGGGAGAAATATTGATTAGATAGAGAGAATTTCTCGGGGAAGTTGATGGCACCGAAGATTGTAACCATATTCAATAATAAGGGCGGTGTCGGAAAGACCACCTTGACCTATCACTTGGCTCACGCGCTTGGCGAGCTTGGAAAAAAGGTCCTGCTGATTGACCTCGATCCCCAGTGCAATCTGACGATCTTCTCGCTCGAAATGGAGCGTATCCATGAGGTCTGGGCGGCCGAAGACGACTTTGTTGAAGATTTCGCTGCGGCGAGAAAGCAGACGCCGGCACTGGATTTTCAGAAGATGCTTCAGGAGCCGCGATCAATCCACTTCGATCTTAAGCCCACGGAAGACGGCACCGGCGAGATCAACAACTTGCCGCCGCCTGTTAAGCTGGCCGAGAACGTTGACCTCATACCTGGCCGCCTGACACTTCATCTCTTCGAGGCAAAAATAGGCGAGCGATGGAGCGGCATCTATCAAGGCGATCCGCTGGCTATCCGAACGGCAACGCGGGTGCGCCAAATCGCTCACCAATTTGCGCAGATAAACGGGTATGAACTCGTGATCTTCGATACCTCACCCAGCCTAGGCGCTCTCAATCGGCATCTACTGACGCTGGCAGATGGCTTTCTTATTCCCTGCGCGCCTGACTTGTTTTCAGTTTACGGTATCCGAAACATTGGCAGTGCCCTGCGCCTTTGGCGCAAGCAGTTTGATACCATTTTTCAATTGCTGTCAGATTCGAAGCGCGACCAGTTTCCGAAGAAGTTTGTCAAGCTCATCGGCTATACTATCTACAATGCGAAACGTTATGGCGGCTTGGGCAACGACCTAGATCTGGCCACTGCACATTATCATTACGCTCAACAGATACCTCAGACGATCTCCAAGTTTATAGATGCGGAGAATTCCCTGCCCTTCAAGAAAATCTTGAACGGCTCGATCGGGAAGACCGCTGTTATTCACAGCCACAACACCTTTCCCAGCATGTCGCAAAAGTATCACAAGCCCATGTGGAAATTGCCGAGCATCCAACTCGCAAGCGAGGACAGCAGCACGATCGGCGGTAACCGAGGCAAGTACGAAGCAACCCAAGACAGCTACCACGCCTTCGCCAAAGACTTCCTCGAAAGGGTGGCCCAGCTTTGAGTCCAGATGCAAACGACTGGCCGGACGACAATGCAACAGCAGGTTCGGTGGAGTTAGCGGTATCCGGCCCCGTGGAGGAAGGGGTTGCCGTTCAGCATCTGCCGATCCCGGCCGATGCAGAACTGGATGCAATTGAAGCAGCATACAAGGCCATGACGCATGACTTGGGAATTTTCATGTCCGGGGTTGAGCGGTACATTGGCGAGAATCCATCTCTCGTCGTTGACGGCCATCGGCTAGTGCATTCATCCAAAAGTCGCTTGAAAGATCCCGGACATCTGCGCGCTAAAGTCGTGCGTAAGGCCGCCGAAGGCAAGTCCATCACCCTCAACGACTTCTACGCCAAAGTTACAGACCTTGCTGGTGTCCGGATATTGCATTTGTTCCAAGAGCACTTCTCTGAGATCGACGCCGTGATCCGCAAGAAAGTGGCTGAGGGGGATTGGTTCCTTGCCGAGCGCCCTAAAGCATATACATGGGATCCAGAGGCTGCGGCCTACTTCAATCTGTTCGATGTCGAGGTTTCGGAGAAATCGACTTCCTACACAAGCATTCATTATCTGGTGAAACCTCGCGCGGATTCGAGGCTGTGCTGCGAGGTCCAGGTCCGCACCTTGTTCGAAGAAATTTGGGGCGAAGTCGATCACCAGATCAACTATCCAATTCCGACTGAAAATGTATCACTCCGTGAGCAGATCAAGGTGCTTTCGAAGATCGTAGGTGCCGGTAGTCGTCTTCTAGACTCGCTGAAACGGGTCCAGCAGGCAAACTGAGAGCGATCCGTTTGGCGCGTTTCCTAAATTAAGAGTTGCGGCTAATCGGATTTTGAACGCCGAATTTGTGCACTGTCGCCGTAGTCTCAAATATCGCTGCAGCGAACAACAAGCCGAGATCCGTGAGAGCAACATGGCATGCGTCTAGTGGTCCCTGCCTAACATAAGAGTCCCTTTAGGGGTTCCCTTTGTTCGACGCGCGTGCGAGTCTCGCGCATGCGCACCGGGATATCCATCAAGATCACACGACCAGATCGCCGTAGGCTTGAAGCGATCACCAGGGACCGTAACGCCCCGCAGAAGCACGCTTGGCGAGCGGACATTGTGCTTCTGAGCGCCGACGGCGTCGGCACCAACGAGATCATGCGGCGGACCGGCACATCCAAGACCTGCGTCTGGCGCTGGCAGCAGCGGTTCATGGAAGAGGGTGTCGACGGCCTCCTGCGAGACAAGACGCGCCCCTCGCGGATCCCTGGGCTCGGCCCGGAGGTGGCCGAGCGTGTGGTCGCTCTCACGTTGGCCGATCCGCCGACTGAGACGACCCACTGGACGGCCGACCTGATGGCGCAGGCGAGCGGCATCAGTGCCAGCGCGGTCCGTCGCATCTGGAAGGCGCACGGGCTCCAGCCTCATCGATGCCGACAGTTCAAGCTCTCGAACGATCCGAACTTCGTCGCCAAGCTGCGCGACGTTGTAGGGCTCTATGTCGATCCGCCGGCCCACGCCATCGTGCTGTCGGTCGACGAAAAGAGCCAGATTCAGGCCCTCGATCGCACCCAGCCGGGCCTGCCGCTGAAGAAGGGCCGGCTCGGAACCATGACACACGATTACAAGCGGCACGGCACCACGACGCTGTTTGCTGCTCTCAACGTCCTCGACGGCACGGTCATCGGGCGCAACATGCAGCGCCATCGTCATCAGGAACTCATTCGATTTCTGAACACCATCGAGGCGAAGGCTCCGGTCGGCAAGATCATCCACGTCATTCTCGACAACTATGCCGCCCACAAGCATCCGAACGTTCGCGCCTGGCTCGATCGCCACCCGCGTTTCGTCTTCCACTTCACACCAACCTCGTGCTCCTGGCTCAACGCCGTCGAGGGGTTTTTCGCCAAGCTCAGCCGGCGTCGATTGAAGCGCGCTGTCTTCCACTCCGTCGTCGATCTCCAGGCCGCTATCAACCGCTTCGTCGCCGAAACCAACGCCGACCCGAAGCCCTTCACATGGACCGCCAACCCCGACAAAATCATCGCCGCCGTCAAGAGAGGGCACCAAGTGTTAGATTCCATCCACTAGCCCTCATTTCGCATTCACGAAAACATGCCCCGCGTACACAACGTTGCCACCCACGACCGTCAGCAGAGACGCCGTCGCGCCAATCTGCTCGACCGGCACCGACATGAAATCCCGGTCGAGGATCGCAAAGTCCGCGAGCTTGCCAATCTCCAACGTGCCGCGCCGCGTCTCGTCGAAGCAGAACCAGGCGCTTCCCACGGTATATAGCCGCAACGCGTCTTCGCGGGACGGTGTTTCGTCCGGGCCGCGCGTCGACAGGCCGCCGACGGTCTTGCCGTCGAGCATCCATTGCAGCGCAACGAACGGATTGTAGGATGCGACCCGATGCGCATCCGTACCGGCGCCGACATGGACACCCATGCGCAACGCCGTGCCGATGGGCGGCATGGTGCGCGCCCCTTCGCCGGCCTGCGCCACGATACGGTCGCCGCCGAGATACATGGCGTCCTGCATGGTCCAGCCGATCCCAAGGGCCTTCATCCGCGCCAACGTTTCCGGCGTGGTGTTGTCGAGATGGGCGATGGACCAGCGCAGCGGCGCGATCGGCGTCTCCTTGTTGACCTCTTCATAGAGGTCGAGCAGCTCATGGACGGATTTGTCTTCCTGCCAGTGGATGGTGACCGTCAGCCCTTGCTTGGCTGCCCAGCGAACGATCTCGAGGAATTTTGCCTTGGCGGCGGCGTCGGGCGCGTTGTTGTTGTACATGGCGCCGGTGATGCGCTCGCCGATGCCGTTGAAGCGCAGCATGTCGTCGCCGAAGCCCATCGGCAGGAATGGCGTGAGGCTCTTGTACTCCTCGAATTCCGCGCCGACATTCTGGGCGAACAGGCTGAAGGCGACCCGCACCGACAGTGATTTGTCGCGCCAGAGTTTTTGCAAGGCAGCGTAGTGGCCGGGATAGATGCTGAAGCCGCCGGGATCCACGATCCCGGTAATTCCAAGACGATTGAGCTCTGTGAAGAACTGCCTTGTGCCTGCGACATTGTCCTCGAAGTTCGGCCGCGGCAGGCGATCGAACAGTGCGGAGATGCTGACGATGGTGCCGTTGAACCAGCCTGTGGCTTCGCCCGATGCAGCGCGCTCGGCCGTGATGCCGGCCGGCAATTGATCCGCTGATATCTCGAGGGCCTGCTGTGCTTTCGGTGTCATCAGCAATGCCGAATAGAACAGCTGGATGTAAGCCGGATTGTCGGGAACCGCCGACATCACCTCGGCGAGCGTCGGCCGCCGCTTCTCCGCAAATTGCAATTCGCTCCAGCCACCGGCCACGATGATCCAGGAAGATGGGCGCGCCTTTGCCGCCTGGCGCAAGCGGTCCATCGCCTCGCCAATGGTCTTTGCGCCGATCCAGTTGACCTCGGTCGCGTAGGTGAGACCGGCGCGCACGGCGTGAATATGGGAATCGATCAATCCCGGAATGATCGTGCGCCCGCCTGCGTCGACGCGGCGCGTCGTGGGCCCGATCAGACCTTCCATGGCATCGTTGCCGCCGACGGCAACGATTCTGCCCTCGCGGACTGCGATCGCCTGCGCGGTCGTCGATGCCGAATCCAGCGTCACGATTTTTGCGTTCGTGACCACGAGGTCGGCCTTTTGGAGGTCGGGCTTTTGTGCGTAAGCCAAAGTCGCCCAGCACGAGATCACCAAAATCGCCAGAAGCTTGCGCATGTTCGGTTCCGGAATGAGAGAGGCAGGCGTGAGAGGGTCAAGAGCGTCGTGATCTTGATCATGTCGCGAATGAGATCAGCCAGTCCACCGGAAAATCCGGTGATGGCTGCGTCATTGATTTTATGGCGAGCTCGCCTGCGGCCATCCTTCGAGACGCCCGCCTTCGGCGGGCCCTCAGGATGAGGACGGAGTGTGTGGCTGTGGCAGTAATCTCACCGGGCAAAGCTGCCACTCAGCCTCATCCTGAGGAGACCGCGTAGCGGTCGTCTCGAAGGACGAGGCGCTTGCCCAGGCCCTCGCCAAGTTCATATGCGATTGCCCTGCCTGTTGGGCGACGGGACCCGTCCGTCTTCGCTTACGCTGCGCTCCAGCTTCGCCGGACACCACGCTTCGCTCTGCGCTCTCCGCGTGGCCGCGCCACGCGTAGCCGATGGTCCGTCCGCCTTCGCCCTGCGGGCTTCGGCGCGACAGCCTTCGCGAGCTTCGCTAAGAGTTCGCGGCGCTCGCTTGCCTGGCCGAAGCTCGCGAAGCGAGCGAAGGCTGGTGGGCCCGGCAGGACTCGAACCTGCAACCAGACCGTTATGAGCGGCCGGCTCTAACCATTGAGCTACAGGCCCCGCCGCGAGACGGCCTGCGGGAATGCGCGGCCGGCAACGGTGCGCGGTTCGTTTACAGGGCCGGAGGCGGGGGTGCAATGCCGGGGCGCGCCGATCGAAACGCCGGCGCCGCATTGCCGGGGATATTCCGAATAACCGAATTTTGTGATGATGGGCTTATGCCACTGTTTTGCCCGACGTGTCAAACGGCTTTTGCGGTGGTGTTCGTTTTCGGTTCTGTAACCCGCTGAAATTGCCAGCTTTTCTACTGTGCATGGGGTTGTTTTTGAGTTTTTGTTTGGAGGGGGACCCGCAGGTCCCCCTCGCGCTGCGTTCGCGAGCTATCGGCCCGCGGCGGGCCGCCCGCTCAGTCCACCGAGACCCCGGCGAACTCCACGACCTTGCGCCACTTGTCGGTCTCGTCAGCGACCAGCTTGCCGAACTCGGCGGGCGTCATCGGCCTGGGGATGCCGCCGTTCTCGGTCAGCCGCGCCGCCACCTTCGGGTCCTTCAGCGCATCGCCGACGGCCTTGTTGAGGATCTCGACGATTTCGCCCGGCGTGCCCTTCGGCGCGGAGATGCCGTAGAAGCCGACCGCTTCGAAGCCCGGCACGGTCTCGGCGATCGCCGGCACGTCGGGCACGGCGGGCCAGCGCTGCGGCGAGGTCACGCCCAGCGCGCGGACATTGCCGCCCTTCGACTGCTCCAGCGCGGACGGCAGATTGTCGAAGATCAGCTGCACCTTGTTGGAGATGATGTCGGGGAAGGCGATCGCCGATCCGCGATAGGGCACGTGCACCATGTCGCACTTGGTCATCACCTTGAACAGCTCCGCCGACATGTGCACCGAGGTGCCGTTGCCGGATGAGGCGAACGAGATCTTGCCGGGGTTGGCCCTGCAATAGTCGATGAACTCCTGCACCGTCTTGGCGGGAAACGCGTTGGAGACGACCAGCATGTTGGTGAGCTGCATGATGCTCGCGACCGGCGTGGTGTCGCGCAGAAAGTCGAACGGCAGCTTCTTGTAGAGCGAGGTCGAGATCGCGTTGTTGGGCGCGACGAACAACAGCGTGTAGCCGTCGGCCGGCGAATTGATCGCAGCACCGGCTGCGATGTTGCCGCCGGAGCCGGCGCGGTTCTCGACGATGACTTGCTGGCCGAGGCGATCCGAGAGCGCCTGCGCCATGATGCGCGCGACGATGTCGACCGGGCCGCCGGCGGCAAAGCCGATCAGCCAGTGCACGGGGCGGTTGGGGTAGTCGGCGGCGGAGGCGGGTGGGGAGGCGGCGAAAAGACCGAAAAGAAAAACCAACCCGAAAAAAGCGCTACGCAAAATTCGCAACATGACGTCTCCCATTGTTCTATTATCGTTATGGCCATGCTTTCACAAAAACCGCCCGCTGCCTACATCGCCGCAGGTCGGTGTTGACGCAGGCGCAGCCGGAACGACCATGAAATTCGCGATCACGATTCTCGTCAGTGCGGCGCTGCTCGCAAATTCCCTTGCCAGTCCCGCTGCTGCTCAAACCGGAGGCAACGCCATTTCGACCACCACAATCAGCTTGGGCACCGCGACGCCGGGCGGGGGTTTCCCGCTCTATGGCAATGCCTTCGCAGAGGTGATGAACGCGGCGGATGCCTCGCTCACCATCGCCCCGCGCAACACCAAGGGCAGCAACGAAAACATTCCGCTGCTGGAGAAGGGCGAGCTCGATCTCGCGCTGGTCGCGGGCGAGCCGGCCTACGAGGCCTTTGCCGGCATCGGGCGGGCGCCGGTGCGGCTGAAGATTCTCACCGCGATCTATTCCAACCCCGGCATGTTCGTGGTGCGGGCGGATAGTCCCTACAGGACCATTCACGACCTGGTCGGCCAGTCCGTTGCGTTCGGCGCCAGAGGCTCGGGCCTGCCGATCCTGGCGCGCTATGTGCTCGACGGCCTCGGCCTGAAGCAGGACGAAGACTTCAAATCCGTCTACCTCGATCGCGCCGGCGATGGGCCCGCGATGGTCGAGGATGGCCGCGTCGCAGCACTCTGGGGCGCCGGCATTGGTTGGCCGGGTTTTGCGGCCGTCGCCTCGGGCGCATCAGGCGCGCGGTTCATCGCGCCGACCGCAGAGGAGATCACGCGCATCCGCGCCAAGCATGCATTCCTCAAGCCGCTGACTGTGCCGGCCGGCTCCTATCCCAAACAGTCCGAGCCGATCGCCTCGCTCGGCTCCTGGAGTTTTGTGCTGACGCGCGAGGATCTGCCCGACGATGTCGCCTATCGACTCGCAAAGACGCTGCGCGGCGCTGAGGCGATTTTCTGCAAGAAGCTCGCGCAGGCCTGCGAGACCACCGCGGCGAACACGGTCGCGGCGGCGCCGAAGCCGGAGCTGATTCACCCGGGTGCGATGAAGTATTTTCGCGAGATTGGCGTGGTGAAGTGACGGCCGCCTGAGCGACCGTCACTTCCTCACTTCTTCACCATCGCACACGCCGGGTCCGGCGGGCCAAACGCCTTGTCGCCCGGAATGGTCGCGAGGATCTTGTAATAGTCCCACGGATATTTGCTTTCCTCCGGCGTCTTCACCTGCACCAGCCAGAGGTCGTGCACCATCAGATTGTCCTCGCGCAGTCTGCCGTTGCGGGCGAAGAAATCCTCGACCGGGGTCTCGCGCATTTTCGCCGCGACCTTGAGCGGATCGTCGGTGCCGGTCGCCTTGATGGCGTTGAGATAGTGCGTCACGCTGGAATAGACGCCGGCCTGCCACATCGTCGGCATCTTGTTCATCTTGGCGAAATAGCGCTTCGACCATTCGCGGGTCTTGTCGTCCATGTCCCAGTAGAACGACGTGGTCAGCAACAGGCCCTGCGCTGCCTGCAAACCGAGGCCGTGGATATCGGTGATCAGCGCGAGCAGTGCGGCCATCTGCTGGCCGCCCTTGAACACGCCGAACTCCGAGCCGGTCTTGATCTCGTTCATGTTGTTGGGCGGGCCTGCCGCGATGCCGATGATCTTGGCCTTGGAGGCCTGCGCCTGCAGCACGAAGGAGGAGAGGTCGGGCGTCGCCAGCGGCGGCCGCACCGAGCCCAGTACCTTGCCGCCATTGGCGGTGATGACGCTGGAGGCGTCACGTTCGAGGGAGTGGCCGAAGGCGTAATCGTCGGTGATGAAGAACCAGCTGTCGCCGCCGCGCTTCACCACGGCGTCCGCGGTGCCGACCGCGAGCGCGCGGGTGTCGAACACCCACTGCATCGCGTAGGGCGAGCAGAACTTGCCGTGGAAATCGGCGGTGCCGGTGGAGTGGGTGATGAACAGCCGCTTCTTCTCGTTGGCGACGTTCTGCACCGCGAGGCCGACGGCCGAGACCGGCACGTCGACGATCAGATCGACCTGATCGACGTCGTACCAGCGCCGCGCGATGGCACCGCCGACATCGGCCTTGAGCTGGTGGTCGCCGATCACGATGCTGATCGGCTTGCCGAGCACGGTGCCGCCGAAATCGTCGATCGCCATCTGCGCCGCCGTCACCGAGCCCTGGCCGGTCGGTGCGGAGGCGGGGCCGTTCATGTCGGTGAGCACGCCGATCTTGACGATGTCGTCGGACACCTGCGCCGACGCCGCACCCGACAGCAGCGCCGCAGTCAAGGCGGCCGCGACCGGCAGTCCAAATCTCGCTGGATTCACGCTTGTCCTCCCCTGATCCGGCTCGTTGGCCGGAGTTGCTTGTCCCGGGTATGGCCCGGCTGAATTGGTTTCTTTTGCAACTATTAGGGGGTGGGCGTCAATGTCAGGCCGCGAAGCGGAATTGCCCGGCGGGCGAGGGATCGTAGCCGGTGAGCTCCTCGGCGCGCTGGCGCAGCCGCCGTTCGCTCAGGAGCCGGATCAGGGCCTGCATGGCAGGGCGGAAATAGCTGCGCTGCCGCATCGCGAGGTCAAAATTCTCCCAGACCAGCGGCACGAAATCGAGGCCCGCGGAGCGCGCCGCCGCGCGCGTCGCAACGCCGCAATCGGCCTGCCCGGCGCGGACCAATTCGGCGAGATCCGGTCCGCTGAAGGCAGGTGTCTCGACCCGGCGCAGATCGCGCATCGAGGCGCCCGCGCGCGTCAGCAGCACGTCGAGCAGCATCTGCGCGCCTGTGCCCTGTTGCCGCATCGCCATCCGCGAGCCGAGCGCGAGCACGTCGGAGAGGCCACGCAGCCGCTTCGGATTGCCCGGCGGCAGCACCAGGCCCTGCTCGCGGCGCACGAAGGCGATCAGCAGCGCATCATGCAGGTCAGGCGCGTCCCGCAGCGCCGTCGCGCTGGCGTCGGAGGCGAGATTTCCTTCGGCGTCGAGGCTGTGGAAGTGCACCGCGACTGCCATCACCTCGTCGCGTTGCAGGCGCTCGAGCCCGCGCGCACTGCCTTCGGTCATCGATCCCAGGCCGGAGCCTGATTCACGCAGGCTCCAGTCCAGCAGCTCGTCCTGGCTGCCGCCCACCACCGGTGGCGGCTCCGCCGTCAGCATGCCGGCCGGACGCGCCATTCCCGACAGTACCCAGAGGTCGAGCTCATGCCGCGGGAAGAGCCATTTGCCGGTCACCTTGGTGCAGGGGATCGCGCCGTTGGTGACGAGTTCGTAGAGCTTGCGTTCGCCGAGACGGAGATAGTCCGCGGCTTCACTGGTCGTCAGGAATTCCATCCTGCATTCCTATGCAAATTCTTGCTTCTTTTTGGCGGTCAACGCAGGTGGAATTCTGCACTTCGATTTCAGTCCGCGCGAACCATGCCTGATGATCTCGTTGCTTTGCAACACATCCTGACACGTGTTTCGATTTTGGTTGACGATCTTGCGACGGTCGAATGGTGCGGGCCTTGTGCCGCGTTTGCAATCAACGTGCCGGTTGATTGATTGCCGAAACTTCCCGACTGCCGCACCTCGACGTTGTCGTTTCGGTAGCAGATAGAGTCCATCTCTATCTCCTGTTGCTTCCGCGCAGGTCAAATCCGTCACGAGTGCGGCGCAATCGATCATCATGATTGCGTCTTGTTCGATGGGAACCCGTCATGGCTGTTCGCCGACTGACCGTTGCATTTGCGCTTTTCTGCGGCCTTGCCGGGGGCATCGCGGCCTCGCCTGCCGAGGAGCGTGCGATTGTGCTGGCCTCGACGACATCGACGCAGGACTCCGGCCTGCTCGACTATCTGTTGCCGATCGCCCGCGACAAGACCGGCATCGAGGTGACGGTGATCGCGCGCCGCAGCGACGAGGTGCTCGACGGCGCGCGGAGAGGCGAGGCCGATGTGGTGTTGACGCACGCCCGGCCGCAGGAGGAGAAATTCGTCGCTGACGGTTTTGCCACCAAGCGCTACGACGTGATGTACAATGATTTCGTGCTGATCGGGCCGAAGAGCGATCCCGCCGGCGTGAAGGGCAAGGACATCGCGACCGCGCTGAAGGCGATCGAGGCCAAGGGGGCACCGTTCGTGACGCGCGGCGATCGTTCCGGCACCCATGCGGCGGAGCTCGCGCTCTGGATCGTCGCCGGCATCGACATCGCCAAGACCAAGGGCGCCTGGTATCGCGAGAGCGGGAAGGGCATGACCGCTGCCCTCGACGCCGCCCGCACGGCCAATGCCTATGTGCTCGCGGACCGCGCCAGCTGGATCGCCTTCAGGGATCGCGGTGATCTCGACATCGTCGTCGAGGGCGACAAGCGGCTGCTCAACCAGTATGGCGTGATGCTGGTGAACCCGGAGAAGCATCCGAACGTCAGGAAGGAACTGGGTCAGATCTTCATCGACTGGTTGATCTCGCCGGAGGGGCAGGCGGCGATCGCCGGCTACAAGGTCGACGGGCAACAGGTGTTTTTTCCGAACGCCGCCAAGCAGGGCGGTTGATGGTCGAGGCGCGAGCGGTTGCCAAATTGCGAGATGCGTGGTCCATCATGAGGCATGACCCAGCGCTTGCCACCTTCGCTCACGCCGCTCGACACCGCGCTCGCTGCGCTGCTGCGGGGCATTGATCCGGTCGCGGCGGTCGAATTGCCGCTGATTGAAGCGGTCGGCTGTATCGCCGCGGGGATGCCGTTGCTATCAGCCTATCCGCCGCGCGACATCGCCGCCGTGGATGGCTGGGCATTGCGCGCCAACGACCTCGTTGGCGCGTCCTCCTATTCGCCGCTGCCTTTGAGCGAGCCTCCAGTATGGGTCGACGCCGGCGAAGCGATGCCGGCGGGATGCGACTGCGTGCTCGATGCCGGCGCGGTCGAAATGGCGGGACCGCTCGCCCAAGTGCTTGCCGAGGGTGTGCCGGGGCAAGGTGTCAGTCGCGCAAGTAGCGACATAGCCGAACGCTCCTCTGCAGCCGCTGCAGGATGCCTCATCGGTGCGGCAGCTCTGATGCTCGCGCGCGTGGCTGGCAGCGAAAGGCTGAGCGTCAGGCGGCCGCGGCTGCGCATCGTCAATGCGCCGGGCGCAACGGCGACGATGCAGATGATCGCCGGCATCGCACGCGCTGCGGGACTGGATGCGAGTGCGCATGAAGCCTGCGCGCGCGACGCGACATCGATCGCGGAGGCGCTCGATGTCTCCGCCTGCGATCTGCTGCTGACGATCGGTGGCAGCGGCGTCGGTCGCGAGGATGCCGCCGTCACGGCGCTGGCTCAATGCGGGGCCGAATTCACCCATGGCCTTGCGCTCCAGCCCGGACGCACCGCGGCCGCTGGGCGGCTCGGAAGGGTTCCCGTCGTCGCCTTGCCAGGGGCACCCGCTCCGGCGCTCGCGGTCTGGCTCGCGCTGGTGCTTCCGCTCATCGACAAAATATCGGCGCGGCAGCCACGCCGCCGAGTGACGCAGCCGCTGGCGCGAAAAATCGCTTCCAGCGTCGGCATTGCCGAGATCGCTCTGCTGGCCGAGGAACATAAAACGTGGATGCCGCTTGCGGTCGGTGAATGGCCGCTCCACGCCATCGCCAGAGCGGATGCATGGCTGCTCATTCCCGCCAGCCATGAGGGATTTGCGGCAGGCGAGCCGGTCGATGCTTATCTGATGCGGGAATGATATGGGTTCCGGCATGACGATGATCCCAAAAGCCCCAGATCGCAGCGCGCTCGAACAGGAGCAATTCCTCAAGATCCTCTCGCGTGAGGAGGCACTGGCACGCTTCGAGGTGGCCCTATTCCCGCGCGCGATCCCCAGCGAGCAACGCAAGCTTGCCGATGCGCTCGGCACGGCACTGGCTGAAGACACCACCGCACCGATCGACGTCCCGCCGTTCGATCGTTCGAACGTCGATGGCTTTGCCGTGCGCTCGGCGGATCTTGCGACGGCCGGCGAGGGCGCGTCCGTGCGCCTCGCGCTGAACGGCGAAACGATTCACTGCGGTGTGGCCCCGGCGCTGCAAGTGGCGGCAGGAACCGCAACGCCGATCGCCACCGGCGGCCCGCTGCCGCGTGGCGCCGACGCCGTCGTCATGGTTGAACATACTCAGCCGGCCGGTGCTGACGCGATTGATGTCCGTCGCGCCGCGTCACCGGGGCAGTTCGTGTCGTACGCCGGATCGGACATCGCGCGCGGTGAGGCGTTGCTGCGCGCCGGCACGATCATCGGCTCGCGCGAGATCGGTATGCTGGCGGCCTGTGGCATCGCTGAGGTGAAAGTTGCGCGGAAGCCGCGCGTCGCGGTGATCTCCACCGGCGACGAACTGGTGCAGCCTGGCGAGGCGCTTGCTCCTGCTGCGATCTACGACACCAATGGTGCCATCGTCGCGGCCGCGATCGATGAGAACGGCGGCGAGGCAGTCTTCCTCGGCGCCATTCCCGACGACGAAGCCAAGCTCGAAGCCGCCATGCGCCAGGCGCTGGCCGATTCCGACATGCTGGTGCTCTCGGGCGGCACGTCGAAAGGCGCGGGCGACCTGTCCCATCGCATCATCGGCCGGCTCGGTACGCCCGGCATTATCGCGCATGGCGTCTCGCTCAAGCCCGGCAAGCCGCTGTGCCTTGCGGTGTGCGATGGCAAGCCCGTGGTGATCCTGCCGGGTTTTCCGACCTCGGCGATGTTCACCTTCCACGACATGATCGTGCCGGCGCTGCGCAAGTTGGCCGGGCTGCCGCCGCGCTCTGATGCCAAGGTGAGTGCGACCGTGCCGGTGCGCATCGCCTCCGAGCTTGGCCGCACCGAATTCGTCATGGTCTCGCTGGTCGAGGGCAAGACCGGCCTGATTGCCTATCCCTCCGGCAAGGGCTCCGGTGCGATTACCTCGTTTGCGCAGGCCGACGGCTTCTTGCGCATCGACGCGCTAGCGGACCAGATGCCGCCCGGGACCGAGGCCGAGGTCACGCTGTTTACGCCGCATGTGCGGGTGCCCGATCTCGTCATCGTCGGCAGCCATTGCACCGGCCTCGATCTCGTCACTGCCCCGCTCGCGCATGGGGGCCTCACGGTGCGCTCGATTGCGGTCGGCAGCCTCGGCGGACTTGCGGCAGCGAAGCGCGGCGAATGCGATCTCGCGCCGATCCATCTGTTCGACGACAACAGCGAGACCTACAACACGCCTTATCTCGTCGAGGGACTTGAACTCGTGCCGGGCTGGCGACGGATGCAGGGCATTGTGTACCGCAACGGCGACAAGCGCTTCGAGGGACTCGGCGCGAAGGAAGCGGTTTCGGCTGCGCTTGCTGATGCCAGCTGCATCATGGTCAACCGCAACCAGGGCGCCGGCACGCGCATCCTGATCGACCGATTGCTCGGCGGTGCGCGCCCGGAAGGCTATTGGAACCAGCCGCGGTCGCACAATGCGGTCGCCGCGGCCGTCGCGCAGCACCGTGCCGATTGGGGCATGACCATTGCGCCGGTCGCCCATGCGGTCGGCCTCGGTTTCATTCCGTTCGCGGAAGAGCATTATGACTTTGCGCTGGTGACGGCACGAAAGCAGCGGCCTGCGGTGCAGGCGTTTCTTGACGCACTCGGCTCGGACGAGGCCAGAGGGGCGCTTGTGCGAGCTGGCTTCCGGCCCGCGTAGACGGCAAGCGACGACGCGGCGTTCAAGCCGCGCGGAAAACAGGGTAGGGGACGCGATGGCAACGCCGCTTTCGGTTGCGATTGTCGGTGCCGGAATGGGCGGGCTCGCGACCGCCGCGGCGCTTAGGCGCGTCGGTGTCGATGTGATGGTCTATGAGCAGGCCTCCCGGTTCGCCCGCATCGGCGCCGGCATCCAGATCGGCTGCAATGCGATGAAGGTGCTGCGCGCGCTCGGGCTTGAGCAACGGATGCGCGAGCACGCGTTCTATCCGCGCTCCTGGAATAACCGCGACTGGAGGAGCGGCGACGTCAAGTTCGACATGATCTTTGGCGAGAGCGCGGAGGAGAAGTTCGGTGCGCCCTACCTGCTGGCCCATCGCGGCGATCTCCATGCGGCGTTGGCGAGCGTGGTGCCGGATGAGTTTGTGAGGCTCAACCACAAGCTCGTCGGTCTCGACGAGACCGGCGAGCGCGTCCGGCTGAGCTTTGCTGACGGCACCAGCGCTGTTGCCGATGCGGTGGTCGGCGCCGACGGCGTGCATTCGGCGGTGCGCGACATTCTGTTCGATACCGCGCCGGTCAAATTCACCGGCCGCATCGCCTACCGCACCACCTATCCTGCCGCGCTGCTCGGCGAGAAGATCGATGACTGCACGAAGTGGTGGGGCGAGGGTCGCCACATCGTGATCTATTACGTCAGGCCCGATCGCAGCGAGGTTTATCTCGTCACCAGCCAGCCTGAGCCCGACTTCCGCATCGAGTCCTGGTCGGCGAAGGGCGATGTGCGCGATCTGCGCGCCTCGTTCGAAGGCTTTCATCCCCAGGTCGGCCAGGTGCTGGCGGCGTGCCCCGACGTGCACAAATGGGCGATCATGGATCGTGATGCGCTGGAGCGCTGGGCCGATGGCAAGGTGACGCTGCTCGGCGATGCCTGCCATCCGATGACGCCCTATATGGCGCAGGGCGCGGCGATGGCGATTGAGGATGCCGCGGTACTGTCGCGCTGCCTCGAAAGTGTCAACCGCGACGGCGTCGTGGATGCCTTCCGCCGCTTCGAGGCGACGCGCAAGGTGCGGACCACGCGGGTGCAGGAGACCTCGCGTGCCAACATCTGGCTGAAGGAGCGGACTGATACGAGCTGGGTCTACGGCTACGACGCCTGGTCGGTGCCGCTGGCGGCTTGAGCCGATGAACGCCTACGGCAGCGGCTGCGACTAACGGTCGTGAGCAACCCGATGACCGCGTTAACCTCCCTCAATTTTCGCAGGATCGCCGCCCTCGTGGCAGCTGCCGGCACGCTATTCTGGCTCTACACATTCTATGCGATCGCCCATGTACCGCAGGGCGATAGCACCGGCTTTCAATGGCTCGCGGTGTTTCCACTCGGCATGATCTTTGGGCTGTTCTTCCTGCCGGCCTGGCTGCTGGTCGCCATCAACCGGCTGCCGCGGTTCACCACTCTGGTCGGCCTTGCCGGCCTGATCGCCTTCGCGATCATCTGGGCGCAGCTTCTCAACGAGTTTCCAAAATCGTAAAGCGGCTCAGGCGGCGTCATCGAGCGCGGCCAGCCGTTCGGCCTCGGCGATGTCCTCGACCGTGTTCGCATTGAAGAACGGATCGAGCGGCTCGGCCGGCCACGCCACCGTCGCCAGCTTGTAGCGCGCGGTCCAGCGGTCGATCTTGCGGAGATCCTCGACGACCAGCGCATGACGCAGCTCGTCGCGCAAGGCGACGCGCCACAGGCCGATCACCGGATGCGACTGGTCACTGGATGCGGCGACCGCTAGCTGCGCGTTCTCTCGCGCTCGCGCCGCATGCAGGCGCGCGACGAGGTCGCGTGGCAGGAACGGGCAGTCGCCGGCGGCGCTGAGCACCCACTCGATGTCGGGCCGGTTCGCCGCGGTCCAGTCGAGCGCAGCGAGAATGCCGGCGAGCGGGCCGGGGAAGCCGGGCACGTCGTCGGCAATGACCTGCAAGCCGAACACAGCGAAACGTGCGGGATCGCCATTCGCATTGAGGATCAATCCGTCGCACTGGGGCGAGAGGCGCGTAATCACGCGCTCCAGAATAGTGTGGCCGCCGATCGTGCGCATCGGTTTGTCGCCGCCGCCCATGCGCCGCGCCAGACCACCGGCGAGCAGCACGCCTTGCGTCAACGGAATCTTAGTCGTCACCACTTTCACCCTTGCGCTTGTGCTTCGCCGACTCCTCTTCGACGTAAGCGAGGTCTTGGTCGTAGACGATCCGTTCTTCACCCGCGAGTGCGATGAAGCGCTTTCCGCGGGTGCGTCCGACCAGCGTCAGACCCACTTGCCTCGCGAGATCGACGCCCCAGGCGGTGAAGCCGGAGCGCGATACCAGGATCGGAATGCCCATCCGCACCGTCTTGATCACCATTTCCGAGGTGAGACGTCCCGTCGTGTAAAGGATCTTGTCGGAGGCATCGACGCCGTGGCGGTACATCCAACCAGCGATCTTGTCGACGGCGTTGTGGCGGCCGACGTCCTCGGTGTAGCAGAGCGGCTCGCCCTCTTTGCACAGCACGCAGCCATGGATCGCGCCGGCCTCGAGATAGAGCGAGGGGGTGGTGTTGATGGTCTGGGCCATCTGATAGAGCCAGGATGTGCGTAGCTCGGCCTTCGGCAGCGCGACGCTCTCGACCGCCTCCAGCAGGTCGCCGAAGGCGGTGCCTTGCGCGCAGCCCGATGTCTGCGTGCGCTTCTTCAGCTTGGCCTCGAAATTGGTGTGGTGCTGGGTGCGCACCACCACGACCTGGAGGTCGTCGTCGTATTCGACCTCGGTGACTGCGTCACTATATTTCAGCATGTTCTGGTTCAGCAGGTAGCCGAGTGCCAGGTATTCCGGATAGTCGCCGATCGTCATCATGGTGACGATCTCCTGCGAATTCAGGTAGAGCGTCAGCGGCCGCTCCATCGGCACCTTGATTTCGACCTTGGCGCCGGTCTGGTCAGTCCCGGTCACGCTCTGGGTCAGGCGCGGGTCGCCTGGATCGGGGACGATCAGGGGCACTGGGGCTTTGTCGATCTTCATCATGGCCGCGACGTTAGCATGACATTCGGGTCAAGCCGATATAAGCATGCTAGTGGAAAGCGAAAATGCTTCCTCTCGTCATTGCGAGCGTAGCGAAGCAATCCAGAATCTTTTCGCGGAGACACTCTGGATTGCTTCGTCGCTACGCTCCTCGCAATGACGAGGAGGGAGCGGGTTCCACCCAGGACCAAGTCGCTCGCGGAGACGGAGCTTGAATGAAAGTCATCGGCCTTGCAGGCTGGAGCGGTGCGGGCAAGACAACGCTGTTGACGCGGCTGATCCCGCATTTCAACGCGCAGGGCCTGCGCGTCTCCGTCATCAAGCATGCACATCATCGGTTCGACGTCGATGTGCCCGGCAAGGATTCCTGGCGTCATCGCGAGGCCGGTGCGGCCGAGGTCCTGGTGGCTTCGTCGAACCGTTGGGCCCTGATGCACGAATTGCGCGGCGTGGCGGAGCCTGGGCTGCCGGAACTCTTGGGCAAGCTATCGGCGGTCGATCTCGTGGTGGTCGAAGGTTTCAAGCGCGAGCCGCATCGTAAGATCGAAGTGCATCGCGCCGGCAACGACAAGCCGCTGCTGTTCCCTGATGACCCCCGGATTGTCGGAATCGCGACCGACACTGCGGTTGAAACCCGGCTGCCGACCGTCCATCTCGATGATATCGAGGCTGCGGCGGCATTGCTGCTTCGGGCGGCGATGCCGGTCGAGGAAGCGGTTGCAAGAAGCGCGGCAATGCGCTGACGAGGCACCATGGCGCAACTGTCAGACGATTGCTTTGCCTTCGGCGGCCCGATGATGTCGGTCGACGAGGCCGTTGGGATGATTACGGCACGCGTCAGTGCGATTGCGGATACCGAGACGGTCGTGCTCGCTGACGCCGATGGACGCGTGCTGGCGCGGGATATCGCGGCGCCGCTGCCGCTGCCGCCCTTTACGAACTCGGCCGTCGACGGCTATGCCGTTGGCAATGCCGACCTTCCGGTCAAAGTGGAGCAGGCATTCCTGCTCGATGGCCGCATCCAGGCCGGCGGCTTTGCACAAGCACCGATCAAGCCCGGCCACGCCGCGCGTATCTTCACGGGTGCGCCGATGCCGCCGGGGGCCGAGGCCGTCTTCATGCAGGAAGACGTCCGCATCGATGATGCCGGCAAGATCGTGCTGCCACCCGGGTTGAAGCCGGGCGCTAATGTTCGCGCGGCAGGAGAAGACATTCCCGTTGGCCATGTCGCGCTGCGCGCCGGTCAGCGGCTGCGGCCCCAGCATGTCGCGCTTGCCGCAGCCTTCGGTCTGACCGGGCTCGATGTCGTCCGGCGTATCCGTGTCGCCGTATTCTCTACCGGCGACGAACTGGCCTCGCCCGGCGAGCCGCGCGCGGCATCGCAGTTGTTCGATTCCAATCGCTTCATGTTAATGGCGATGCTGCGCCGTCTCGGCTGCGAGGTCTCCGATCTCGGTATTCTGCGTGACGAACCCACCTCGCTCGCGAATGGATTGAAGCAGGTTGCGGGCCGCCATGATCTAATCCTCACCACCGGCGGTGTCTCGACAGGCGAGGAAGACCACGTCAAGGCGGCGGTCGAGAGCGTCGGCTCACTGGTGCTGTGGCGGATGGCGATCAAGCCGGGCCGGCCCGTGGCGATGGGCATCATCGGCGGCACGCCGTTGATCGGGCTGCCCGGCAACCCCGTCGCCAGTTTTGTCACATTCGTCCATGTGGTGCGGCCGACCGCCCTGGCGCTCGCTGGCAGTTTGCCGGAACGATTGTTGCCAATCCCGCTGCGTGCGGCGTTTACCTACAAGAAGAAGTTGGGCCGACGCGAATATGTTCGCGCCTCCTTGCGTCGTGCGCCGGATGGTGCGCTGGAGGCGGTGAAATTCCCGCGCGAAGGCGCAGGGCTACTGTCGTCATTGGTGGAGACTGACGGCCTGATCGAATTGGGCGAAGACATCACGCGCGTCGAGCCGGGCGAGAGCGTAGGTTTCCTGTCCTATGTGGACCTGCTCTGACGTCCTTGCGTTGACGTCATTGATCCCTCCCGCCATGTTGCACTCATGACCAGAACGACGCTCGATCTCACCGGACTCAAATGTCCGCTGCCGGCTTTAAAGACGCGCAAGGCGCTGAAACCATTGCAGCCGGGCGACCAGCTCGAAGTACATTGCACCGATCCGTTGTCGGTGATCGACATTCCGAACCTGATCCGCGAGACGGGCGACACGGTGGAGATCACCGAGCGCAACGAGGCGCGCATTGTGTTTTTGATCGAAAAGACCAATGGCTCGATAGAAATCGTGAATGACGCGCCGCACGCGTAGCCGCGCTCACCTATCGGATATCTACCATTTGTCTATCGACAGGGTTCACGTCTTCTGCCCCAATTGACATTGTCCGTGGCGACGCGGACGTTTGAGTCGTGCTCGTTACGCGGTGCAAGAGGCCGGCGAAGAAGCCTGCATCCGTGTCGGGCATAGACCCCTGCTGGAGGGGTTAACTTCTCGAATGTGCGCGACGATCGCGGCGCGCATCGAATGATTTGTGCGGGGCAACAGGGACCCAAGCTGCACCGCAACAGGGCTGAGGAACGCGATCGTAGCGGCAGTCTCGCTCAGAAGGGCGGCTGCAGGGGAGGAATGCATGGCTTCAATTGAGAGCGCTGGAACGATTTCAGGCGCCGGTGCAGGTTTACTTGATCGTGAGCGCACGATCGCCAAGGCTGGCTTCAATCGCTGGCTGGTGCCGCCGGCAGCACTGTGTATTCACCTGTGCATCGGCATGGCCTACGGCTTCTCCGTGTTCTGGTTGCCGCTGTCGCGCGCGATCGGAATCGCGGCGCCGAAGGCCTGTCCGGATATGTCGCTGTGGCAAGAGCTGTTCACCACGACTTGCGACTGGAAGGTCGCGAGCCTCGGGTGGATGTTCACCCTGTTCTTCGTCGTGCTCGGTGTCTCCGCAGCGCTGTGGGGCGGTTGGCTCGAGCGGGTCGGGCCGCGCAAGGCCGGATTCGTTGCCGCGCTGTGCTGGTGCGGTGGTCTGCTGCTTGGCGCCGCTGGCATCTACACCCATCAGCTCTGGATCATGTGGCTCGGCTCCGGCGTGATCGGGGGCGTCGGCCTTGGCCTCGGTTACATCTCGCCGGTGTCTACGCTGATCAAATGGTTCCCCGATCGTCGCGGCATGGCGACCGGCATGGCGATCATGGGGTTCGGCGGCGGCGCCATGATCGGCGCACCCTTCGCCAACCTTCTGATCAACTACTTCAAGAGCTCGACCGATGTCGGCGTGTGGCAAACGTTCCTGGTCATGGCCGTCGTCTATTTCGTCTTCATGACGATCGGCGCCTTCGCCTATCGGGTGACGCCGGCCGGCTGGAAGCCAGATGGCTGGACGCCGCCGAGCGAGAAGAAGACAATGATCTCCGAGCATAACGTCCATCTCGACAACGCGCACAAGACGCCGCAGTTCTGGCTGATCTGGTGGGTGCTGTGCTTGAACGTGTCGGCCGGTATCGGCGTGATCGGCATGGCCTCGCCGATGCTCCAGGAGATCTTCGCGGGCAAGCTGATCGGGCATCCGGAGCTCATCTTCGGTCAGCTTTCGGCCGACCAGAAGACCGTGATCGCCGGCATTGCGGCGGGCTTCGCCGGCGTGCTGTCGCTGTTCAACATTGGTGGTCGCTTCGTCTGGGCGTCGCTGTCGGACTACATCGGTCGCAAGAACACCTATTATACGTTCTTCATTCTTGGCATCGTGCTTTACGCGCTGGCGCCGACCTTCGCGGCGATGGGCTCGAAGCTGTTCTTCGTGCTGGGCTTCGGCATCATTCTGTCGATGTATGGTGGCGGCTTCTCCACGGTGCCAGCCTATCTCGCCGATATGTTTGGCACGCAGTTCGTCGGCGCCATTCACGGCCGGCTGCTGACGGCGTGGTCGACCGCGGGTATCATCGGCCCTGTTGTCGTCAACTACATCCGCGAGTTCCAGCTCGCGGCCGGTGTGCCGCGCGATCAGCTGTACAATACGACCATGTACATTCTCTGTGCGATGCTGATCGCGGGCATCATCTGCAACTATCTGGTCAAGCCGGTCGATTCGAAATGGTACATGAGCGAGGCCGAGGTCGCGAAGTTGCAGGCCGCGAACGCGGGTGCAGGGCCTATTCAGACAGGCTCGTTCGGGATCGGCACTGGCGGCCTCGACGCCAAGGCCGCGCTGTTCTGGCTCTTCGTCGGCATCCCGCTGGCCTGGGGCGTGTACAAGACGCTTGAGAGTGCGGTGAAGATCCTCTGATCGCAAACCCACATCGCCGCGGGATGCCGCATGTCGGCATCCGGCGGCACTCGCCTGACAAAATCATTGAAAATGGGACCTAGGGGGATTCCTATGCTTCGCACCCGTATCTGCCTTGCTGCCATGCTGCTGGCCGCGGGCCTCCACACCGCGTCTGCACAGACCGCAGCCGCACCCGCAACTCCTGCGACGACGGCCGCCAAGCCGCCGGGCAAGGTCAAGCTCACCATGCAGAAGTTGAAAGAGATGAAGGCCACGTGGGCGGCCAACAAGCCGAAGCTGAAGGCGTGTCGTGCCGAAGTGAAGGCCAAGGGGCTCATCGGCGACGATCGTTGGTTCTACATCCAGGATTGCATGGGCAAGACCTGAGGAGATACCCTATTCATTTCGGTGAGGGGCATGGGGCTTAGCTGAGCTGCATGCCCCTTAAATGCTTATTGGAACATACGAATTCTCTTGGCATCTGGTATGCCAAAAGGTAAGCTTGGACTCGTTCTAAGGAAGGTCTACGAGACGCAACGATGAGCCACGACGACGTTCACAAGGTTCGCGAATTCGAGCATCCGGGCGAGGGCCGCCGGCGCGCCAAGGCCACGCCCAAGGGCCGGCAGGTCGATCCAACCGCCTTATTTGAGATCGAGCAATTGCTCGGCGACAAGCCGCGGCGGCGCGATCTCCTGATCGAATATCTGCACCTGATCCAGGACAAATATCACCAGATCTCGGCCGCGCATCTTGCCGCGCTCGCCGACGAGATGAAGCTCGCCTTTGCCGAAGTGTTCGAGACCGCGACGTTCTACGCGCATTTCGACGTGGTGAAGGAAGGCGAGCCCGATATCGCGCCGTTGACGATCCGCGTCTGCGATTCGCTGACCTGCGCGATGCTCGGCGGCGAGAAGCTGCTCGCGGATTTGCAGAGCGCGTCGGGACCCGGCATCCGCGTCGTCCGCGCGCCCTGCGTCGGCCGCTGCGACACCGCACCTGCCGCCGAAGTCGGCCACAACTTCGTCGACCATGCCACCGTCGCCAACGTGATGGCGGCCGCGAAGGCCGGCGACAGCCACGCGCATCTGCCGGAATATGTGGACTACGACGCCTATGTCGCCGGCGGCGGCTACAAGCTGCTCAATCGCGTGCGCTCCGGCGAGTTATCGAAGGATGATCTCCTGAAGGCGCTCGACGACGCTTCGCTGCGCGGCCTCGGCGGCGCCGGCTTCCCCACGGGACGCAAATGGCGCGCGGTGCTCGGCGAGCCCGGACCGCGGCTGATGGCGATCAACGGCGACGAGGGCGAGCCCGGCACGTTCAAGGACCGCGTCTATCTCGAAAGCGATCCGCATCGCTTCATCGAGGGCATGCTGATCGGCGCGTATGTGGTGCAGGCCTCCGACATCTACATCTATCTGCGCGACGAATATCCGGCCTCACGCGAGATTTTGGAGCGCGAGCTCGCAAAACTGCCCGCGGATGGACCGACGCTGCACATGCGCCGCGGCGCCGGCGCTTATATCTGCGGCGAGGAATCCTCGCTGCTCGAAAGTATCGAGGGCAAGCGCGGCCTGCCCAGGCACAAGCCGCCTTATCCGTTCCAGGTCGGCCTGTTCGGCCTGCCGACGCTGATCAACAACATCGAGACACTGTGGTGGGTGCGCGACATCGTCGAGAAGGGCGCCGACTGGTGGAAGGGCAATGGCCGCCATGAGCGCCATGGCCTGCGCAGCTTCTCGGTGTCGGGCCGCGTCAAGAACCCCGGCATGAAGCTCGCACCCGCCGGCATCACCGTGCGCGAGCTGATCGACGAATATTGCGGCGGCATGGCCGCCGGCCATCAGTTCTACGCATATCTTCCGGGCGGCGCGTCCGGCGGCATTTTGCCGGCGTCGATGGACGACATCCCGCTCGATTTCGGCACGCTGGAGAAATATGGCTGCTTCATCGGCTCGGCCGCGATCGTGATCCTGTCGCGAGATGACAGCGTGCGCGCGGCGGCGCTGAACTTGATGAAGTTCTTCGAGGACGAGAGCTGCGGCCAGTGCACCCCGTGCCGCGTCGGAACCCAGAAGGCGGCGCAGCTGATGCAGAAGCCGGTCTGGAACCAGGCATTGCTGGAAGAATTAAGCCAGGCGATGCGTGATGCCTCGATCTGCGGGCTCGGACAGGCGGCATCGAATCCGCTCGCCACCGTGATCAAATATTTCCCTGACGAGTTCAAGGAAGCGGCCGAATGACGAAGATTACGTTCGAGCTCGACGGCAAGCAGGTCGAAGCGGGTCCCGGCGAGACGATCTGGCAAGTCGCCAAGCGCCAGGGCCGCGACATCCCGCATCTCTGTTACTCACCCGCGCCCGACTATCGCCCCGACGGCAATTGCCGCGCCTGCATGGTGGAAATCGAAGGCGAGCGCGTGCTGGCCGCGTCCTGCAAGCGTACGCCCTCGGTCGGCATGAAGGTGAAGATCGAGTCCGCGCGCGCGGTCTCCGCACAGAAGATGGTGATGGAGCTGCTGGTCGCCGACCAGCCGGCGCGCGCGACCTCGCACGATCCGGATTCGAAATTCTGGCATTGGGCCGAAACCACGGGCGTTACCGAAAGCCGTTTCCCCGCCGCCGAGCGCTGGGAGACCGACGCCAGCCATCCGGCGATGCGTGTCAATCTCGATGCCTGCATCCAGTGCGGCCTCTGCGTGCGCGCCTGCCGCGAGGTCCAGGTCAACGACGTCATCGGCATGGCTTATCGCAGCCATGGCTCGAAGATCGTGTTCGATTTCGACGATCCCATGGGCGAGTCCACATGCGTCGCCTGCGGCGAATGCGTGCAGGCCTGTCCGACCGGCGCGCTGATGCCGGCCGTGATGCTCGACGACAAGCAGACCCGCGTCACCTATGCCGACAGGAAGGTGGATTCGCTCTGCCCGTTCTGCGGCGTCGGCTGCCAGGTGACCTATGAGGTCAAGGACGAGAAGGTGATCTACGCCGAGGGCCGCGACGGCCCCGCCAATCACAATCGTCTTTGTGTGAAGGGCCGCTTCGGCTTCGACTACATCCACCATCCGCATCGCTTGACCAAGCCGCTGGTTCGGCTGCCGAATGCGAAGAAGGACTCCAACGACCAGGTCGATCCCGCCAATCCCTTCACCCATTTCCGTGAAGCGAGCTGGGACGAGGCACTCGACATCGCCGCCAAGGGCCTCGTCAAGATCCGTGACGAGAACGGCTCCAAGGCCCTCGCCGGCTTCGGCTCGGCCAAGGGCTCGAACGAAGAGGCCTATCTGTTCCAGAAACTGGTGCGTACCGGCTTTGGCTCGAACAATGTCGATCACTGCACACGGCTGTGCCACGCCTCCTCGGTCGCAGCGCTGTTCGAAGGCCTGAGCTCGGGCGCGGTGTCGGCGCCGTTCGCAGCCGCTATGGATGCCGAAGTCATCATCGTGATCGGCGCCAACCCGACCGTGAACCACCCGGTCGCCGCGACCTTCATCAAGAACGCGGTCAAGCAGAACGGCGCGAAGCTGTTCGTGATGGATCCGCGCCGGCAGACACTGTCGCGTCATGCGACCAGGCATTTGCAGTTCAAGCCGGGCTCCGACGTCGCCATGCTGAACGCGATGATTCATACGATCATCACCGAAGGCCTGACGGACGACCAGTACATCGCCGGCTATACCGAGGGCTTCGAGGATCTCAAGGAGAAGATCAAGGAGTTCACGCCGGAGAAGATGGAAGCGATTTGCGGGATCCCGGCGCAAACGCTGCGCGAGGTCGCGCGAACCTATGCGCGCGCCAAATCGTCGATCATCTTCTGGGGCATGGGCATCAGCCAGCACGTCCACGGCACCGACAATGCGCGCTGCCTGATCGCGCTGGCGCTGATCACCGGCCAGGTTGGTCGTCCCGGCACCGGCCTGCATCCGCTGCGCGGCCAGAACAACGTGCAGGGCGCTTCCGACGCTGGCCTGATCCCGATGTTCCTGCCGGATTACCAGCCGGTCGACCGCGACGACATGCGCGGCGCCTACGAGAAGCTGTGGGGCCAGGAGCTCGATCCCGTCCGCGGACTGACCGTGGTCGAGATCATGAACGCGATCCACGCCGGCGAGATCAAGGGCATGTATGTGGAGGGTGAAAACCCCGCGATGTCTGACCCCGATCTGCAGCATGCGCGCGGGGCGCTTGCGATGCTCGATCATCTCGTGGTGCAGGATCTCTTCGTCACCGAGACTGCGTTCCATGCCGACGTCATCCTGCCGGCTTCCGCCTTCGCGGAGAAGGAAGGCTCCTTCACCAACACGGATCGTCGCGTGCAACTCGCGCGCCAGGTGGTCAAGCCGCCGGGCGACGCGCGGCAGGATCTCTGGATCATCCAGGAGATCGGCAAGCGCATGGGCCTGCCGTGGAATTATTCCGGCCCGGGCGAGGTCTACACCGAGATGGCAGAGCTGATGCCTTCGCTCAAGAACATCAGCTGGGAGCGGCTGGTGCGCGAAGGCGCCGTCACCTATCCGGCCGACGATCCGAACAAGCCCGGCAACGAGATCATCTTCACCACGGGTTTTCCGACCGCCAGTGGCCGCGGCAAGATCGTGCCGGCCCATGTCATTCCGCCGGACGAGCTGCCCGACGCCGAATATCCGATGGTGCTGTCGACCGGCCGCGTGCTGGAGCACTGGCATACCGGCTCGATGACCCGCCGTGCGCAGGTGCTCGACCAGATCGAACCGGAGGCGGTCGCGTTCATGTCGCCGAAGGACATGCACAGGAAGAAGCTCGTGCCCGGGGATTTCATTCGCCTCGAGACCCGCCGCGGCGCCATCGAGGTCAAGGTCCGATCCGACCGCGACGTGCCCGAGAACATGGTGTTCATGCCGTTCTGCTACGCGGAAGCGGCAGCGAACCTGTTGACCAACCCTGCGCTCGATCCATTCGGCAAGATCCCGGAATTCAAGTTCTGCGCGGCGCGGGCCGAGCGCGCGGAGATGCGCGACGCGGCGGAATAGCAATCCGCGCAAAACAACCCCATGCACAGTAGAACGGGGTTGAAAGGCCGGAGGAATGTTCGGTCTTACCGAAATTGCTTGCGGCGTCGGGCAAAACACCTGTATAAAGGCATGATCACCAACAGCGCGTGGCTTCGCCGCCCGCACTGACGGTGGTAAACGTGACTCATGTCCAAAGTCACCCCAGCCACCCGCGCGCTCACAGCCGCCGGCGTCGCCTTCACCGTTCATGCTTACGACTACGATCCCGACGCCGAAAGCATCGGACTGCAAGCGGCTGCCGCCCTCGGTGAGGATCCGGCGCGCGTGCTGAAGACGCTGATGGCGCTGGTGGACGGCAAGCCGGTCTGTGTCATCGTTCCATCCGACCAGGAAGTTGCGATGAAGAAGCTCGCTGCAGCCGCGGGCGGCAAGTCGGCGCAAATGATGAAGCCGTCCGAAGCCGAGCGCGTCACCGGCTACAAGGTCGGCGGCATCAGCCCGTTCGGGCAACGCAAGCCGGTCCGCACCGTGATCGAGCAGAGTGCGTTCGCCCATGACCTGGTCTATCTCAATGGCGGTCAGCGCGGCCTGCAGGTGCGGATGAAGCCAACCGACGTGCGGGATGTTCTGAAGGCCGTCGCAGCAGACGTGCTGGCGTGAGCGCCTGCCCTATTGCTTCTGCAACAGCTTCAGCCGGCAGCGCAGCGCCTCGCGGATATGCCCGCGGGCGAGCTGCTCGGCCTTGTCGCCGTCGCGTGCGGCGATGGCGTCGATGATGGCCTGGTGCTCGCCATGGCTGGTCGAGGGACGACCCGTCACAGTGAAGGTGGTCGGGCCGAGCAGGGCGATCCAGTCCTGTAGCTCGCGCGAGGCGTTGTCGAGATAGCGGTTGCGCGCGGCGCGGCAGATCGCTTCGTGGAACGCGCGATTGAGTTTTGCCATCTCGGTGGCGTCGGTCTCGGACGTTTCGACAAAGGCCTGTTCGATATCGCGAAGCGCGTCGACCTCGGGTGCGGAGGCGTGCTCCGCGGCGAGGCGTGCGGCGGCGCCTTCCATGATCTCGCGCATGGCGTAGAGTTCGAGCACCTCGGAGATGTCGAGGTTGCGGACGATCAGGCCGCGTCCGCCGGCGGGCTCGACGAAGCCGCGCGCCGCGAGGCGACCGAGAGCTTCGCGCACCGGTGTGCGGCTGACTTTCAGCCGCTGCGCAACCTCTTCCTCGCGCAGGCGGTCGCCGGCGCGGTAGCTGCCGGCCTGGAGCGCCTCGCAAAGGGAGCGGAACACGGCTTCGCCGAGCGCGACGCCACTGCCGCGCGCAATCGATCCGCCTGCCTTTGCCGGGCGTCTGGCCATGATCCCTCGATGCGCATCCTGCCCATGCAGAGATGCCGCTTGCGCCACCTTTGTATATCTTTGTATACAAATGTACGCAATGGCTGTCAGCCTTGACCAAGGCCTTTTGCGGGCAGAATGTCTCTAACCTCGTCGCATCGGACGGACGACATGAGCGGCAAATACGATGTGCTGGTGATCGGCGGCGGCAACGCGGCGCTGTGCGCGGCGATCTCGGCGCGCCGCGGCGGCGCCTCGGTGCTGGTGCTCGAAGGTGCGCCGAAATTCTATCGCGGCGGCAATACCCGCCACACCCGCAATATGCGCTGCGCCCATGACGCCGCGACCGACATCCTGACCGGTCCCTACACCGAGGAGGAGTTCTGGGAGGATCTGCTGCGCGTCACTGGCGGCCAGACCGACGAGGTGCTCGCCCGCCACATGATCCGCGAGTCCAAGGACATCCTGAACTGGATCGTGGAGCAGGGGGTGCGCTGGCAGCCCTCGCTTGGCGGTACGTTGAGTCTCGGCCGCACCAACTCTTTTTTCCTCGGCGGCGGCCGCGCCATGCTGAACGCGCTCTATCTCACCGCCGAACGGCTCGGCGTGGACGTCGAATACGACGCCGAGGTCACGGACCTCGTGATCGAGGACGGCATGTTCCTCGCCGCGCGCGTGAAGCAGCCGATCAACGGCGAAACCGAGATTCGCGCGACCTCGCTGGTCGCTGCGGCCGGCGGGTTCGAAGCCAACATCGAATGGCTGAAGCAATATTGGGGCGATGCCGCCGACAATTTCCTGATCCGGGGCACACCCTACAATCGCGGTTCGATCCTGAAGATGCTGCTCGACAAGGGCGTGCAGGAGGTCGGTGACCCCACCCAGTGCCATGCGGTTGCGATCGACGCGCGCGCGCCGAAATTCGACGGCGGCATCATCACGCGGCATGACTCCGTCGTGTTCGGCATCGTCGTCAACAAGCATTCGCAGCGTTTCTATGACGAGGGCGAGGACATCTGGCCGAAGCGTTACGCGATCTGGGGCCGGCTGGTCGCGGCGCAGCCCGACCAGATTGCCTACATCATCTTCGATTCCACCGTCGTCACCTCGTTCATGCCGACGCTGTTCCCGCCGATCGCGGGGCAGACGATCGCCGAGCTCGCCGGCAAGCTGACGCTCGATCCGGCCGCGCTGGAAAAGACCATCACCGCATTCAACGCCGCGGTGCGGCCCGGCACCTTCGACCACACCATTTTGGACGATTGCGTGACCGAAGGCATCGCGCCGCCCAAGACGCATTGGGCGCGTAAAATCGAGACGCCGCCCTATCTCGCCTATCCGGTGCGGCCCGGTATCACCTTCACCTACCTCGGCACGCGTGTGAACATGGAGGCGCGGATGCTGATGGCTGACGGCAAGCCGTCGGCCAACATGTTCGCGGCCGGTGAGATCATGGCCGGCAACGTGCTTGGCAAGGGTTATGCCGCCGGCATGGGCATGACCATCGGCAGCGTGTTCGGGCGGATCGCAGGACGGGAAGCGGCGAAACATGCACGGAACTAGAATTCTGGACGAAGCCGACCGTCTGATGACGGTCTGTAATTCCTGCCGCTACTGCGAGGGTCTATGCGCGGTATTTCCCGCGATGGAGATGCGCCGCGCCTTCTCCGACGGCGACCTCAACTATCTCGCCAACCTCTGCCACTCCTGCGGCGCCTGCTACGTCGACTGCCAGTTCTCGCCGCCGCACGAATTCAACGTCAACGTCCCCCAAACACTCGCGGTCGCGCGCGCCGAGTCGTACGCGGCCTATGCCTGGCCGCAGGCGCTGTCCGGAGCCTTCGCGCGCAATGGGCTCGTCATTAGCATCGTGGCTGCGCTCAGCATGACCGCCTTCATCCTCGGCTTCGCCGCCCTGAACGACCGCAGCATACTGTTCGGCGTACACACCGGGCCAGGCGCGTTCTACAGGCTGATGCCGCACAACGCGATGGCCGCTCTGTTCAGCGCTGCCTTCCTCTATGCGATTCTCGCGCTGGTCATGAGCGTGCGCGCTTTCTGGCGCGATATCGGCACGCCGATCGGCGGACGCGCCGACGGTGGCTCGATCTTCCAGGCGATCCGCGATGCCGGCGAGCTACGTTATCTCCATGGCGGCGGTGTCGGCTGCTATAACGAGGACGAAAAGCCGACCGACCGACGCAAGCTTTTCCATCACCTGACGTTCTACGGATTCCTGCTTTGTTTCGCCGCGACCTCGGTCGCGACGCTGTATCATTATCTGCTTGGCCGCGAGGCGCCGTATCCGTGGTGGGATTTGCCTGTCGTGCTCGGCACGCTCGGCGGCATTGGCCTCGTCGTTGGACCGATCGGGCTGTTCATCGCGAAATCGCGGCGCGCGCCAGAACTTCTCGACGAGCACAGCTACGGCATGGATGTCGGCTTCGTCGCCATGCTGTTCCTGACCGGCTTCACCGGCATGTTGCTCCTTATTCTGCGCGAGACCGCCGCCATGGGGCCGCTGCTGGCGCTGCATCTCGGCGCGGTGTTCGCGCTGTTCATTACCATGCCCTATGGCAAGTTCGTGCACGGCATCTATCGCTTCGCTGCGCTGGTGCGTTACGCGCAAGAACGGCGGACGGAGGGCTAGCCGTCACGCCAGGCAAAACCGTCCGTCGTGCAGAAACGCGATCGTCTGCTCGATCGCAACGGCGTGACGCGGCAGCCCGGTATGCGACGCCCTCACGATGATGTGGTCGGCCATACCGTCCAGCTTCGCGCTCGCAACCGAAACCCGTCCGTCATTGGGGCGCGGCAGAACAAAGGCCGACGCGATCGGCGCGATGGTGCGGCATCCGGCGATGATGCCGATCGCATAATCCGGTGACGGCAGGTCCGCGAGCACCGGGTCTTGGGTGGTGGTAAGCTGCAGGCCGGCCGGGCCGAAAGCGGCGCGGTAGAGCGAGAGATCCTTCAGGAGATCGGCAACTTCGCTGCCTCCGTTGGGCGTCCCCAGCATGACGACGCGGCCGAGCCGCGCCGGTCGGTGTCGTGCGATGTAAACCCGCGTCAGCAGCCCGCCCATGGAATGGGCGACGAAGTGGACTGTGCCGTCGCATTGTTTGGCGAATGCGGCGATCGGCGCGTGGATCTCCTCTGCGAGTGCCTCAAGCGGATTCTTGCGGCTGGAATAGTCGAGATTGAGCGTCGCAAAGCCGCGATGCTGTAGCGCTCGATCCAGCTTCTTCAGCGTCCAGGAGCCGACGCCGATGCCATGCAGCAGCACCACGCTGTCGCGCCGCGCATGCGGCGGTGCGACAGCCATGGGTTGGACGTCACGCAACTTCCCGCTCCGATGCCGTCGCCTGCTCGCGGGCCATCGTCGTCGCCGTGACATAGTCGGTCTTTCCGGTGCCGAGCAGCGGCACCTTGTCGACGACCATGATTGCTGCGGGAACGGTCAGCTCGGACGCGCCGATTGTCTTGGCCTGGGCCTGCATCGCGCTGCGCTCGGCATTCTTCTGCGTCGTCAGCAGCACGATGCGCTCGCCCTTGCGTTGGTCGGGGATCGACACGGCGACCGATGCGGCCTGCGGCCACAGCGTCGTCGCGATGCTCTCGACCGCCGACAGCGAGACCATTTCGCCGGCGATCTTGGCAAAGCGCTTGGCGCGGCCCTTGATGGTGATGAAGCCGGCCGGGTCGATCGCGACGATGTCGCCGGTGTCGTGCCAGCCGTCGGCCAGCGGTTCGAGCACGCCGGGATTTTCGGCCCGGAGGTAGCCGAGCATCACGTTCGGTCCGCGCACCGAGAGGCGTCCGCCTTCCTCGATGCCGGGGACCGGATCGAGTTTACTTTCCATCAGCGGCGAGAGGCGGCCGACGGTGCCCGGGCGGTTGGCCATCGGTGTGTTCATCGCGAGCACCGGTGCCGTCTCGGTGACGCCATAACCTTCGAGAATGCGGATGCCGTAGCGCTCCATGAACACCTGCCGCGTCCGGTCCTTGACCGCCTCGGCGCCGGCGATCACCAGGCGCAGGGTGCGGAAGTCGTAGGCGTGCGCCGAACGTGCATAGCCGCTGAGAAATGTATCGGTGCCGAACAGGATCGTGGCGCCGGTCTGGTAGATCAGCTCGGGCACGATGCGATAGTGCAGCGGCGAGGGATACATGTAGATCGGAATGCCCGCGAGCATCGGCATCATCATTCCCCCGGTCAGGCCGAAGGAGTGGAACACCGGCAGCACGTTGAACACCTTGTCATTCGCGTTGGCATCGACCCGCGCCAGGGCCTGAGCGGCGTTGGCGAGGATGTTGCGGTGGGACAGCACGACGCCCTTGGGCGTGCCTTCCGACCCCGATGTGAACAGCACGACGGCCGGATCGTTCGCCTGGCGGCCGACGCGCGGCGCGGTGCCCGCGAGCAGACCCTTGATCTTGTCGGCCGCGCTGATCGAGGCGCGGACATCCTCAAGATAGACGATTTGCGCCTCGGCGGAGATCGCGGCCATCAGCTTGTCGAGCTTGCCTTTCTCGATGAAAGCTTTTGAGGTCAGCACGGTCTTGACTTGCGCCGCCTTTATGGCGGCGAGGACATTGACCGGGCCGGCGGAAAAGTTGAGCATCGCCGGGACCCGGCCGATGCTTTGCAGCGCCATGAAGACGACGGCGACGCCCGCGGAGTTTGGCAGCAGCACGCCGACATTTTCGCCGGCGGCCGTGCCGGTTTCGAGCTTGCGGCTCAGTACCTGCGCGCCGAGGATCAGCTTGCGATAGGTCAGCTTGGTGCCAAGCGCGTCCTCGACGATGACCTTGCCGGTGTCGCGGTCGCGATAGGCGTGTCCAAGCGCTTCGAACAGCGTGTGGTCGAGCATGGCGTTCTTGACCATCGCATCGATCATCACGTCCTGGAGCGCGGCGCCCGCGGCATTGCGGCGCGCCTTGCCTTTCAGGGCCGGATCGACCGGCAGCCTGACCGGCGGCAGGATCGTGACCGTCACCCGTGGAAACCAGGAGCGCTTGATCTGGCTGCTGTTGAGGTAGCTGAGATGGGAGCGCTGCGCGCCCTCGATGCGAACCGGCACGACCACGGCGTCGGCCTTGTCGGCAATCATCGCGGTGCCGTCATAGACCTTCATCAGCGAGCCGGAGACGGTGATGCGTCCCTCCGGGAAGATCACAACCGGCTCGCCGGCCGCGACGAGCTTGATCAGGTCGCGTGCGGCCAGCGGCTTGCTCGGGTCCATGGTGTAGTGCTTGACCACGCGCAGGAACGGCTTGGCCCACCAGGCCTTTGAGATGCCGGTATCGACCGCGAAGCTCGCGTCGATCGGCAGCACGGCGTGCAGCAGCGGGCCGTCGATCAGGCTGACATGATTGGGCGCGATCAACATGCGCGTGCCTGACGGTGGCAGGTTCTCGAGCCCGCGCACTTCGGTGCGGAACAGGGCGCGGAACAGCAGTCCGCCGAAATCGCGCACGCCTTCCTTGCCCCATTTCGTCAGCACGAACCACACCGCACCAAAACTGGCGACACCGAGGCCGAGGAAGATCCAGCCGACGTGGAGCCCAGCGGCCTGCAATACCGCGACGAACAGCGAGCCCAGCACCATGAAGGCGGCCTGCAGCACGTTGCCGGCGGCGATGATGCGGGCGCGCTCGTTCGGAGCCGACCAGGCCTGCACCGCGGCGAAGGACGGAACGACGAACAAGCCGCCGCCGAATGCGAAGACGACGAAGTCGACCAGCATGCGCAGACCCGCGAATGAGGTAGCGAAATCAACCGCCGCGATGTCATCGCCCTTGACCGTGACGCCGATGGCCCAGGCAAGGTCGATGCCGGCAAATCCCATCATGATGGCGCCGATCGGCACCAGCGCGAGGTTCGGGCGAACGTGGCTCAGGCTGGCCGCAAACAGCGAGCCGATGGCAATGCCGATCGCGAAGACCGCCAGACACAGCGTCACCACGCCTTCGCTGCCACCGACGACGTCCTTGACCAGCGCCGGCAGCAGCGACAGCACGATCGCGCCGACCAGCCAGAACCAGGAGACGATCACAGTGCCGTCCCACAGCCGGTGATTTGCGTACAGCGTCTTCAACAGGCAGAGCGTCGATGTCCAGGGATTGGCATCGACAGGCAGATCAGGCGCGGAGGGCGTTGTTTGCGGAATGCGGGAGGCAAAAGCCCACGACAACAGGGCCAGCACGACCACGGCGGATGAGACCCAGCCCATATGGGCGGAGCCGGCCACGAACTGGCCGCCGGCGACGGTGCCGAGCAGGATGGCCATGAAGGTCGCGCCTTCGACCAGCGCGTTGCCGGTCGCGAGCTCTCCGAGCCCGAGCTGGTCCGGCAGCATGGAATACTTTACGGGGCCGAACAGGGCGGCGATGATGCCGAACAGCGCAAGCGCCGTGAACAGCAACGGCACCGAGTGCAGGAAGAAGCCGGCGGCTGCGAAGGCCGCCGCGAAAATCTCGGCAAACTTCAATCGCCTTGCGACGACCGATTTGACGTATTTGTCGGCGAGCTGGCCGCCGAGCCCGGACAGGATGAAATAGGGGAAGATGAAGACGGCGCCTGCGACCGTCACCAGCGCGTCACCATGGCCGGTCGCGGCGCTGTAAAGCAGGATGATGACGAGTGCGTTCTTGAGCACGTTGTCATTGAGCGCCGAGAAGAATTGCGCCCAGAACAGCGGCGCAAAGCGGCGTGACGACATCAAATCCCTGATCATGACGAGTCCTGTTTTGGAAAGGCAGCTTGAGGTTGATACGTTGTAGGTCAAACGTCACGACCGGAAGGGTGTTGGAGGAACGATTGCAGGGTGACGACGGTCATCGGCCTGCTCTGTCCCCTCGGTCCCTCCGATCCTGTTGGTCTCCAAGTGGTCTCGTCAGGTTCGCAAATATCCGGTCGCGGCCGCAGTTTCGGGCAGAAATGCCGCGCCTGCGGGGATATTGCCCTGGCGGATAAGCAAACGCTGAACGGCATCTCTGACAGTCGGGGAGCCGGCCGGGAATGTCCGGGCATAGTAAGCCCTTTGTTGCGGTCGGTCCTCGCATTCGAGTGGACTCGCATGCGCATCGGCTTCGCCTCAGGTGAGGTGCGCAAGATGGCGAAAGGGGTTTAAGCGGCCGAACAGGCTGAAGCGGCGGCGCTCGCGGCCGGCACGGGCGCGGCTGGTCCGCCACATCCGGAAGGTCGCGCGGCGCTCGGCGAGTACGCCGGCAGTGTCGCAGGCATTTGCGATCCGGTCGATCGGGGCCATGACGAACTGCAGCAGGGCGCGGCCCAAGCCGCTCAAGAGGGCCGCGGCGTCGTCGACGAAGGTAGAGGCGATATCAACAGCGAGGGTTTGCATTTTGCAGGTCTCCAGGTTAAATTGAACAATGTTCATGTGAGTAACTTTAGAATGAACAATGTTCAAGAAGAATCGCTGCGGGACAGGAAAAAAAATCGACGGCGTCTCCAGATCCTGGAGATCGCCCGCAGCATTATCGCGACTAAAGGATTGAGATCATTGAAGGTTCGCGACGTGGCGGACGCCGTCGGCTGCGCGGTCGGCAGCGTCTATAACGAATTCGGCGACTTCGACGGGGTGATCTTGACGGTCAACCGGGAGACGGTTCAGGCACTGACGATGCGGTTGGGCGGCGTTCCGGCGGGGAATCCGGTCCGCCAGCTTTACGGACTTGCCGAGACCTATCTCGAATTCTTCGGCGAAAACGCCAATCTGTTGCGCTCGCTGTTCGAGCATCGGATGGAGGACGACCGTCCTTATCCCGACGATATTCTTCAGATGGTGATGGACGCCTTCGCGTTGATGCATCCGCCTCTGGTCCGTGTGCTACCGGATGCGGATGACGTGAAGATCGCACTGCTGTCGCGTACGTTGTTTTCCGCGGTACACGGGATCATCTCGCTCGGTCTTGAAGAGCGCATGGTCGCCGTGCCGCCGCAGATGCTGCGACAGCAGGTCACGCAATTCCTGGACGCGCATCTGCTGGGGCTCGGGATCCTGCCCGCTCGATAATGACGACCGTCATGCGCGCGCAGCCTCCCGCCGCGTCGCGACGAGAACGACGTCCGGTTTTCCGTTGTCGACCTGAACCCGGTTGCGCCCCTTCTCCTTGGCGTAATAGCAGGCGGCATCGGCCCGGCGCATCGCCTCTTCAAGCGTGGTGTTGGCGTCGGCAATGCAGGCAACGCCGATGCTGGCGGTCACCGCAAAGCAGCGATCATCCCAGGCGAAGTTGAAAATCTCGAGTGATCGCCGCAGCCGTTCGGCGATGTCGACGGCGTCGTAAGGCGCACATTGCGGCAGGATCAGCCCGAACTCGTCACCGCCGAGTCGTGCGACCAGATCATGCGACCGCCGGTCCTGCTGCAGCAGGCGCGCGACCTGACATAGCAGCCGATCACCGCCGAGATGGCCGAAATTGTCGTTGACGCTCTTGAACTGGTCGAGGTCGAGCAGGATCAGGCCGAGCGAATTTTCACCGCGACGATCGAGCTCGCTCTGCAGGCGCGCTTCGAAGGCGCGCCGATTGGCAATCCCGGTCAGCCAGTCATGCGAGGCTTGAAAGGCGAGGCGCTCCTTCTCGGCATGCAGCGCATCCTCGAACGCCTGCCGCTGCAGCACCAGTCGCCGCGTGTGCCAGGTCAGGAGCAGAATCAAGGTCGCGGCGGTGGCGATGTTGAGGTATGTCAGCGTCAGCTTGATGGCGCGGGAGCCTTCGCCCAGCACAGTCGAGAACCGCTCGGCATGCCCTGTGAACTGCCTGTTCAACTCCGAGAGCCGCGACGACAGGAATTGCAGACGGTCGCTATCCCCAATGGGACCGTCTTTTAGTTCACTCTTGATGACTTCACCGAAGACGCTGAGCTCCAGCAGCATCGGATCAGTGGCAGTCCACTCCCGGATCGCTTCGCGGAGGAAGCTGACCTGGTTGAAATAGCGGAACAGCCAGATCAGGTCGGGGACGTCATCGGGATGGTTGCCGCCTTGCAGGAAGCCGATGCGCGCGAGCTCGACGTCGACCGGATCTCGCTCGAGCGCCCATCTCGCATATTCGTCGCCGATCGGGACGGCGAGCGAGGTCTGGTATTGCCCGAACCGGCTAGCGTTGCCTGAATGCAGATAGAGATTGAGGAAGTAGACGGCGTTCTTCTGCGAGCGCGACCACATCGCCTCGCCCGCGACATAGGCGCGAACCGATGACATCACCTCCAAGCTGAATCCCGCGATCGTCGCCTGAAGCACGACGACCATGATGAAAGGCGAGACGAGCTTGATTACGTGAAGGAAGCTGCGTTCCTTCGCCAACGTTGCTGTTCTGCGAAACACTCTGCGTTCCCCAAATCACTCAGCGACCCCAGCTGAGCGTCGGCTGATAACGCGAACCAGGCGGGATCGCTGCTAGCTCGACCTGAAAAAGTCGAGAGACCGTCTTGCAGGGTGAAAGCGTCGTGAAGCGGATGCGCGCAGATCGCTGCAAATGTTACGCAGCCGGAACCGGCGCAGCATCGGTGCGCCGATCCATCGAATCCGGCCTTCGCGATTGACTCGGTTGAGAGAATTCGGTCCGGGTCTAGACCAACACCGGCTGACGCACGCGGCCGGCATCGCCGAACACGCGCAAATAGCGCTCGATCTCCGAAGGCATGCCGGTCGCCTTCTCTGGATTGTCGGAGAGCTTGACGGCCGGGCGTCCGTCGACCGACGACACCTTGCAGACCAGCGAGATCGGATCGAGATTGAACGAGCCGTCTGGTGGGCAGCCGACGAAATCATTGGTAAGGTTGGTGCCCCAGCCGAACGAGAGCCGTACGCGGCCGGCGAAGTGGTGATGAGTCTCCTCGATCGAGCCGACATCCATCGCGTCGGAAAACACGAGCAGCTTGTCCCTGGGATTGCGGCCCTTCTTCTCCCACCAGGCGACGATCTCTTCGCCGGCCTGGATCGGCGGCGCGCTGTCGGGGCGGAATCCGGTCCAATCGGCCACCCATTCCGGCGCATCGCGCAGGAAGGCCTTCGTACCGAACGCGTCCGGCAACGCGATCAGCAGATTGCCGCCATAAGTCTGACGCCACTGGTCGAGAATGCGATAGGGCGCCCAGCGCAACTCCTCGTCGTCCTTGGCGAGCGCCGCTGCGACCATCGGCAGCTCGTGCGCATTGGTGCCGATGGCTTCGAGATCGTTGTCCATCGCGAGCAGCACGTTGGAGGTGCCGATGAAGGACGAGCCCAGCCCTTCCTTCACCGCCTCCACGCACCAGCGCTGCCACAGAAAGCCGTGGCGGCGGCGGGTGCCGAAGTCGGAGAGCCATAAATTGTCCAGCTTGCGCAGCCGCTCGACCTTGGTCCACAGCTTGGCCTTGGCGCGGGCATAGAGCACGTCGAGCTCGAAGCGGGCACGGCCCTTCATCGCGGAGCGCGAGCGTAGTTCGTTGAGGATGGCGAGCGCTGGAATCTCCCACATCGTGGTGTGGGTCCAGGGACCGTGGAAATGCAGTTCGTATTGACCCTCGACTTTGCGCAGCTCGTATTCGGGAAGGCGGAATTCGGCGAGCCAGCGGATGAAGTCCGCCGAGAACATGTGGGTCTTGCCATAGAATGTGTTGCCGGCGAGCCAGATCAATTCCTTCTTGGTGAAGCGAATGGTGCGGGCGTGATCGAGCTGGGCGCGCAGCTCGCCCTCGTCGATGATCTCGGCAAGGCGCACATGGCGCGAGCGATTGATGACTGAGAAAGTCACCCGCTGATCCGGATACGATTCCCGAATCATTTGTAACATCAAGAGCTTGTAGAAATCGGTATCGAGCAGGCTGCGGATGATGGGATCCAGCCGCCAGCTGTGATTGTAGGTTCGGCTCGCAATATCGGTCACTGTCATGGCCGAATTCTAGCGTGACTGCCCGCGCGCAACCAGTGGATTTGACGAGGGGCAGGTCACCTCGGCGGCAGCCAACAAGCACTATCGTTACCGGCGCTGAAACAACTCCTTGGTCCACCGCAGCGGCGCGGTCACCCGCCAGGAGGTCGAGCTTTGGACCGCCGCCAGTTGGGCCCGCGCCTGATCCCGCTCCGACATGACCTTGTAACGATCGGCCAGGGCGGAATCCCGCCCCCCAGTGACCCAGTCGCGCATGGCCGCGTCCTCGCGCCACAGGCCGAACCGGCGCGCGATCACCTGACGCAAATCGGCATCGAGCCGTTCGCGCGTTGCGCGCGGATTTGTCGATGGACGCTGATCATTACGCGCAGCGAGCGTGCCAGTGTTCTTCGGCGTCTGATTGATCCCATCCTGAATGAAGCGGCCCCGTCCGATGATGGGGCCGTTTCTGTTGTCTCGATCCAGGGTAGCTAGAAGCCGGTCGGTCCCACCGCGCCGACCCAGTGCTTGACCTTGGTGAGATCTTTCTCGTCCATATAGAAGAAGTGGACCATCGTCGGTCTCACGGCTGCGATGTTGGGGTCGTCGAAGCGCATCGCGACCTTGCCGTGGAAGACCTTGAGCCCGGGACTATCCCAGAACTCGACGACGTCGTGGAGCGCCGTAAAGCCGCGGTCGATGAATTGCCGCAGATTGCTGCGGATCGCCTCGCGGCCGTGCCAGTCGGCGACGCCGAGATTGCAGATCGCATCTTCGGCGAAGCAGTCGAAACCCTTGCCAAAGGTCTTGTCGTCGATCTCCTTCCACATCGCGAGAAGCCAGTCCGGCGGTGCGGTCTTGGTGAAGGTCTTTGTGGTCATGGTCTCTCCTTTGCGTTGGTCGAGTGTGAGGTCTGGCGAACTAGCCGTTTGGGGTGGCGATCCCGAGCCTCGCGGCCACCCGTCGGGCGGTCGCGTCCCGCTTCGCCGTAATGTCGGCCACGGCACGTTTCGCCTCCTCGAGGATGGCGCGGGGTGCACGCTCCGGCGTACCGCTGTCGAACGGCGGCTCCGGCGCATACTGCATGTAGAGCTGGATCGCGCGCGCGACGTCGTCACCGCGGAGCTCCGCCGCGAGCCGCAAGGCTCCGTCGATTCCGGCGGTGACGCCGGCGGCAAAGATCCAGTTGCCCTCGACGACGACACGTTCGTTGACGGGAGTGGCGCCAAACAATGGTAGCAGGTGAAACGAAGCCCAATGGGTCGTCGCCCGCCGTCCGCGCAAGAGTCCTGCTGCGCCGAGGAGCAGAGCGCCCGTGCAGACCGAAAAGACACTGCGTGCGCCGGTTGCCTGCCGATCGATCCAGGCGAGAACCTCCTCGTCCTCCATCACGCCTTCCTGGCCGAAACCACCCGGCACATGAAGCACATCGAGCCGGGGTGCCGAGGCAAGCGTCGCATCAGGCGTCAGCCGCAAGCCCCTGACGTCGCGAACGGGGGCGGTCGTTTTAGCGTAGACGCGGTAGGTCGCGTTGGGAATGCGCGACAGCACCTCGAAGGGGCCGGTGAGATCGATCTGATCGAGGTCATCGAAAAGCAGGGATCCGATTTGCAGGTGGGTCTCGTGCGCGATCATGGGCTGCTCTCAATTCGACTGGACAGCGGCAACATAACCGGGCACGCTTTGGCGCAAATGCCAAAGACCCCTCGGTTCTCGCCAGGTTCCGTTTCGCGCGCTACGCGCAGTTCCGCGCGCGTGATCGAAGTGCTGGCTTACCCATCGGTGCAACTGCTCGACGTCACCGGGCCGCTCCAGGTGTTCGCGACCGCCAACGAGCAGATCGTGGAAGCGGGTGGAACGCCGCCTTATGCGCTTCGCGTGGTGGCGAAAGATCGCGCGCGTGTGACGGCGTCCTCAGGATTGGAGATTGCAACGGAGCCGCTGCCCGGCGCCGGTAGCGGACTGGACACGTTGGTGGTTGCGGGAGGTCCGGGCGTCGATGTCGCCGCTTCCGATCCGGTGCTGCTGAGCTGGCTGCGGCAGCGCGTGAAGAAGGCGCGGCGCGTGGCGTCGGTCTGCACCGGCGCATTCCTGCTCGGTGCATCCGGCACGCTCGACCGACGGCGTGCGGTGACGCATTGGTCGTATTGCGCCGAGCTCGCGCGGCGCTTTCCCGCCGTGCGCGTCGAGCCCGATCCGATCTTCGTGCGCGACGGCACAATCTGGACTTCGGCAGGCGTAACGGCCGGCATCGACCTGGCGCTAGCCCTGGTGGAGGAAGATCTCGGCCGCACCACGGCGCTCGCGGTGGCGCGCTATCTCGTCGTCTTCCTCAAGCGGCCGGGCGGGCAGGCACAGTTTAGCGAGGCGCTGTCGCTGCAATCGGCTGAGGATGAATTCGGTGCGCTGCATCAATGGATCAGCAAGCACCTCGCCGGCGATCTCTCCCTGTCCAGACTGGCACGCGAAGCCGGCATGAGCGAACGCAGTTTCAGCCGCCATTATGCCAAGGCGACCGGACTGACGCCGCTTCGAGCTATCGAGCGGTTGCGGGTGGAGGCTGCGCGACGGATGCTGTCGGAGACGCGTCTGCCGGTGAAGCGGATATCCCAGCGCTGCGGCTTCGGGTCGGAGGAGACCATGCGCCGTAGTTTCCTGCGCGTGCTTGCCACCGCACCGCAGGACTATCGCCGCCGGTTCGGTTCGTGAGCCCAATCAGCTTGCTAGTCGCCGCCATGAAGCTGCGCACGAAAGTCGCGCGGTGACAGCCCTGTGGCTGCGGCGTAGACCCGACTAAAATAGGCGGGATCCTCGAAGCCGAGCGCGTAGGCGATCGTCGAAACCGGCAGATTTGTATAGACGAGGTTGCGGCGCGCCTCGCGGATCAGCCGGTTCAGGATCAGGTGCGAGGCGGTGTCGCCCGTCGCCGCGCGCGTGACGCGGTTGAGATGGGTCGGCGTGATCGCCAGCGCGTTGGCGTAGTCCGCAACGGTCCAGCGCTCCAGATGATACTGTTCGAGCAAGGTTTCGAAGCGGCGGAACAGATTTGATTCAGAGCTGCTGCTGGTGCCGCTCTCGCCTGTAAGCGCTCGTGCCACGAGGCCGATCATGGCGGCCGACAACGCGCGCAGCACATGCGCGCGGCCGAAATCGCGCGCGGCGTGCTCGGCAAAGATCTGCTTCATCGTCGCGCGGATCTGCGGCGTGCCGCGAACGACTGCCGATCGGGACAGCACGCCGCGCAGGCCCTCGGCGGCGAGCAATGCCTCGTCCAGGATTTCCGCGGCGATGGTCAGCACCCAGCCCTGGGTGTCGGGCAGGAAGCGGAAGCCGTGGACGTGCCCGACCGGCACATTGACGGTCTGCATTGGCTTGAGCGGCACCACGCGCCCGTCGAGCGTCGCTTCGCCGCCGCCGTGCTCGATCAGCAGCACCTGGTGCAGCCTTGCATGGCGGTGCACCGCGAGCGTCCAGTTGTGTAGCACCGAACGGGACGCAATCGTCTCGCAGTGGACGACGTCCGGCAGGTCGCCGGCTTCGCCGAACAGATTATAGACCCGGATGGTCGGGGCGGAGGCTGCGGTTTTCATGTTCGAATAGTACAAGACAATGGCAAATCCCTCCATCGGTCCGCGACGAAAAATCTGAAAAAAGTGCGGACGGGAGGACAGAAAAATGAAAGTTCAGGTTTGCATCATCGGCGGAGGACCGTCCGGGCTGCTGCTGTCCCAGCTCCTGCACCTGAAGGGCATCGACACCATCGTGCTGGAGAAATACAGCCGCGACCACGTGCTGGCGCGCATCCGTGCGGGGGTGCTCGAGCACGGCTTTGCAAAACTGATGCGCGAGGCGCAATGCGGCGAGCGGATGGATCGCGAAGGCGAGATCCATCACGGGTTTGATATCGCCCATGACGGCGTGCTCTCCCACATCGATCTGCACAAGCATTCCGGCGGCAATTCGGTGCTGGTCTACGGTCAGACCGAGCTGACGCGCGACCTCTACGAGGCGCGCGACCGTCTCGGCGGCAAGGTCGTGCACAATGCCGAGGACGTGACACCGCATGATCTGACCTCCGACCGGCCCTGTGTGACATATCGATCGAACGGCGAGACGATCCGGGTTGATTGCGACTACATCGTCGGCGCCGACGGCTTTCATGGCGTCAGCCGCAGATCGATCCCGAAAGACGTGCTGCGCGAATATGAAAAGGTCTATCCGTTCGGCTGGCTCGGCGTGTTGTCGCGCACCAGGCCGGTGTCGCCGGAGCTGATCTACGCGAAGCACGAGCGCGGCTTTGCGCTGTGCTCGCTGCGTTCGCAAGTGCTAAGCCGCTATTACGTCCAGGTGCCGCTCACGGAAAAGGTCGAGCGTTGGTCGGACGATGCGTTCTGGATCGAACTGAAGCGCCGCCTGCCAGGCGAGGTCTCCGATCGCCTCATCACCGGCCCCTCGATCGAGAAGAGCATTGCGCCTCTGCGCAGCTTCGTCGCCGAGCCGATGAGTTATGGCCGCTTGTATCTCGCCGGCGATGCCGCCCACATCGTGCCGCCGACCGGCGCACGCGGGCTGAACAGTGCGGCCTCCGACATCTACTATCTGTACCACGCGATGCTCGCGCACTATCGGGATGGCGACGATTCCGGACTAAAGGGCTATTCTGCGAAGGCACTGGCCCGGATCTGGAAGGCGCAGCGATTCTCGTGGTGGATGACGATGATGCTGCACCATTTTCCGGATCGTTCCGAATACGAAGACCGGCTTCAGCGGACCGAGCTGGAGTATCTGCTGTCGTCCGAAACCGCGCAGCGGTTGCTCGCGGAGAATTATGTGGGGCTGCCGTTCTAGGAACGGTTACTTCCCCTCCAGCGTATTCACCGGTGTCCAGTCCGCCGGCGGTGGATTGGACGCCAATGCTCGGGCACGCTTGGCGAAATATCGGCACGGCGGATCGTCGACTGCGGCGCTTTCGAACAGCTCGGCCGCTTTGGCAAAGTCGCGCGCCCGCCAGTACGCAAGTCCCTCGGCGTAAGTCGCCGCGCGGTTGCTTTGCTCCTGCGTCTCCTTGTTCATGTCGGCGAGCGGCTCGTACACCCTGATCGGCTTGTCGCGTCCCTGCACCTTGACCGTGTCCAGCTCGCGCCAGGTATAGGCGCTACGGCTCTGGTTCACGGTCATCTCGGACGCCATGATCACGGTGCCAAAATACTTGTTGGCGCCCTCGAGACGCGAGGCGAGGTTCACGGTGTCGCTCATGACGGTGTAGTTGAAGCGCCGGCGCGAGCCGATATTGCCGACGACGGCTTCGCCGCTGTTTAACCCGATGCGCTGGGCGAGGCCGCGGCCGCGGAATGCGGGATGGCTGTCGTTGAGCTCTTCGAGCCGGTCGCGGCATTGCAACGCGGCGGCGACCGCGTTGCGTGCATGATCGGGATCGTCGGCCGGCGCGCCGAACATCGCGACGACGGAATCGCCGATATATTTGTCGACATAGCCGCCATGGCTTTCGATGATGTCGGTCATGGCGGAGAGATAGTCGTTCATCAACGCGACCAGCTCGCTTGGCGTCATCTTCTCGGCGATCGAGGAGAAGCCGCTGAGGTCCGAGAAAAACATGGTGATGTTGCGCATCTCGCCGCCAAGCACCGGCATTTTACCGGAAGCGACCATGCCGTCGATTACCTCGGGCGCGAGATAGAACGCAAAGCTCTTGCGCAGGAAGCGCTCCTCACGGTCGGCGATCACGAAGCGGTAGCCGATCATTAGCGCGAGCGCTGCGAGGCTCGCAAGCACGGGCTCGGCCAGGGGCAGCGCGAGGGCATGCGCGAACATGCTGACGGCGACAGCAGAGTAGGAGACGGTAAGCCCGAGCCAGGTGATCGCCGCGCCGGTCGGAGCGAGGAAGCAGGCGGCGGCGGCAATGATCGCCGCGAACACGATTGTCAGGATCGTCCGCTGTGGGAAGCCGAGTTCGGTGATGGCATCGTGCTCGATTAGATTTCGCACAACGGTGGCGTGGACGAAGACGCCGGCGACCGCACTGCGAGCTTGTTGCGCGATGCTCGCAGGCGCGGGAAGGGCGCATCGCGACCCCGGTGTTCCGTCATATCCTCCGGCCAGGCGCATTGAAGTGAGCTTGCGGTCATCGAAATTGAGGATGCTGCCGAGCAACACGACCTTGCCGTCGAAGGCGCGGTGGAAGAACTCGGTGTCTCCCTTTTCGACGCAGGCGCGCAAATCGGCGAAAGAATAGGTGGGGACGTCGCGGCCCATGCCGCGGAAGTTGAGCGTGAGCGTGTTGGGAACCGCGCTCGGGATCGCGTAGCCGGATAAATTCGTCGTCCCGGTCGGCCCGGTCTCGGGCTTTGCGCCGAGCGCGCGCGCGGCGAGTTCGACGGCCATTGCGGCCACCGGCTGACCTGTGATGGAAAAGCTCAGCGGCATTCGCCGGATGACGTCGTCGGCGTCGGTATGGACGTTGAGCGCGCGGATGTTGTTTTTCACGGCCAGTTGCTGCGCGCGATCTGGTCTGTCCGGATGGTCGTTGCTGAGAATTTCGCCGAGCACGAGCTCGCCGCTGTCGGAGAGCTTCCGCAGGGCGATGAGATAGTCCCGATCGAAGCCTTTCATACGGCTGCCGAGCGGGGCGTCGCCAAAGGGAATCGCCGACTGCTCGATCGAGTTCTTGAAGATGACGTCGAATCCGATGACTTTGGCGCCGCCCTCGGTGATGCTGCCGAGCACCCGGCCGATCTCGCGCGTCCACGTCTGGGTCGGCGATCCCTTGAAGGGCGGTGTATCGTAGGTCTCGCCGTCAATCGCCACGACGACAATCGGCGATGATGCGGGATCGCGGCGGTCCCCGATGAGTGTCCAGCGCAGCGCGGTGAGAATGTCGAGCGAGAGACCTTGCAGGTTCTGCAGCGGCGGAGACGTAAAAGCCGCGCCCGTAATGATCGCAATCACGATAGCCGCAACGATGTCCCGCCTGCCGATCCGCCGCATCGCTGCTGTCGCGGGCCGTCTATTCGAGCCGGAGCAGACGGCCGACGATCGGCGTCGGCGACGCGGTCGCACTGGCGTCGACCTGGAAGGCGTAGCGCTTGGTGCCGAGCTTCGCGAGATAGCTGCCGCCGGGCGTTAGCGACTTGCCGGCTTTCGAAAGGTCATAGAATTTTCTGGCGACCATGATGTCGCTCTTGAGCGGAAGGGTGATCGTGGGCTCCTTGCCGTCGGTGCGTTCGATCACCAGCGTGCTGCCGCTCTTGGCCTGAATCAGCGGCGCGACACCGTAGATCGTCGGCAGCTTGGCAGGCGCGCTGTTGGCGTCGGCTCGCATGCTGCGGAACGTGGTTGCCGCGCTCTGGTGGGCCTCGCGCTCGGAGAGCTGCACGGCGTTGGCGTCGCAGGGCACTTTGACGCGCTCGACGTTGCCGAGTTGCACGGTGCTCTGCTCCGCGCCGACCAGCACGACGCCTTCGGTGATGGTCTCGCGCAGGCAGGATTTGAGATAGCTGAGCGTGACGCCAGCCTTGGGCCCGAGCTTGATGATCTTGCCGGGCGCCACATAGTCCATGAATTCGATGCCGTCGACCTTGCCCTGCACGTCCTCGACGATGGCGGCGGGCGTCTCGGCAATGGCGGGAGCCGCGAGGCAAAACACGCCGGCGATGGCGCCGATCAGGCTTCTCATGATTTTTTCATCCAGTTCGAACGGTACCCGACTGATCCACGTCCCGGCGGGAGCCTAGCAGGGGATCGCCCAGGCAAGTGTGATCAGAATCACTCTTGGTATTGGTGCATCCCGACAGGAACAGGTTCAAACCTGTGATGGCAGAAAACGGTGCCGCGGCAAACCGTTACTGTCAACGCGATGTCAGACCGCCCCGGCGGCTTCACCGGCGCGATCCAGGTCCGGACGGCTCCAGGTCGCCTCTAGTATAATATAAAGGGTGCGAGGGCGGCCTCGGATTGCTGCGACGGCGTCGCAGTCTGCCCGGCGGCGATCCCCACCACCTCACCCCAGCGCGATAGAAAAGCCTCGACGCAGGCGGGGTCGAACTGCCGTCCCTGGTGCTCGACCAGATAGTCGCGCGCCACATCGAGGGGCATCGGCTCTTTATATGGGCGCCGCGTCGTCAGGGCGTCGAAGACGTCGGCGACCGCGACCACGCGCGCGGCAACCGGGATCTCGTCCGCTCTAAGGCCGTTCGGATAGCCGGCGCCGTCCCAGCGCTCGTGGTGACCTGCTGCAATTTGCGCACCGAGCTGGATCAGCTCGCAACTGGAGTCGGCCAGAATCTTCTCGCCGATCGTGGCGTGGGTACGGATCACCGCCATCTCATCGTCGGTCAGGCGGCCCGGCTTGAGAAGGATGTTGTCAGGAATGGCGACCTTGCCGACGTCGTGCAATGGGGCGGCGAGATAGATGTCGCGGCAGACCCTCGCGGGAAGGCCGAGCTGCTCGGCGATGATCCGGCTGTAGCGGGCGACCCGCAGCGTGTGCTCGCCGGTGTCGTTGTCGCGGTATTCGACCGCGAGCGCGAGCCGCAGGATGATTTCCTCCTCGCGCTCGCCGAGCTTGCGTGTTGCGGCCGCGACTTCGCTGGCCAGATGCGCGGCGCGGTCGTTGAGCTTGCGTACGGCTGCACCAAGCTGAATTAAATTCCGCAGCCGCACCGTCATCTCGACGCTTTGCGGCGCCTTGGGCAGGAAATCGGTTGCACCTGCCTGCAGCGCTTCCATTTTGATGTCGTCGGTCTGCCGCGATGTGATCATCGCGATCGGGATGTCGGTGAAGCCCGGCAGCGTGCGAAGCGTGCGGATGAAGCTGATGCCGTCCATGTGCGGCATCTCGTAGTCGACCAGCACAAGATCGAAGACGCGCTGGCGTGCGCAAGCCAACGCCTCGACGGGATCGAGGAAGGTGGTGGCCTCGACGAGGCCTTCCGCTTCAATATGACGTTTCAGGAAATTGAGGACAGAGCGGCTGTCGTCAACCAGAAGCGCTTGCGTCAGCATCGGCGGCCGGACTCGTTCGGATAGCGAGGCATGATCTCAAGGAATAGCCCGTGCGATTTAACGCGGAGCAAACATCCATGCTGCGGCAAACTGCCTCAACGTTGCGCCCAGCGCATGCGATTTGAGCGGGCCATGCACGCTTGCATGCCCACGCGAAGTTTTGGGGATTGTGACCCGTAGTTGTACGGGGAGGCCCATTAGGAGTTTGCATACTCTCCTACGCGAATAGTTGTCGTGCGGGATTCGCGCGATGCGTGCAGTGAATCCTGAGGAAATTTGGGGGACGAATGTCGTCTGATGTCACTGAGCCGAAGTGGTCCCTACGGCTGCCTGCAGATTGCAGCATTGCTGCGATCCGCAGTGTCTACGACCTGATCCGCGAAGCGTTCGGCCGGCAGGACCGGCTCGAGATCGATTGTTCCAGCGTCGACAAGGCCGACGTGACCTCGATTCAGCTTCTGCTGTCAGCCGCCAAGACCGGCGATGCCCAAGGCCGCCCGGTGGTGCTGACCTCATTCTCCCAATCTCTGCGCAACACCCTTCGCCGTGCAGGCTTCGCCAGCGACGCGATGATCGATCAGCACTTCCCGCTAAAGAAGGATGGCGTCTAATGGCCACGGTCCTGACCGTCGACGATTCGCCCAGCATCCGGCAGATGATCAAGGTCGTGCTCGAGCCGGCCGGTCACAGCGTGATCGAGGCCGGTGACGGCGCGCAAGGCCTCGCCAAGGCGCAGGCCGGCAAGCTCGACCTCGTCATCACCGACCTCAATATGCCTGTCATGAACGGGCTGGAGTTGATCAAGGCGCTGCGCAAGCTGCCGAGCGCGGTCGGTATGCCCATCGTGTTCCTGACCACCGAATCCAACGACGCGGTGAAGCAGGAAGCCAAGAGCGCCGGCGCCACCGGCTGGATCACGAAGCCGTTCAAGCCCGAGCAGTTGCTCACCGTCGTCGCAAAGCTGGTGCGCGCATGAACGCGATGGACCCGACCGAGGTCTTTCGCCAGGAAGCCAGCGAGCTGTTCGAGGTCCTTGAAGGGGCCTTGCTCGATCTCGGCCTGCGTCCCGACGACCGCGAGCTGGTCGATTCCGCCTTTCGTGCCCTGCACACCATCAAGGGTTCGGGCGCGATGTTCGGCTTCGACAAGGTCGCCTCCTTCACCCACGAATTTGAAACCGCCTTCGACCGCGTCCGCAAGGGCGAGATCAAGCCGACCCAGGAGCTGATCTCGGTCGCGCTCGCCGCCAAGGACTATATCCGCGCCCTGATCGAGGATCCGCAGTCGACCGACGATATCATCGGCGAAGCCATCCTCGACGACCTCAAGCGCTTTGTGTCGTCGGATCAGCCTGTCGCGGCCGCCGCCGAGATCGTTACAGCGCCGCCGCTGGCCCCTGTCGAGAGCAAGCAGGCCGGCTGGCACCTTTACCTGGAATTCGAATCCCACATCCTGCGCAACGGCTCGAATCCGCTCGATCTGCTGGAAGATCTCTGCAAGCTCGGTCCCTGCTTCGTCGTACCTGTGACCGACGGCATCCCGTTCCTCGACGAGATGGATCCGGAAGACTGCTATCTGAAGTGGGACGTCAAGCTGCACGCGGCCTGCGACAAGGCCGCGATCGACGACGTCTTCATGTTCGTCTCGGACGAGATGAAGCTGACGCTCTCGCCGCTGGAGCAAGTCGAGGCGCCCGCACCGGCGCCGCTGTTCCTTCTCCTCGACGAGGAGCCGGTCGCCGAAATGCCCGCGCCGGTGGCCGAGACTGACCCGGTGTCCGTCGCCGCGCAGCCCACCGCAAAGGCGGCGCCAAAACCTGAAGCCAAGCCTGAACCGAAGGCCGAAGCCAAGCGCGACGATCGCGGCATCGCTACCGTCCGCGTCCAGGCCGAGCGCCTCGACGAGCTGATGGACCGCGTCGGCGAGCTCGTGATCGCCCAGGCGCGGCTGACCCAGCTCGCAGCCTCCGGCTCCGATCTTTCGATCAAGATCATTGCCGAGGAAATCGAGCGCCTCGCTTCCTCCTTGCGCGACACCACGATGGGCGCGCGCATGGTGCCGATCGGCTCGCTGTTCGGCCGCTTCCGCCGCCTGATCCATGACCTGTCGCGGGACTTGTCGAAGCCGGTCGAATTCATCACCACGGGCGAGGATACCGAACTCGACAAGACCATGATCGAGTGCCTGGCCGACCCGTTGGTACACCTGATCCGCAACGCCATCGACCACGGCATCGAGGACACCGCAACCCGCACCGCCAATGGCAAGACCGAGCAGGGCCGCATCGAGCTCGCCGCCGTCCATTCCGGCGCGCAGGTGCTCGTCACCGTGAAGGACAATGGCGGCGGTCTCAACACCGCGCGCATCCGCGCCAAAGCCGAAGAGCAGGGACTTATCGCGGCCGGTGCCGTGCTGTCCGATCACGAGATCCACCAGTTCCTGTTCCATCCGGGCTTCTCGACCGCACAGACCATTTCGGCGCTGTCCGGCCGTGGCGTCGGCATGGACGTGGTCAAGCGCACCATCGAGAACATGCGCGGCTCGATCGACCTGTCGACCAGGCAGGGCGAGGGCACCACGGTGACGCTGCGCCTGCCGCTGACGCTCGCAATCATCGAGGGTCTTCTGATCCGCGTCGGCGAGGGCCGCTACATCATTCCCCTGTCGGCCGTGGAGGAATGCATTGAGCTGACGGTCGAGGACGAGCGCTCCCGCGGCCGCAACTTCCTCAACGTGCGCGGCAACCTCGTACCCTTCCTGCGTCTGCGCGAGATCATGTCGTCGTCGGGTATGCCTGATCGGCATCAGAAGACGATCATTATTTCGACCGGTGAGACCCACGTCGGCCTCGTCGCCGACCAGATCATCGGCAACCACCAGACCGTGATCAAGTCGCTGTCCAAGCTCCATTCGGACGTCACGATCTTCTCAGGCGCGACCATCCTGGGGGACGGCACGGCGGCGCTGATCCTCGACGTCGCGCAGCTTGTCGCGCTGGCGCAGTCGAAGGTCGAGAAGCAGCATATCAGCGAGGCGGCGTGATGACCGAAGGTTTGGCGGGTGAGCACCAGGCCGATGCGATGCAGGTCGTGATGATCGGGCTCGGCGAGGAGAAGTTCGCGCTCGACGCCGGCCTCGTGCGCGAGATCATCGATCCCGTGCCGGTGACCAGGGTGGCCGGCGCGCGGGCCTTCGTTCCCTCCGTGATCAATGTCCGCGGCAACGTCATTCCGCTCGCGGATTTGCGCATCCGTTTCGGCATGCCGCAGCCCGAGGACTCCGCGGATACGCGCATCGTCGTCATCGAGATCGAGCTCGACAACGAGCCGGTGCTGGTCGGCGTCACCGCCGACAAGGTCTATGAGGTCACCGAGATCTCGCAGACCGACGTGCAGCAGACGCCGCGTGTCGGCATGCACTGGAAGCCGGAGTTCATTCGCTTCATCGCGAAGTGGCGTGAAGAGTTCGTCATCGTTCCCAACATGGAACGCATTCTGAATTGAGAGCAAGTCTCGGGGCGAGACTGACTGGGGGCTGAAGATGAGATTTACGGTCAAGGCAAAGCTTGCCAGCGCGTTCGGCCTGGTCATCGTCCTGTCGATGGTTGCCGGCGGCGTCGCCTACATGAAGCTCGGCGACATGATGGCGACGGCCGACAGCATGGTCCTGCGCGCCAAGCGCATGGAGAAGGCGACCGAAGTCGAGAAGGATATTCTCGTTCAGCTTCGCGCAGAAAAGAACGCCATCATCGGCAACGAGAGTGAGGTCGATCAGGCCGCCGCCGATGCCGCCAAGCGTCGCGAGTCGGCCTTGAAGACCAAGGACGAAGTCTATGCGCTGGCGAGCGAGGCCGGCAAGAAGCTGCTCGACGGCTTTGGCGTGGCCTACGCCAAAATGAATGTCTATCAGGAAGAGACGATCCGGCTCGCGAAGACCGACAAGGCCAAGGCAACCGACCGCTCGATGAACGAGGGGCGCAAGGTTGTGAACGAAGCGCTCGACTCCATGGGCGCTTATGTTGATAACACCAAGAAGCAAATGGCCGGCCAGGCCGTTCAGTCGAAGGAAGAGGGCCACCAGGCGCAGTTTCTGTTGCTGACGCTCCTCGGCGTCTCGCTGATGGTTGCGATCGCTGCAGCGTTGTGGATTTCGATCTCGATCAGCCGCTCGCTCGGCCGTGCAGTCGGTCTTGCCGGCGCCGTAGCCAATGGCGATCTCAACCAGACGATCCCCTCTGGCAGCAATGACGAGATCGGCGATCTCACCAAGTCGCTGAACGTCATGGTCGAAAAGCTTCGGCAGATCGTCGAGGAGGCCCTGACCGCTGCGCAGAACGTGTCCGCCGGCAGCCAGGAGCTCTCCGCAAGCGCCGAGCAGCTCTCGCAGGGCGCGACCGAGCAGGCTTCGTCCGCCGAGGAGGCTTCTTCTTCGATGGAAGAGATGGCCTCGAACGTGAAGCAGAACGCCGACAATGCCAACCAGACCGAGAAGATCGCGGCGCAGTCGGCCAAGGATGCGGAAGCCAGCGGCGTCGCCGTCGGCCGCGCCGTCCAGGCGATGCAGACCATCGCCGAGAAGATCACCATTGTGCAGGAGATTGCGCGTCAGACCGACCTGCTAGCCCTGAACGCTGCCGTCGAAGCCGCACGCGCCGGCGAGCATGGCAAGGGCTTTGCGGTGGTCGCCTCCGAAGTGCGCAAGCTTGCCGAGCGCAGTCAGGCTGCCGCGGCCGATATCGGCACGCTGTCGAGCGAGACGGTCAAGGTCGCCCAGGAAGCCGGCGACATGCTGTCCAAGCTCGTGCCCGACATCAAGAAGACCGCCGAACTGGTGCAGGAGATCACCGCAGCCTGCCGCGAGCAGGACGTCGGTTCCTCGCAGATCAACCAGGCGATCCAGCAGCTCGACAAGGTCGGCCAGCAAAACGCCAGTGCCTCCGAGCAGGTGTCCTCGACCTCGGAAGAACTGGCTTCCCAGGCCGAGCAGCTGCAGTCGACCATCTCGTTCTTCCGCATCGAGCAGGGCGGGCGTGGCCAGATCGCCGCGACCGCGCCGATCGACCGCGCCGTCACACAGCTCCGCGGCAAGGCGGGGCAGATGCAGGCCGCGGATCGTGGCGCGAAGAAGCCCGCGCCCGCTCGCAAGCCGGCGCGCGCAATGAAGGTCGCAAATGGCGGCGGCTTCGCTTTCGATATGCATGATGGCGAAGACGATCGCGACGCCGAATTTCAGCGCTGAACATCAGAACCAACTGACCCTGGACTGAGCAATGGCCGCAACCTCGCAATATCTGACGCTCGGGCTCGCCGGCGAGACGTTCGGCATCTCGATCCGCAACGTACGGGAAATTCTCGACATGCGGCCGATCTCGCGTCTGCCGCACGCGCCGAATTTTCTGCTCGGCATGATCGACGTACGCGGCGCCGGCTACCCGATCGTGGACCTCCGGACCAAGCTCGGCTTGCCGGCCGTGCCAACGACCGAGGCGACCCGCATCATCATCCTCGATGTGCCGATGAAGGACCGTCTGGTCGGCGTCGGCTTCGTCGCCGACTGCGTGTTCGAGGTGACCGACATCGACGAGCAGGCGATCGAGGCCATCCCCGAGGTGGGCGGCAAATGGCAGTCCGACTACGCCGCCGGCATAGGCCGCAAGGGCGAGAAATTCGTCGTCATCTTTGATCTCGCCAAGCTGATGGCGAATGATGAGCTACCGGGCGAAGCGCCTCGCGCCGCCTGAGTTTTACGAGAGTAAGCGTTTGCGTGCGTAAGCACCCGAAATTCGAACCAACGAGACTGAAATGAGATTTACCGTCAAAGCCAAGCTCGCGAGCGCGTTTGGCGTCGTCATCCTGCTGTCCATGATTGCCGGTGCTGTCGGCTTTCTCAAGCTCTCCGATATGGTCGGAACGGCGGAACATCTGGTCGCTCGTGCTGGCCGGATGGAAAAGGCCGCGGAACTCGAAAAGGGCATCCTGGCGCAGGTGCGCGCCGAGAAGAATGCGATCCTGGCCTCCGATGCGGAGTACGATCTTGATACCGCCGACCTCGCCAAGGTCCGCGAGTCCCTGCAGAAGTCGAAGGATGAGATCCATTCTGCTGCCAGCGAGAGCGGCAAGAAGATGATGGATGTCTTCGTCGCCGCCTACGCAAAGATGAATGCCTATCAGGACGAAACCGTCAGGCTGGCGAAGACGGACAAGGCCAAGTCGATGGATCGTTCCATGCATGACGGCCGTAAGGTGGTCGCCGACGCGATGGACGCCGCGAGCGCCTACGTCACTTATGTCAAGAAGGCGATGGCGGATGAAGCCGAGCAAGCGAGACAGGACGGTAACCGGGCGGAAATCATGCTGATCAGCCTCGTGCTCGCCTCGCTGCTGATCGCCGCGGTGGCCGCGACCTGGATTGCGCTCAATATCAGCCGCGGCCTCGCGAACGCCGTTGGCCTTGCCGACGCGGTCGCGATCGGCGACCTCAGCCAGAAGATCAATGCCTCCAGCAATGACGAGATCGGCGATCTCATCAAGTCGCTGAACGCGATGACGGTGAACCTCAATCAGACCGCGGCCCTTGCGAACCAGATCGCGCAGGGCGACCTCACCGTCGAAGCCAAGGCGCTGTCGGACAAGGATACGCTCGGCCTCGCGCTCGAACGCATGGTGGAAAAGCTCCGCCAGATCGTCTCCGAAGCCCTGACCGCGGCACAGAACGTCTCCGCCGGCAGCCAGGAGCTCTCTGCCAGCGCCGAGCAGCTTTCGCAGGGCGCGACCGAGCAGGCCTCGTCCGCCGAGGAAGCATCGTCGTCGATGGAAGAGATGGCTTCGAACGTGAAGCAGAACGCCGACAACGCCAACCAGACCGAGAAGATCGCGGCGCAGTCGGCCAAGGACGCCGAGGCCAGCGGTGCTGCGGTAGGTCGCGCCGTCAACGCGATGCAGACCATCGCCGAGAAGATCACCATCGTGCAGGAGATCGCACGCCAGACCGATCTGCTCGCGCTCAACGCGGCGGTCGAGGCCGCGCGCGCAGGCGAGCACGGCAAGGGTTTTGCGGTGGTTGCCTCCGAAGTGCGCAAGCTCGCCGAGCGCAGCCAGGCGGCTGCCGCCGAGATCGGCACGCTTTCGGCCGAGACCGTCAAGGTTGCGCAGGAAGCAGGCTCCATGCTGTCCAAGCTCGTTCCTGATATCAAGAAGACCGCAGAGCTCGTCGAAGAGATCACCGCGGCTTGCCGCGAGCAGGATGTCGGCTCGGCTCAGATCAACCAGGCGATCCAGCAGCTCGACAAGGTCGGCCAGCAGAATGCGAGCGCTTCGGAAGAAGTGTCTTCGACCTCCGAAGAGCTCGCCTCCCAGGCGGAGCAGCTTCAGTCGACGATCGCCTATTTCCGGATCGAGCATGGCGGAAAGAGCCATGCGCCGGCGCCGATCGACCGGGCCGTCAATCAGCTCCGCACCAAGGCTGCGACCATGGCGGCGGCCGAACGTCCCGCCAAGAAGCCGCAGGCCAAGCCGGCGCGCGCCATGAAGGCCGCGGGCGGCGGCTTTGCTTTCGACATGAACGACGGTGAGGATGATCGGGACGCCGATTTTCAGCGCTGAAAGTCTTCGGAGATACGTCCGTCCGTCTTTGGGCGGACCTGTTCTCTTCTGCTGTTCTGTGAACGCGTAGGACTCGAAATGGCCCGTTTGGCCCGATATTCATTGTATGCGGGCCTTCGGGGCCGGGGCTGGCGGCCGTGATGCACGCCATGCAGGATACGGCCGTGCATTTGTCGGACCGTCATTTCCGGACCATTGCCGAACTGATCGAAGGGCAGGTCGGCATCAAGCTGCCGCAGGGCAAGCGGCTGATGCTGGAGGGACGCCTGCACAAGCGCGTGCGCGCCCTGAATTTCTCCGACTTGAACGAATATGTCGACAACCTGTTCGAGGCCGGCCATTTCGACACCGAGCTGACGCATCTGATCGATGTGGTGACGACCAATAAGACTGACTTCTTCCGCGAGCCGCAGCATTTCACCTTCATGCGGGAGATCGCCGTCCCGGCGCTCCTAAAGTCGCACGGCCGCAAGAATGCGAACCTGAAGATCTGGAGCTCGGCGAGTTCCACCGGCATGGAGGCCTATACGACGGCCATGGTGCTGGACGATATGACGCGGAGCGGATCGCGGTTTCAGTACCGTATCCTAGGAACCGACATTTCGACCGCCGTGCTGCGCCTCGCCAAGACCGCGATCTACGCCCGCGACGTTCTGGCGCCGGTACCGGAGCCATTCCTGAAGAAATATTTCCTGTCTTCGCGCGACAGGTCGCGCGGTGAGGTGCGGGTGGTGCCGGAATTGCGGAGCATGACGCGTTTCATGCGGATGAACCTGATGGATCCGTCCTATCCCGTCGACCGGGACGTCGACATGATTTTCTGCCGCAATGTGCTCATCTATTTCGACAAGCCGACGCAGCGCAAGGTCGTCGAGCAGCTTTGCAGTCATCTACGGCCGGGAGGATATTTGCTGGTGGGGCATTCCGAGTCGATGATTCACAGTTCCATTCCAGGCCTGAAGCAAGTTCAGCCGACCATTTTTCAAGTCTGATTGGGAGCGCACTCAACATGCCGAGGGAGAAAGTTCGCGTACTGATCGTGGACGATTCGGCGTCGGTGCGCCAAATCCTTCAGACGATCCTCAACGACGATCCCGACATCGAGGTGATGGCGACGGCGTCCGACCCGTTCGTGGCGGCGCGGCGTCTCCAGGACGAAATCCCCGACGTCATGATCCTCGACATCGAGATGCCGCGCATGGACGGCATGACGTTCCTGCGCAAGATCATGGCGCAACGTCCGATCCCCGTGATCATCTGTTCTTCGCTGACGGAGGAAGGCTCGAACGTGATGTTCGAGGCATTCGAGGCCGGTGCCGTCGACATCGTGCCCAAGCCGAAGATTGACACCAGGCAGGCATTGCTCGAGTGCTCCACGCGGCTACGCGAATCCGTGAAGTCGGCGGCGCGCGCGCGCGTGCGACCGCGCACGGAGCGGCGGGTGATCGAGAAGAAGCTCACGGCCGACGCCATCATCCCGCCGCCGGTGCAGGGCAAGGTTCGGCCGACGACCGAACGCATCGTGTGCATCGGTGCATCGACGGGGGGAACGGAAGCGCTCAACGACGTCCTTGAGATGCTGCCGGCAAACTGTCCTCCCATTCTGATCGTTCAGCACATGCCGGCGGGTTTCACCGCTGCTTTCGCCAAGCGTCTCGACGGCGTCTGCAAGATCCGCGTCAAGGAGGCGGAGGACGGCGAGGCTGTGCTGCCGGGCTGGGCCTATATCGCGCCGGGCGCCCGCCACATGCTGCTCCAGCGCATCGGCCTGCGCTATCAGGCCGCGATCAAGGACGGCCCGCCGGTGTCGCGGCATCGCCCCTCGGTCGACGTGCTGTTTCGCTCGGCGGCCCAGCACGCCGGCGCCAACGCTCTCGGTGTCATCATGACGGGCATGGGCGATGACGGCGCGCGTGGCATGCTGGAGATGCGCAAGCTGGGCGCCTCGACCCGGGCGCAGGACGAGGAGAGCTGCGTGGTGTTCGGCATGCCCAAGGAAGCCATTGCCCATGGCGGGGTCGAGAAAGTGGTCTCGCTGAACCACATTCCGCGAGAGATCATGCAGTGGTATCAGGCCGGGCACGTGGCGGTTGCGGGTTGATCGCGATGTCTGCCACTCCGGCCAGAAATTTGACTGATGCGATCGCTGCGGTCGAAGATGTCTCGTCGCGCATCGAGGACGTGTTCGCGCGCGTCGGCAACGCGCTCGGTCGTGGCCACATCATCTTCAAGGAGCTGAATCAGGGGCTCGCGTCTCTCTCCGGAGAACTCTCCGGCGCCGAGATCGAGGGCGCCGCGACCGCGCTGCAGGAGATCGCGGCGCGGCTGAGCGAGCTGGCGCGGGCTTTGCCGGCCGAGAGCGCTTTGCTGGCGACGATCGGCAGGAGCACGACCGAGGCGTCCGCGCTGCTCAAGCCGCTGTTCAAGCATATCCAGATGATCACCATCATCGCGCGCAGCGCGCGGATCGAGGCGGCATCGCTCGACGGCGACCGCGAGGGTTTTCTCACCTTCACGCAGGAGGCCTACGATCTCGGCAAGGCCGTACAGGGCTCGATCGAGGGGTGCGCGCGGGACCAGCAGCGCCTGTCGGAGGCGGTCGCCACCGCATCCGGCCGGCAGAAGGATTTCGAGCGAAGCTACGGCGATCAGCTGGTCGCAGAAAGCGCCGAACTCGGTGCTGCCTATTCCGGCCTTCGCGATCAGCGCAGCAAAAGCAGCCATCTCGCCGATCTTGCCAGCGGCAGCACGCGGAAGATCGCCGAGGCGGTCGGCGGCGCGATCATTTCCTTGCAGGCTGGCGACAGCACGCGGCAACGCCTCGAACATGTCTGTCATGGCTTGCGCCTCTCGTCCGGCTCGGGGCCGAGCCTCGTCCCGGAACCGGTCGCAAGCGAAGACGGCGCGCATGCGATCCGCCGGCTCCAGGCCGCTCAGCTCAGGGACGCGCAGCACGAGTTCGGCGGTGACATCGGCCAGATCATCCGCGCGCTGTCGGCGATCCTGAATGATGCAAGTGGCATCGTCGGTCATGGCCGCTCGCTGTTCGGCGGCGAGAACGGCTCGTCGTCGTCGGCCCTCGCCCGCATCAACCATACGCTGGCGCAGGCTTCGACCCTGATCGGCACTTGCGAGAGCGCGGGACGCTCGGTCGACGAGGCGCTCGCGGTCGTCGAGGATACGCTGTCGAAATTCCGCCAGGCCATTGCGAGCCTGGCCGAGGCCACCGTCGACATCACGCTGATCGGCATGAATGCGGGCCTCAAGGCGAGCCATCTCGGCAGCCGCGGCAGCGCCTTCGTCGTCATCGCCAACGAGCTCAAGGCGACCGCCGACCAGGTCTCGGCTGGCGCCGGGCGCTTGCGGCCGGTCCTCGACGGCATCGAGCGCTCCGCCAACGAATTGAAGGAGCTCCGCGTCCAGGGCGATCCCACGCAGCTCGCCAACCTAGAGCCGCAGATTCTCCACGCGCTGCGCGAGGTCGAGGCCGGCAACGAACGGCTCGGCAAGCTGATGAGTCGGCTCGTCGACGAAGGCGCCGAGTTCGAAGGCCTGATGAATTCGGCGCAAGGCCTGATGAGCTCGCTCGGCGAGAGCTCTGCAACACTGCCGACCGTCGCTGCAGGCCTGGAGACGGCAAGCGCAGGCACGCATCGGCCGCAGCTGCAGGACGAGGCGGTGCTCGACGATCTCTTTGCGCGCTACACGATGGAGCGCGAGCGCAACGTCCACCGGGAGTTTTTGCAGGCCCTCGGGCTGTCGTCGAGCGCCGCCGCCAGCCGGGTCGAGGCGGTCGAGCCTGCGGATGACGGCATCGAATTGTTTTGAGTTGCGACCGGCGTCGCGCATGCGACACCGGCAATTTGACGAATTGGTTTTGCGAGGCGTTAACCGTGGCGAAATACGCGCCGTCTCGGTCATTGTCGTGCCCCAGAATTAGCTGCAAATACGTTTGAATATTACGACGGATGTTTTTCATGTTGAGAGACGGCAAATACGCTGCCTGGTTCAGAACCCCGCGTGGCCAAGGCACAGGCCTTGTCGAATTGATCGAGGGGCGGATCTCGGGCCGCGACACCTTCTTCACCTACGGCGGCTCCTATCAGGTGGATCAGCAGCGCTTCACGGCCGTCCTGACAGTGAAACGGCATGCCGAGGGCAATCCGAGCGTGTTTGGTCCTGATCAGGTCGAGGTCAACCTGACCGGCCTATGCAGCGGCGCGGTGGCGACATGCTCGGGCACGGCGCAAGAGGCGCCCGAGGTCAGATTCGAATGCACGCTGATCTACAGCCAGGAAGAAGCGCTGCCAGCCGACGCCAAATGCGCGGTCCTCAAGCTTAATCCCGACAAACTGCCGAAGGGACTGGACAGCCGGTCGCGGCCGCGGTCGCCGTTTACGCCCTCCAGGCCTCCCACGTCCTGATGCGTCCTGCAGCTTAGCTTTGTGTTGACGCTGTTACCGCGAAACCGCCTGAAGACCGCACCGCGGCAAGGGTGCTTTTAGATGTGAAATCTAGGTTGAGGCCCATAACAAAGGGCGGACAGGGACATGCCTCAGATCTGGATGACTTATGACGAACTCGCGACGCTCAGCGGCTGCAGTGCCGCCGAGGCCAGGGTGCAGGCGCTGCACCTGTCGCTCGTTCGCCGCAAGAGTCGCGATGGACACACCCGCGTCAAGCTGGACTTCGCCTTGATGGCCCGATTCTTCGAAACCATTCGTAAAGGCGAATTCGGCCTCGATGACGCGATCGCGGCGTTGCGGGAAACCCACCGGCAGATGTCCGGCGGCTTCAGCTCCGATCAGGACGGCTTCAGGCGTGGCGTCGCGTAAGTCCGCCGCTCCGGCAGCAGTCGGCTCCCTTCGAATCAGGCATAATCAGCCAGCCGGAATTTGGCGCGACCTCTAGTGTTTCACACCGGAACAGGTCGAAGCCATCGGGATCCGGACTGGGAGGTTGCCATGATGAGAGCCGTGTGCCTGGCGGGGGCGTTGGTTTTTGCGCTCCCGTCTCTTTTCGCGACGGCCGCCAGTGCCGAAGTGATCAAACTGCGAGCGGAACTCAAGGGCAGCAACGAGGTGCCGCCCAACACGAGCTCCGGCTCCGGCAAGGCCGAGGCTTCTTTCGACACCGATACCAAGGTCCTGACCTACACGGTCACCTACGCCAATCTGACCGGTCCCGCGCTCGGTGCGCATTTCCATGGGCCGAGCGAGTCCGGCAAGAATGCCGGGATCGCGCTGCCGTTCAAGTCGACGCAAAGCCCGATCCAGGGCACCGCGATCCTTACCGAGACGCAGGCTGTCGCTCTCTTGGCCGGCAAATGGTATGCGAACATCCATACTGCGGCCAATCCAGGCGGCGAGCTGCGCGGGCAGATGGCAAAATAATCTATCGGACTGCGCTGCACACCGCGCCCCGCGATGTGATCTGACGCCGCTTGCGTCAGAACGGGGGTCTGGGCAGGAAAGCCAGAATGGTCTGGGCGAGACTCACGCCGAGGAGGCCGCCGGCAGCTTTTTGCAGCACGTCGATGAATCGCGGATCGCGGTCGGGCACCATCGCCTGCAACATCTCGAGCCCGACGGCCACGGCGATCACGAATGCGCAAGCCAGCGTGAAGCGTCCCGGCAGCAGGAAGGACAGCAGGAAACCCAACAGGCAATAGGCGCTGAAGCGCTCGATGACGACGACCCAATAGGCCTCGGCATGGCCGATCAGCACCGGCCTGCCTGCCAGCGTTGCCAGCGTGGCATAGATGATCAGCGCAAGGCAGATGGCCGCAGCTGCGATGAGAGGATTTCGGCGCATTGCAGCATCATAGCCGGTCGACCGGCGTGCCGCTCTCGAAAGCGGGGAATATCGTTAAGGCGCGCGCATCGTCGGTGGCAATTTATGACCCGTGGTTCGCACCGGGACATGTTCGGATGGCGGCTGTTCGAATTCGGGCCAGCCGGGCAAATTACGCCACCAGTGCGGTGTCGCGGGCCGGAGCTGCGACTGCGGTCGTGGCCCGCCGTGATGCCATCAGTTCGCTGAATTTCGCAAGCGGCAGCGGCGCGGCGACGAGATAGCCCTGACCCTCTTCGACGCCGCACGAGATCAGCGCGCGGACCTGCTCCTCGGTTTCGACGCCTTCCGCAACCACGGTCATGTGGAAGTCCCTGGCGAGCACCACCAGCATCTCCACGATCGTCGTGGTCGAGGCGTCCACCGTGATGGTGTCGACGAAGAACTTGTCGATCTTGATCGTATTGGCGCCGAGCCCCTTCAGCCGCGACAGCCCGCTATGGCCGACACCGACGTCGTCGATGGCCACGCGAAAGCCGTAGTCGCGCAACTCCCCCACCACGGCGGCGGCGCGCGCCAGATCGTCGAGCTCGTCGCGCTCGGTCACCTCGAGCACGATCTGCCGCGCGGACACACGTGCCGCAGCGACGGTGCTGCGGAGCGTTTCGACGAAGCCCGCGCCGAGCATGTGCCTGGGCACGACATTGAACGAGAGCTTGAAATCCTTGTCGGCTTTGAGTTGCGGCTGGAGGTCGGCCAGCGCGCGGCCGAGCAGCTGCCAGGTCATGGCTTCGATCCGTCCGCTGGATTCCGCCAGCGGAATGAAGTTCATCGGCGGCACCACCGTGCCGTCTTCGCGCAGCCAACGCGCCAGGATCTCGCAGCCCCTGATCTCGCCTGTGCGGAGATCGAAGATTGGCTGGAAGTAAGGCTGGAATTCACCGCGCGCCAGCGCGCGATCGAGATCGGCGACGGGCCCCTCCACGCGCCGCGTCCGCGACAACAGGACACCGAACAGCACGCCGAGCATCAGCGCGACGGCCATTGCCGGCCAGTAGATCTCGCTGTTCCATGTCGACAGCACCGACTTGTCAATGCGGATGACCGCGCGCAACGGATAACGCGCCGAGCTTTTCTCAAAATCAGTCGGATGCGCCAGCGTCTTGTCGGCGTCGAGCGCGAACTCGCCGAGCTGTGCGCCGTTCTTGAGCGCAAGCAGCACTTCGCTATGGGCGCGCAGCTCGGCCGGCATGATGTCGAACAGGCTGGAATTGATGCCGAGAATGGCGACCAGTGCCTTGTTGTCGCCGATGTCCCTGAGCACGCCGAGCGCGTCGCCGCCGAACTGCTCGACGCGGAACAGCATCAGTTTCGCATCGCCCGACGCAAGCATGTCGGCCCGATCGACCCAACCCTTGTCGAACTCGAGCGTCTCCGAATAGGCCGAGCAGATCACCGAGCCGTCGGAATTGACGAGGCGGACGTCCTTCACGGCGGAGCGTTGATAGACGTGGAGGCGGATCGCCTGAAGCGAGGCGGGGGCGCACGTGACGAGCCCGCGGCCGGCCAACTCGTCAAGGCTCGCGGTCGCAAAGTCGACGGCGAATTCAGACCGGCGCAGCACGACTTCGGTCAACTCGTCGAGCCGGCGCGCCTGCTGATCATGAATGAACCGTGTCGCCGCGATGTGACCGGCAACGCCGAACGCAACCATGCCCGCAAGCACGAGCACCGCCAGTCGAAGTTTTGGCCGTGCTGCTTTCATCCGGCCCGCGGAGGTTAAGAGAATATGACCGGAACTGTAACCTCGGAGGCCCTAAGATAGGGTTTAAGGCGATCGCATGCGGTTGCGTGGACGTCAGTTTTCGGTTCAGCCGACGGGGCAGCTCCCGAGAGGAGACTCCGTTGCGATCGGTGGTCTCTGCAGCGTTAGAGGTGGCAGCGCAACTGCGATTTCACGCTGACGGGACTGAAATGGCGACCGCCGGTGCCCATTTTCCAGCTATCCGGCCTGGTTACCCACAATCGCCACGCCACGAACAGGATATTGGCGGCGAACCAAATCGACATCACAATTAGGAAAGAGTTTGCCATGATGAGCTCCGCCTCCAGCATTCCTTTAGGGAACAATGCTGAGGCGGACCGAGAGTTTCGCTTGTCGAGGTTGGGCAAGCGATCGGCGCCGCCCAAATTCTCGTCATCCGCGGGTCTGGCCCGTCGGGGCAAGCGCGGCGACGATCAACTCACCGCAAGACGATGGCCCTGGCAGGGTGCGGCGTTCAATGGCAATTGTAGGACCGGCCCTTGCGGCTGCATTCGGCTGGTGCCGACGGCGTTGGCCCGCATCCACGAATTGTCGCTCGCCCGGCGCGCGCCCGCTAGCTCTTCTTTGCGGCCTTCGACTTGAGCGCCAGGCCGAGACGCAAGGCCATGCGCTTGATCGCGTCGGGCGATCGCCCGAGCTGCTTCGCCGCCGCCTCCAGCGACGTCGAAGACTTGGCCAGCTCCATGAGCCGGCGATCTTCCTTGAACGACCAGGGCTTCCGCGTCATAACCGAAATGATCCTCTTACATCGACACAACGACAAAGCCGCCAAGCGGACCCATGTCGCTCGACGGCTTTGCTTGGGTGGGGCCGGGCTCTTGGGGGAAGCCCGGTGCGAAGATGGATATGCGATCGGCTAGACTTCGCAACAAACAACGGGGATTAAGCTAACTCCTCAACCTTACCGCGAGGAATTCGGCGCCGGGCGCTCCGTACAATTCCGGGGTTTTCCGGATCTCGAGCCGATCAGCGGCGGTCGGAGCCATCAGGCCTGATGCCCCGCGACGACGTCCGGTTGCCGCCGCAACCGGTCCGCTCTCCCTGCAAGATCGCTTGCGGGATATTCACATACAGGCGAAAGATCGAAAAGAATTGTTCCGTCACTCGATGGTGCGCGCCGCATCGATTCAAAATTCGTTGAAGATCAATGCCGGGAAGGGGCCCGCGCGCGCATCGGCCGATTCTCGTCTGCATCGTCACGTCGGCCTGCAGTCACTTCTTGCCGGACGGCAGCTGCCACGACGCGGTGGTCGATCCGCTAGCCGAGGCCGATGCGCTTCTGCTGATAGCCGCGATCGAGAATGGCCTGCCACCAGTTGCGGTTGTCGAAGAACCAGCGAACCGTCTTGGTAAGGCCGCTTTCGAAATTCTCGTCAGCGCGCCAGCCGAGCTCGCGCTCGAGCTTCGACGCATCGATCGCATAGCGGCGATCGTGCCCGGGGCGATCGGCAACGAACGAAATAAGGCCGCGCCGGGAGGCTGCCGTCCGCGGCGACATTTCGTCCAGCAGGTCGCAAATGCTTTCAACGACGTGCAAATTGGTACGCTCGTTTCGGCCGCCGACATTGTACGTTTCGCCGATCGCACCGCGCTCGAGCACGAGTGTGAGCGCCTTGGCGTGGTCCTCGACGTAGAGCCAGTCGCGGATGTTCTGTCCGTCGCCGTAGACCGGCAGCGGCTCGCCCGCGAGCCCCTTGATGATGATGTGGGGAATCAGCTTCTCGGGAAAGTGATACGGTCCGTAATTGTTCGAGCAGTTCGTCACCATCGTCGGAAGGTCGTAGGTCTCGCGCCAGGCGCGAACCAGATGGTCGGAGGATGCTTTGCTCGCCGAGTAGGGCGAGTTGGGTGAATAGGATGTGGTCTCGGTGAAGTAACCGTCCTTGCCGAGCGATCCGAACACCTCGTCGGTGGAGATGTGGAGAAAGCGGAATTGCGCGCGGCGATCAGGGCTCAGGTCCCTCCAGTATCGCAGCGCCTCCTGCAGCAGCGTGAAGGTGCCGACGATATTGGTCTGGATGAACTCGCCGGGGCCGTCGATCGAACGATCGACATGGCTCTCGGCCGCCAGATTCATCACCGCTGCGGGCTGGTACTTCTCGAACAGCTTGCGAAGCGAGGCTGCCTCGCAAATGCATTGCTGCTCGAACGCATAATGTGGGTTTGCCTCGGCGTCAGGAATGGACTCGAGGTTGGCCGCATAAGTCAGCTTGTCGATGTTGACGACGCGCGCATGCGTGTCGCGGAGGAGGTGACGGACGACTGCGGAGCCGATGAAACCCGCTCCGCCCGTGACGAAAATCGTGGAGCCTTCGAAACGCATGTGTGATCTGCCTCAGTCTTGAGCGGCGAAGGAGCGGGCAACCGATTGCAGATACTCGCCGTAGCTGCTCTTGGCGGTCCTCTCTGCTACCTTCTTGAAGGCTTCGAGAGAAATGTAACCGCGCCGCAAGGCGATTTCCTCGGGGCATGCGATGCGCAACCCCTGGCGTTGTTCCAGGATCTGAACGAAATGGCTGGCCTCGACCAGCGAGGCGTGCGTGCCGGTATCGAGCCAGGCAAACCCGCGCCCGAGCACTTCGACGAACAGGTCGCCACGCGCGAGGTAGGCATTGTTCACGTCGGTGATCTCGATCTCGCCGCGCCCCGAAGGTTTGATCCCCGCAGCGATGTCGACCACGCTGTTGTCGTAGAAATAGAGGCCGGTGACGGCCACATTCGACTTCGGCTGCTTGGGCTTCTCTTCGATCGAGCGCGCACGTCCGTCACTGTCGAGCTCGACCACGCCGTATTGCTCGGGTGAGTTGACGACGTAGCCGAAGATCGTGGCACCGCTCTTGCGGGTTGCCGCCCTGGCCAGCATCTCAGGAAGTCCGTGGCCGTAGAAGATGTTGTCGCCGAGAACGAGGGCGACTGAATCCGATCCCACGAATTCGCGGCCGACGATGAAGGCGTCGGCAAGCCCGCGCGGAGTATCCTGCGTGGCGTAAGAGAAGTTAACGCCGATCTCCGATCCATCGCCGAGCAGGCGCTGGAACAGCGGCTTGTCCTGCGGCGTCGAGATGACGAGAATGTCCCGAATGCCAGCGAGCATCAACGTCGACAGCGGATAGTAGATCATCGGCTTGTCAAAAACCGGCAGCAATTGCTTCGAAACAACTGTGGTCACTGGGTAGAGGCGCGAGCCCGTTCCACCAGCGAGAATGATGCCCTTCATGGTCCCTCGCAAATCCAGCGGCAAACTATCAGATAGTGTGCGACGCACAAGTTTGATAAAGTCGAAACGGTAGGTATTGATTGTCAGGACTAAGACCGCAAATGCAAGTTGTCCCAACAGAATTGCCGGAGGTCCTTGTCATTGAGCCGAAGCTATTCGGGGACCAGCGAGGCTTCTTCATCGAGACCTACCATTTGAGCCGTTACGTGGAGAGCGGCGTAGTCCGCCCTTTTGTGCAAGATAATCTGTCGCGGTCGAGTTATGGAGTGCTCCGTGGCCTGCATCTGCAGAATCCCTTAGTGCAAGGAAAGCTCGTAACGGTTTTCCGGGGGAATGTGCTCGATGTGGCCGTAGATGTTCGCATAGGCAGCCCAACCTTCGGGCGACATGTTGCTATCGAGCTCAGCGAGGAAAATCGCAAGCAGCTCTGGGTTCCTCGTGGCTTTGCCCATGGCTACGTCGTTCTCTCGGAGACTGCGGATTTCTTCTACAAATGCGACAACACATATAGTCCTAAAGATGAGGTGTCAGTACGTTGGAATGATCCAGCGCTCGGGATCAGTTGGGGTATTTCAAATCCATCGCTTTCAGCGAAGGACGCGGTGGCCCCTCTGCTTGCTGACGTCAAAAATCTTCCTCTCTATGGACAGGTCTAATGCGAATTCTGCTAACAGGAGCCGCGGGGCAGGTGGGGAGCGCGTTGGCTCCCTTGCTTCAGAGGGAAGCTACGGTGCTTACACCAGCGCTCGAAGACTTCGATCTGTCGAGGCCCTCCGAGCTGTCAGCCAAGCTAGATCGCTTCATGCCGAGTTTGATCGTGAACCCAGCTGCTTATACCGCAGTCGACGCGGCGGAAGACGAGCCGGAACTTGCGTTCAGAATCAATTCCCAGGCTCCAGCCGCCATTTCACACTGGGCTGCGTGTCATCATGTTCCGTTGATGCATTTTTCGACAGACTACGTCTTCGATGGTTCCGGCGGCGAGCCTCGGCGGGAGGATAGTGCCACCGGACCGCTATCGGTCTATGGGGCGAGCAAGCTTGCCGGCGATACAGCCGTTGCGGCTTCCGGTGCGCCATATTTGATCGTTCGCACGTCTTGGGTCTACGCAGCTAGCGGCACAAATTTTCTTGGGACCATCGCACGTCTGGCGAAGGAGCGAAAAGAACTTCGCGTCGTTGCAGACCAGGTCGGCGCGCCGACCTCGGCAAAGACAATCGCTGACGTTGTGGCGAACATCATTCTCAAGGACCGCCCCAGCATGAACACCGTATTTGAGCAACGAAAGGGTGTCGTTAACGTCGTCTGTCGAGGTGAGACAAGCTGGCACGGTTTCGCCACCGCAATTGTCGACGGCCTGAAGGCGCGTGGTTTGGATTTGGGGGTTCAGTCGATCAGCCCCATCCGAACGGACGAGTTTCCGGTCAAGGCGAAGAGACCAGCAAACTCGCGTCTCAGCCTCGATCGCCTACGCCGCGATTTCGGGATTGATACACCGACATGGCAGAACGCTCTCGAACGAGAACTGGACATCATGGCGGGTGTCGCCGTCTAACTTGCCCGCCAGATATCGCCCTTACGGCCGTGCGATCTTTCGAAGGTGTGCGCAGCCCCTAACTTGTTCGAGCAGGACACCGAACACGTCGAGCAAAAATTTCCGCGGCACCGATCTTGATGCCGTCACAACGACAAGATGAAATACTCGGGGAGGAACGTTCCAGAAAAATAGGAACATTCCAATGGCAGCTAACTTGGCTTTTGGTTTGAAGTTTATTCGCCGCGACTGCGGATTTTGAAGCGCTGGACCTTCCATCGATGAATGCCGATCATGCCGTGATCAAAGATGACGTGAGCGAAGGGGACGTTGCAGCTGGCGAAATCCGATGGCTCGAGCTTTGTTCCAAGCACGAAACGGCGTAGCTGGTGTGGTTGGTGGAGAGTCGGGCGGAGCAGGCGGAAAATTCAGGCTTTGTTAACTACGTCTGACCGATGGTAGCGGCTCCGAAAGCCAGAAGTGGGATGGCCCAAATGTTTCAGCTGTTCCTGAGGGCGCGCGCGCACAATCTTCTCAACTCCCGCCGCGAGGACAAGGGCTTCAAAGCCCGCTCGGCGGAGCGTGATTCTGCGACCGATCGTATGCGGATCGAGGCGGTGATAACCGCGATCGAGACCGCGCTGCACGAGGCTGAAAGGGAGCAGGCCGGCCTCAATCGGCGCGTTGACGACGCGCTCGCGCGTGCATCCGTCACCTTCGGAAACGGCACCGATGAATACCTCGAGCGGGAGCCGCTCGACAATTACCATCAGGATCTGTTTGCCACCGACATCTCGAACGGCCAGCGACGGCTCAAGGAACTGATCAGCACGATCTCGCACCTGAAATTCGTCAAGGCCGCGATGCTCACTCGCTTCCCAGATTTCAAGCCGCCGCTCAACAGCTAGCAATTGGTGCTTCCGTGACGGTCATCGTGCCGTGGTCCGGACGCTCAGCGACATCAGCCAAGGCACATTTCCTCAGCCTGGTTTGCGCTGCGGCCCAGGACGGGAATCCATCCACGCCTCCATTCGGCTCAGCTTTGATGTTTGGCTCTTCTGTCCTTTTTGATATGGTTTGCTCCAGCGTTCTTGGACGGATTGAAGGAGCGAGCAACGTGGCTCTCAGAAATTTACAAAAGTTGGTTGGACTGGCGCTTGTATTGGTTTTTGGGGCACCGGTAACTGCTTCGGCAGTCACTGCCGAAGTGGCGCGCGCATGTGACGCGGCGTCGGCCAAGGCCTTTCCGCCAAAGCAGATCGGCAATCCCGCTGCCGGCAGCAGCAAGGGGACGGCCAAGGAGCGGCGCGACTATTTCAGCAAATGCGTCGCGAACAACGGTAAGGTCGACGACGGTTCGGCGGACACGCCCAAGGACAACAAAGCCACAAAATAAGCGGAAGACGAGCGTCCCTCGATCATGATCCGGAACAGGGCGCAGCGGCTTTCCGAAGACCAAGCTCCAACAGGAGCCTAAGGCGATGAGGGCTTCACCCCGATCCCATCGACTTTAGCGTCGTGGCGGCGGGCAGGGGGAGTAGAACGCGCCGTTCGTTGCATCGATGCGTTCGACGCATTGGTTGGGATCAGAGACTGTCCCCGCCACAGTGAAGTCATAGCCCATCCCTTTGACCACCACGACGTAGCGGCCTGGCGGAAGCGCGAAGCCGTCCTGCTCGGGCTGCAGCGATAGCATTCTCGGCTGATCGTCGACGGGGCCTGCCTTGTAGGGGTAGAACATGCTGCGAATGACCCAAGAGTCGCCGGCGGCGACCATGGCGGCTTTCCCGGTGGCATCGACGCCCATCGCCCGGGAGATCTTCGCCACCACCCGAACCTCGGTCCCGCTTGCATCGACACCACCGTCGGGCCTGAACACAATGAAACTGACATATCCGCTCGTCAGCGTCGTCGCGCTCGGCGTGTTAATTGGGGCTGAGATCGCGACACGGCGATCCGGGATCTTTCCCGGGACCGGCTTGAGCTCCTGGAGCTGGCCCTCGCTCAGGGCGTAGACGCCAAAAGTTGTCGGCAAAGGCATCGAGGGGTGCGCAGCTGGCGCCGGCTCCTTTGGATGATCGGGCGTCCGTTCGGCTGTCTCACTGCCGGGAATCGGCGGCTCGGTCGGTTGAAGGGGGCTTGTCATGGTGTGCTCGGGCGATGCCGCGAACTGCCGCAGGGCGATGAATTGTGTCCGCAAGCGCGGCCAATAGGTGACCGCCGCGCTGGCGCCCGCAACGACCAGGAGCATGGCGATTAATCGAACGAGAGAGACGAAGGCGCCGCTCCGTTTGGCTCGGTTAAGAGGTGCTGGCGGTGCGGCAGGACGGCGCGGGATTTCCGCAGCCTTCGGAAGGGGCGGCGAAGTCGCAACGGGCGCCCCGGTGGGAGGGGCCGAAATGACGACCGGCGCTCCGCTTGATGGTGCGGACGCAACGTTGCGCTCAGCAGCGCTGCGCTCAAATGAACGTTCAACCTCCGCTACGGCGCGTTCGAGTACCTGCTGGAGCTCACGAGATTCCCGCGCGCCGGCATCGGTGAATTGTTCCAGAAGCTTGACGCGCGCCAACTCGTAGACGATCTCCCGCATCTGCCGCGGGTCGTCAGATATGTCGCGGATACGGCCGGACAGAAGACGGACGAACCCGGCTTTGATTTCATGCGTATTCGGAGCACTGGGGTCGGCGGGGTCGGTCATCAAGACGATCCACTAACCCGGAAAAGGGCTGTTTCGCCAGACTTTTCCCTTCGATCGTCTCGGCGCCGGCAGCTCGGCTCCAAGGTAAGGCTCGCAAAGACCTGCTCTCGTCAGAGGAAAGGCGCTTGCTTTTGAGCAAAAACCTGTGACATTTCCTCAATCTCCTCGTTCCGGTGTTTGATCATGCGCGGCTTTCTCTCAGCACTCCTTTTTTGTGCCTTCCTGATGCAGCCTGCTTTTGCGCAAGGGATCAAGGATCCGGCCAATGTGACCAGCAACAGCATACTGACGACGCCGACGAAGAAGACGCAGGCCACCCAGACCGCCTCGCGTCCCACCGCCGTCCGGAACCTCGCCGGGAGCCTGCCGCCCGGAAAGTCCGCCCAAGGCGTCTGGAGGGACGGCAAGCTGATCGCGGTGCCTCGGTAAGTGCAATCAACCGAGGGAACAGTGATCGCTCTCTGACGTTCCTGCTCGGGAGATATCGCATGAAACGGACAATCTTGATCGCCGTCGCGCTTCTTGTGCCAGCCAGCACCCTGGCACAGGGAGTTAATGACCCATCCACGCCCAATCGCAATGTGATTGTCGTCAACCCGTCGCAGCCGTCGCCGAGCACGGCCACACCGAATATTCCAAGCCGGATTCAGGCGCCGCCCATCAATGGGTCGCGCGCCCGCCCCTATTACGGGAGTAGAACCCGGGGCAGCGGATCGAGCAGGCGATGACGCTCCCGTCAGATGTCAGCGGTCATTTGGCATCATGCCGCCGCCCGCCGGGAAGTTGCTGGATTTGAGAGTCATCCCGCTGACGCGGAAGCGGACACTTCCCGTCAAATATAAATAGTCCGAGGTCGTGCTGGCGACCGTGCGCACCTCTACGTAGGTGAGGGTGATCGAGCCTACGCTCGGGGTTACCTGGGTGATATCGACAAAGCGGGCCCCCGGGAAAAGCTTCTGGTCGAGGCCATAGAAGATCTTTTCACGCTCGGACCACAGCACGAAGTGACCACCGGCCTTCGGATCGACAGCTTCGTATTGCGTATGGATGACTTGCGGGTATTCGATCTGGCCTGCGGTTGCGGACTGGATCCCAAACCAGATGACCAAAGCCAAAGAAGCAATGCTGCGAACCACGGTTAAAATCCTCACGAGCTAAAGCGGAAAGCTTGCCCGTGAATTCGCTTTGTTGCAATCGGCAAAGGTATAGCCTGAAGAGGACGTCCTTCTGCCCGGCCTTTGGAGTTGTCGGCATGCGACCCCCTCGGCGTGACCACTCGCTTGAGTTCACGTGGCGGTTTGCGGCGCTGTCTCGAGCGCTCACCATTGCAGGTTCCCTAGCCCTTTGTCTGTGCTGTTCGCGCCCTTGTCTTGCTCAAGCGGAGCCGTCGCTCAATAACGAGCTTACGCCGAGCCAGCCCGAATTGACGCGTGACGAATGGCGGCAGCGGATCGAAGATGCAAGACGACGGGCCAAGGACGCCGCGCGCGAGCGGCGCGAACATCCCGAGCTCTATATGCCGGTTCCGGAAGATCCGGAGATCGTCGCGACTGAACGTGTTCTCAATGACGAGAGCCTGCAGCGGGGCGACATCATCGCGACCAAGAGGGGCATGTTCGTCTACCAGGGAGGACCGGAACAACCTCGTCGCGAGCAGGACTTTGTGCCGATCGCCCCAAAAACAGCGCGTTGAAAAATCCGCGGCAAGCCAGGCTCGGAAGCCAAAGCGCACTCCAACGTCAGTACCGCCGCAAAATCTCATTGAACTTGGGATCGGTCACCTGCGTGGCCTCCAGAAGGAGCGACTTGCCTTGCGGCGTTGCCCGCACGTAGGCCGCGACCAAAAGCGGCTCGTAACGAGAGCGGTTAGCAAGCACCGAGCGGATGTCCGATTGCGCCAGGAGCTTGACCTCCTCATCGGTCGCGGCCGCGCTCGACGTCACCGTTTGGACCCTTGAGAAGGCGACGCCGACCGGCACGGCCCCCGCGAGGTAAGACATTTTCACCGCGGGCGTCGCCGGCTCGCCGAGTTGAGCTTTCAGCGTCCCGAGCGTGAGCCATAACGCAGGGCGAATGGGTGATATCTTCAAGGCGGCAACCACAGCGTCTTGGGCCGCCTTGCTCTCGGTAGCCCTGCCGTTCGCATCGGCCGAGGGATGGTGAAAAATGCCTGCAGCTTTCGCTGCCGCATAGTTCGCAAGCAAGTCGCCATCGAACGAAAAAGCCGCCGGAACTCCCGAGGCAGCTAGATCGACCTTGTCGGGCGGAATCTCGTCCAAGAATAGATCGCTGGCCCGAAAGTTCGGCCGCATGAGATCACCAAAGAACCCCAATCCTGCATGAAGCAGCAAGACCACTGCGATGCAGATGCCGACGACGCGAAGCAAGATCATGCGGTTCATGATTGAATTCGAAATACCGAGGTGAGGCGACCAGAGTCGGGCCGACAACTCCGCAAAAGCCCTAAATCGCGAGCAGACTATCGCCCTGGATCGTGAGCAGCGTCAAGTTGCCGGTTGCGTAAGCGCCGGTATCGATGTTGATCCGGTTTGGCCGAATGTCTGGAGCGCTGACCGGGGTATGACCGTGGACGACATATTTGCCGAAGCGTCTCTCGGACTCCAGGAATTCCTCGCGGATCCAGAGCAGATCCTCTTCCTTTTGACGATCGAGGGCCACCCCCGGCTTGACGCCGGCGTGAACGAAAAAGAAATCGCCACACACAAAGGAGGAGGGGAGTTGCTGAAGAAACGAAAGGTGCTCCGCCGGAAGCGCGCGCCTCAACCCTTTGATCAACTCGATCTGCTCCTCTCCGGTCGGGTTCATCGTCGGGTTGATGCCATAGGAGACAAGGGTCAGCAGGCCTCCGTAGTGGCGCCATTCCTGCAGGCGCGCTGGATCCTTGAGAACCTCAAGCAGGAAGACCTCGTGGTTGCCTTTCAGACAAACGGTCTCATGCGACTTCGAGCGCTCGATGAGGAGATCAAGTACGGCGCGTGAGTCCGGGCCGCGGTCGACGTAGTCGCCAAGAAAAACCTGGATGGCTCGTTCGGGAGCAGAGCGAGCCAGATCGGCATCGATCACGGTTAAGAGCGATTGAAGCAAATCGGCGCGTCCGTGCACATCGCCGATGGCATAGACCCGCACGCCGTCGGGAAGCCGAGGCTTGATCGTCTTACGAAAGCGCTTGGAAAGGCCCATCAGTTGGTCGAATCGCATCTGGCGTCATGAACCGACGTCGTGATCGCTCATAGCAGAACAAGTTACGGACCGGTATTCTTAATTGTTTCTGACCGACTCGCAGCGGTTTTGATTAAAGAACCGCTCGGCCTTTGAGTCGTATTTCAAGACGTCTCGCGTAGCTTTTCCCCCAGCAAGAACGGGGAGCGCGACATGCGCAAAGTTTTTAAGTTGCTGGCGGCTGCGGCCGCTGTTGTGGTGGCTGCTGGGGTCCAGCACAGTGCGAAGGCCGCCTTCGTTGGTGCGCCGATGGGGCTGCGCGGCGCTATTCAATACATCAAGTTCGACCAGCCGACGCTTCCGCCGATGGCGTTCACGCTCTTTTGCCTGAAGTACAAGGACGAGTGTAAGCCGCGGCCGCAGCACATCGTGTTCAGAGGTGGTCGTCTGAAGCTCACGGCGGAGCGTATGGCCCAGCTTCAGGAGGTCAATCAGCAGGTCAACATTGCGATCCGGCCGGAGCCCAATCTGGAAGGGCTGCGCGGTGAGAAATGGCTGCTGCATCCCGCCAGCGGCGACTGCAATGACTACGCTGTGACAAAGCGCCACGATCTGATCGCCAAGGGGTTCCCGGCGCGGTCGGTGTTGCTCAGCGAGGTCGTGGTGCCTTGGGGTGAGCATCATCTCGTGGTCGTGGTGCGGACCTCCTCCGGCGATCTCGTGCTGGACAACCTCACCGGGCATATTCTGCCCTGGTCGAAGAAGTCCTACCGCTGGGTTCGCATTCAGTCCCCCAAGAATCCGACTTACTGGGCATCGCTTGCCGGTCGCGAAGTCTAATCCTGCGCCTATCGTGAGGACTGGCTGACGCTCTGCGACAATCCCAGTCCCACGATCACTGAAAGGCAAAGGATTGCTGCGGGGTACAGCAATCCTGGACTTGCGAAGCCCTGAATAAGCGCAAAGACAAGGCAGGCCGCCGCTGCCGCCGGGAAGAACGAGTCGCGGCCGCGCTGCAATGCGCCGAAAAACAGGCGCAGCAGAGCGACGACGCTCAACATCAGCGCGGCGGCCAAGCCGAGCCATCCGGTATCCGCAAAGATCGCGGTGGCGGCTGATGGCGCCAATAGAGCCGCACCGGGATCGCTCTGGTAGATCCTGCCGACGGCCGAAAAGGTCCCTGCGCCCGCACCGAACCATCGTGTGTCGGCCAACATTCGTTCAAGTGCGGCTCTCGTTTCAGCCGCCATATCCGGGACAAGCCGCAAGAGGATCGGTCCGGAACTCTTCTCGAAGAGGAAGCTCAGGACTATCGTAGCTCCGACCAGTGCCGCGACCGACATCGCGCCTGCAGCCAACGGTGATAGGTCGAGCCTGCGAATGACAAGGATCAGCAGGATCAGCACAAGGCCGAAGGCGGCAGCGAACGCGCTGTTCGTGCCGGACAATCCAAAAATCGCAACCGCGCTGGCCAGAGCGCCCACAAGACCGCAAAGCCCGATCGCAAGCGAGCGAACGACCGAGTGGCGCGTTTCGGCCCGCTCAGCGGCCAGCAGCATGACAGACAAGTTCAGCATGATCCCGAGGCCGGCAAAGGTTGTCGCTAGGTCGGAAGCGGCGCCCACAAGTCCCGGCGAGAGCCAATGCAGATTCAAAGTTAGGGCGCCGACTGTTGCTATTCCGCTCAGGACAAAGAGAACCAGCTCGGCGCGGCCGCGGTCGCGGACCACCACGATTGTAACGCCGACCAGAGACAGAGCAGCAAGCGCCAAGAACAGCGCGTTCAGCGTCAAGCCGACATCGGCCGTGATTGGTCCAAATGGCAGACCACCCAAGGCGTCGTGAGTCCCCGCCCAGATCGGGTGCGCTAAGCTCAGCCAGAGCGGCGCCAGCTGGGCTGCGATACAAAGCGGAATGGCGATCAGGACCCATCGGCACCAGGCCGTGGCACGCAGATAGTGCTCGTAGTCGGCCTTTCCTGCGCTGAAGGCTGCTGCCAACAGACTTAGTGCCGCAGCCATCATCCCGAGCTGTGCGCCGAATTTGGCGCCGGCAATTTCGAGAGCTGAAGCGGAAACGATAGCGACTATGAGGGCAAAATAAGCGAGGGACAATCAACGCGCTCGAAAGGAATCCTGAACCAGTCAGGCCACCATACAAGCCGTCGGTCTGATTTGAAACAAAGCTCTGCGGTCAACAAAGGGAGAGCTTCACCAACGGACGGGCGAAGCAAGCCAAACGGGGCCGGCGCTTCGCCAAGCGTTTCTCTGAGTGCGCTCGACCCAGAAGGAGTACTTGCGGAAGATCGAGGAGATCAGCGGGCCGTCCTGACCGGACGGGGGAACACGCGGGCGGTCCGGGCGGCAGCGAGACCGAAGCGCGCGGCGGAGCCAAAGAGATAGCCGGCTTGCAGGGCAATGGCTGCGAACGCTGCGGCCTTCAGACCTTCGAGAAAGCCAAGGCTGGTCATCAGGCCAACCGGAAGGACCGTGAGTACCAGAAAAAGGGTTACTGGCAGGAGAATCAGGACGCGGAAGCGTTGGCCCAAGACGGCGCCTGCGAGAAAGCTGAAAATCAAAAGCTCGGTCATCCGAAACACTCCCTGCTCCGGACCCTAGGTTCCGCCCCCTAAAAAGACCCTTAAGTCCTATGGCTAAATTTGGCCTATTGGCTGCAATTCGGCAAAAGCGAGTTATATGCTGCCTGGAGCCCATTCAGGGCCACCATGCCTTTGATCTCGCTGTCGCTTTCCTTGACCACGACCGAGAGCGACGCCGTGGACTGCCACTTTCCAGCGGCAAAGGCCGAGACCTCATCGGGCAGCTGCACGGCGGCTCCGGCGGCCGCCATGGTGGCCTCGAACGCGAGGGTGCCGCCGTTGCTCGAGGTGATGGTGACCTGGGGGCGGCGCCGGGGCGGGAAGGGGCGGATCAGGGCTACCAACACGTCGACCTTGCCCCTGGGCGCACATCGGACGATCAAGCCGGCGAAGTCCGGGTCCGATTGGGCGGTATCCGCCGTTTTCATGATGGCAGCCAAGCTCTCACCCTCTTTAGGGCCTTGGGTTCGGATGAATTTCCAGGGGGAGGAGGCCGTCACCTGAATGATGGGCAAGCAATCCGTCCGGGATAGAGCCAAGCAGTCGTCAGCCGCTTCGGAGGGGCGGGTCCCGCCAGCCACCAGCCACCCAATTATTGCAACTGCGAAAAAGAGCACGTCAAACGTCCATCCAAAGAACGAGAGCCGCATACCATAAGCGCTTCGCTTCTGGGAGTTGTGCACATTGCCGACGCTGTCTGCCCGTCATTCAGGCTGATCACTTACAACAAATGGTCATAATGGCTTAGAGCCTGTCCCAAGAAGTTGCTTTCGGGCAACACCCGCCGACATACCGCGCCATTAACCCTTCCTTTGCGGCGTGTAGTCTTGCCGCACCGCGCACCCGGCCGTACCAATTGTCCTCAATTGGAACCACCGGGCGAGATTCATGCATTCCATTGCCAAGACTCATGTATTTCGGCCTGCGTTGTTGGCAGTCGCCCTTGCGCTTGGAGCCTGTTCGACCAATCCGGGTTCGGGCCCTCTGGTCGACGACGTTAACAATCATGTTCAGACGGCGAGCGCACCGGCGTATGAGCTGGTGCCGATCAACCCGGCCACGGTCAACATCTTGCACACCCATGAGCCGGCGGGCCTCGCGGGCGCCTTCACCGACCGCCGTCCGCCGGCCAGCATCGTGTTCGGCATTGGCGACGTCGTCAGCGTCACCATCTTCGAAGCGGCCGCGGGCGGTCTGTTCATCCCAGCGGAAGCCGGCGTTCGTCCGGGCAACTTCGTGACGATTCCGGATCAGTCGGTCGACAATGACGGCTTCATCACGGTGCCCTATGCCGGCCAGGTCAAGGCGGCGGGCCTGACGGCGGTCGCAATCCAGCGCGCGATTGTGGACAAGATCGCCAATCGCGCCATCGAGCCACAGGTTGTTGTTGCGATGTCGTCGCAGCGGACGCAACTCATCAGCGTGCTCGGCGAAGTCAATGCGCCCGCGCGATATCCGGCGAGCGCGGCTGGCGCCAAGGATCGCGTGCTCGATGCGATCACGCGCGGGGGCGGCATTAAGGGCCAAGGTTTCGAGACCTGGGTCATGCTGGAGCGTGGCGGCAAGCGGGCAACCGTGCCATTCGAAAACCTGGTCATGAGCCCGGAAAACAACATCTACGTGCGGCCTGACGACAGCATTTACGTCTATCGCGAGCAGCAGAAGTTCCTGGCGTTCGGCGCGAGCGGTCAGAGCGGCGAGTTCAACTTCGACGCTTGGCGCATCAATCTCGGCGAAGCGGTCGGCAAGGCCGGTGGTCTCCTGGACGGCCAAGCAGAGCCGGCTGGCGTATTCCTCTATCGCCGCGAGCCGCGTGAGGTTGCCGCCCAGCTTGGTATCGATGTCAACAAGTACACAACCGAGACCATCCCGGTCATCTTCAGCGTGAACCTGCGCGATCCCGGCGGCTTCTTCCTCGCCACCAAGGTCATGATGAAGAACCAGGACATCCTTTACGTCTCCAACTCGCGCAACGTCGAAGTTGCCAAGTTCCTCACCTACCTGCGTGTGATCATGGCGACCGGCAGCGATGCGGTGAACCTTGGAAACGACGCGCTGATCTTCCGCAACAACATCAAGTTGGCGCCGTAAGGCGAAGCCAACCTGATCCGCGACAAGCGATGGCACCGGGGCTTTGTCCCGGTGCCATTTTCGTTTAGCGATCGAGGCGGTCCTGTTCGGCTAGGGATCAACGACCACTGAGCAAGGCCCGCCGGTCATCGGTCACCCCGCAATGTTGCAAGGGGCTTCATGCGCTTTGGACGACAAGCATTCTGGTGTTCTCTGACCCTCGTCATCTCGGGGCCTGTTCTACTTGAACAGGCTGCCGGTGCGGCAGGGGAGCTCGGTGTACGTCACCGGATCGATGTGGTGGTCTCTGCCGAACCCGATGCGCCAATCTTTCAGCGCCTCCGGGGTGCCAAGGGCGAACTGTCCTTCACTGTCCGATTGTCGGCGAACGCCAGGGAGAGCCGATTCTTCGGGATGCTCCACTCATCCTTCACGGATATCCGTGTGCCGGATGGCGCGGGCCAACCCCTCGTCCCACAGGCAAAGTTATGGGAGGAGGAGGTCTGCCATCAGCGGCGCGGACTGCCGAAAGTTACTGTCACGCAGCTTCTGGGGCATTTCGGCGAGGGGGAGCGCCGGGTCGAGATATCCGGCATCAACCGCCACATCGGGCTTCTGGTCCCGCCAGATGAATTGACCCCGGGAATAAAACTGGACACGGGGACTGATAATCTCGGTTCGTTTTACGCCTTTCGGGCGCAAACCCGAAGCAGCCATTTGAACGTGGATCTCAAGATCTATCCAATCGACTGTCGCCTCTAGGGAAGCCCGTCACCACGTTCGCGCGAGGTAGCTTCCAGATTTGGATGAGCTATCGAGCCGCGTGCGTGTCATACCAGCTCGCCGGCGGAAACGTCGGGAAGCGGTAATCCTTTCGCCCGGCCGCGCGCACCAGCGCTTCCTGCACGCCGCCAAGCATGCGGAACAAACTCTTTCGACCCCAGAAGATACCCGCGTCTCCCGCTAGCGCATAACCGCGGAAGATTCCTTTGTAGACTTCCAGCGCTTCGAACATGTCCATCCACCGTCCGGGCAATTCGGTACCAAACAACCCGCTGCTGCCTTCCTCGAACCTATGAGTCTCGAACGACCCTTCAGTTGCCGGCTCAAGTGTTTGCTGTAGGGGAACGAGCCTTTGATCGATGATCTTAAATCTGGAGTAACCTAGGCGTCGCAGTAGCTCGAACTCCTTTACCAGATCATCCCAATTCTCCTTTTCGGATTCGATTGAAACAAATCGTGGGGGGGCAGGAATGCACTCGAGCGATGACAACGCATCGAAATCGTTGCCTTCGATATCGATCTTGCAATACCTGGGAACGCCATGCTCACGCATGATGTCAGTCAGCCGCTCGGCTTTCACGGTTGTCTTTTGAAAGCTTCCAGCGCCCATCATTTGATTTCGCTTGGCCCATCCCAGATTTGCCGTTCCCCATACCGAATGTTTGGTGTTGACGTAAAAGTCAATTTCTCCCGGGGTCTTGGCCACGGCCAGGTTGAGGATTTTCAGTTTTCCTGTTGCGACCTCTCGGGAAAACTGTTCGCCGAGCGCGATGCAAAATTCCGGGACGGCTTCGATGGCGACGACATTGAAGCCCTTCTTGAGATAGAACCCGGTATCTTCACCTTTGTGGGCGCCTAGATCGTAAATGAGATTGTCGTCAATCATGATTTCCCTGCCGTACCCTGCTGGCTGACATGTGGTGATGCGCGGAATCCGCCCGAACCCTTCTAGCTATGAAAGGACATGATTTTGGTCGGATGCATTGATCCGACAATCAGATCAGCTAGTGCGGCGAGATTTCCGGCAAGCCTTCCGCGATAATCAATCATCGGATGCTCCTGGATTGACCGCAATGCGTTGGACGCAAGCGCTCGCGTACAAAAATATGCGCACTGTCTGAGTGTGACTGTTCCTTTGCGCGCGAGATAGAGCGGATTGGAGATTTGCGAGTACCCATATTTGTAACCGCTAACCCGTCCAGACTTTGATCCAAGATGTACTCCGATCAAGTCTGAAGCCCGATGAATGTCTGAAAACTTTCTAATCTGTCCGGAGAAATCGGTATCCTCTAGCCAGCCATACAGCGGCAGATTCTCGTCGAATGCACACCGATCGAAAATCTTCGCTCTAACCGCCATATTGCATCCGTACAGGCCCTGTTTCCACTTGCTGTGCCCGATCTGGTCGGCGGCCGGACGCGCGGCCAGCAGGTCCGAAGCTTGATCTTCGGTAATGGCGAAGCTGGCTCTTGCTCCGTCCATGATCACCATTCCTGTCACAGCAAGCACCTGGGGATCCGCCGCAAACAACGCTTCGCACCTCTGCAGCCAATCGGCTGCAGGCCTGAAATCATCGTCAAAGAAGACAATGATCTTCGTGATCCAGGCGTCCGGAGAGCTTGTCCTTCTGGCAGCCTGCACGCCGTAGTTCCTCTGCGACGTCAGCCCGGGCCGGGGAGAGATCAGCTCGTACACGCTCAGGTCGTCCTGGACGGAGGCAATACGGGGTAAATCTCCGGGTTCAGTCCCCACAACGATGACGTTATCGGGAGCGCGTGCTTGAAGTCGAAGCTGGTCTAAAAGGACCCGAACATTCTCAGGTCTGCCGCGTGTCGCTAAAATGACGTCGATATTCAATTTGTCCCTCGCAGAGAAATGGCCGGCAAAACACGTCAGCTGACGTAAGATCTTCGTGGAAACGTCGGAGCAGAAACAGAATGTTCTCCCGGAAGCAGACCTCCACGCGGTCAGGATTCGTCTGCCTGCAATTGGCGACGTGTGGCCTTAGCGTGCAGCGCCGGCGCGAGCCGTACCCGGCAACGTTACTGAAATCCACCGTAGATCAGTGCGTTTATGAGCGTCCAGCCCTTTCATAGGATATGGCTACCGGACTACAGTGTAACATCGGCCCCCATTTGGGCGAGCTCGGGATGTGAACAATATAGGAATGCGGAAGCGACGCAGTCCGAGGTAAACATCGCGAGGAAAGGACCGGTCAAGTTTTCGAGGTTCAGTGCCACTCGGACTAGTTGACGCCAGAAATTAAGTTCTATAGGCGGGGAGCGGTTCGAAGATAGTTCATTGGTCGCCGCCAAGATCCGAGCGGGTCGCTTGCTTGGACGCTTACGGGGTACGCCGCTGCATTTCCACTGGGGGTCGTCAGACGAAAGTGATGGGCCGTGTTTCGCTGAACATCCCCTGGTCGGCTGATCTCGTCGCCAGCTGTCTGTTGTTCTTTGTCGTAGCGAGCGCGCCATTCCCGTTTGGCTCGACCAGCAATCTCGCCATCGCCTTCTGGTGCGTTTGCCTGGGAGCTGCCTTGATCGTTGCGCCGACGACAGCCTTGCGTCGCCCGCATCTCTGGATCATCGTCGGCATCTTGATCCTCGTTGCAGCTTACGCGGGCGTGCTTCACGAACAGTTATCCGACAGTCCGTGGATTGCATCCTACCATCCGATGTGGACGCAGCTTGGCTCTCTTCTCGATCCACCCGTCGCGCCATCGGCCTCGATCATCAAACACGAGGCGTTCTTTGCTCTGGGGGCGCCGCTAGCGAATATCCTGGCTGTTCTGCTAGGGCTTATCGTTGGTGCCAGCGCCCAGCGTGCACGCCAGATGCTGTTGGTAATCGCGGTCTCGGGGAGCCTTTACGCGGCATATGGCGTGCTCTCCTTCCTTATCGACCCGACCGCGATCCTGTGGCGGGATAAAAACGCCTATCTTAGCAGCGTCACCGGCACCTTCATCAATCGCAACACCGCGGCTGCCTATTTCGGCTCATGTGCCGTCGCGTGGATACTTCTGATCTTGATCGACGTGCGCTACCGTCTGCCTGGACGGCGTTTCAGGTGGAGCAATCTGTCGCGCGATCTGACTAAAATTTCGCAGGGTACACTGGCGCTGAAGTTCACCGCGCTATTGATCTGTGTCATGGCGATGTTCATGACGGGGTCGCGGGCAGGCGTCGCTGTTTCGCTCATTTCCATGATCCTCGTTTTTGTTGTTTTTTTGCGGAAGGACCTTCCGCCGCGCTCCGGCATCTGGATTGCGCTCGCGGCTGGCATCTTGGCGGCGCTCGTTCTCCTGGAATTGCTCGGTGGCCGTGTCACCAGCCGCTTCGATAGCCAGGGACTGATCGACAATGGCCGGCTGGAGGGGTGGAAATCGTCGTTGCTCATTATCGCCCATAATCCGTGGTTCGGCACCGGGATGGGGACCTTCCAGTCGGCGTTTCCGCCCTTCCGCAGTCCCGATATCTCGATTCGCGGCACCTGGAATGCAGCCCATTCGACCCCTCTGGAGGTCGCTCTGGAGGCAGGGATTCCGATGGCGCTGCTGCTGGCGGCCGGCTGGGCGATCATGATCGTGGTGCTTGCGCGTGGTGTGTTCAGCCGCAAGCGCGACGCTTACATTCCCTTGGCAGCCGTCGGCATCGCTTTGCTGGCGCTGCTGCATTCTTGCGTTGATTTCACGCTACAAATACCCGGCTATAGCATTCCCTTCTTTGCGCTTTTTGGGGCTGGTTTGGCTCAATCCTTCCGTTCCGGCGAAAGGACAGGTGAGCCGGACGCTGTGGCCGCAAATGCCGTGCCGACCTGTGCTCGTGACCCGGAATCGCCAAAACAGTCTAGTTTTGAGACCCTTGGCCTTTAACCATTCCTTTAGAATTGGTGGACAGGGCTACCTCTTTCCACTACTTTCTCATTGTTTTTCGTTTCAGCCATAAAGCCAACTAGTTCTTGAGGAAATCATGAGCCTTATTAAGTTTTCGGTTCGGTTCGCCGTGGCTGTTGCGGTCGCAGGCTTGATGTCCACCGCTGCCAGCGCAGCTGTCTATCCACCCAGTCGGCAGCTGCAGCCCCAGATCATTTCCGATTTCAAGGGAGCTCCTGCAACGCTGTTGCAGCAATATCCCAATGGCGGTCCGCAGCTGATTTCGCGGGTGCGCGACCTTGGTGCGTCGGATCCGACGACGGTCCCGGGCCTCATCGAATTGTTGAAGAACCCTGCGACGACGAAGGATCAACTGCGCGCGATCGTTGCCGGACTTGCACAGGTCGCTCGTATGGCGGCCCAGACCGATCAGGCGTTCGCAAATGAAATCCAGTCGGCGGTCGCAGGATCGAACAATCCCGACGTGATTGCTGCGTACCAGGCCGCAACCGGCGACGTGGCGATTGCTGCGGCCGGCGGCGGTGGCGGGTCCGGCGGAGGGGGCCCAACGACCGGCCAGGGATCGGCCTTCGGTGGGGGAGGCTCCGGTGTCCAGAACTTTGGTGGGCTGCACTACGCGAACACCAGTACGAGCTATACAGGGTCGGTAACTCCTTCGACCGCATATCAGGCGGTCAGCCCGACCCAATAGCGTTGTAGGCTTCGACTCCCGTTTTTCTTACGATAAATTTACCAAGGCAGCGTGTCATGCGCTGCCTTGCGGTCTTCTGCTAAGGCTTGCGCAATATACTGGTTATGAAGCGTACGGTGCGCCTTAGATCGGTTGATGCTTCGATAGCTATGCTTGATTTGTGCGGATATGTGAGTCCGTGCCGCTCCATCGGCCAAATCACGATCTTTGATTCACCTCAGGAATTGCTGGATGTTGCAGCTGAACAAGCCTACCGCAGAGATCAATCGCGAATTCCCTGAGGCGCAAGGCTCTCCGTTCCAGTCCCTGACTTCGCATTTGGACGTCGTCCGGCATCAGTTTCCGACGATTGTGGTCATTGTATCAACCTGCGTGATTTTGGCGCTTCTTTACCTGTTCACCGAAGCTCCGCAATTCACGTCCACCGCCTCGATCGTCATCGACACCCGCAAGGCTCAGCTGTTTCAGCAGCAATCGATGCTCGCTGATGTGGCCCCCGACTCTGCGTCGGTAGAAACGCAAGTCGAGATCCTCAAGTCCGAGAACATCAGCCTCGCGGTAATTCATGACTTGCGGCTGACGGAAGATCCGGAATTCCTCGGTAGCGGTGGAAGCCTGATAGGGTCGGTTGCCAACTTCTTCTCCGATTTGTTTTCGAGCGGTCGTAGTTCCGAGTTTAGATTGGAGCGTAAGGCCCTGCAGCGTTTTGAGAGCAATCGCACCATCAAACGTCTCGGTCTCACATACGTCATGGAGATCGGCTTCACGTCGCGAGATCCAGCGAAAGCTGCGCAGATCGCCAATGCGATCGCCGATGCCTATATCGTCGACCAGCTTGAGGCGAAGTACCAGTCAACGCGGCGCGCGAGCGTTTGGCTGCAGGATCGCATCAAGGAGTTGCGTGCTCAAGCATCTGCAGCACAGAAGGCGGTTGTCGACTTCAAAACGGCCAACAACATTGTCGACACTGGTGGGCGCTTGATGAATGAGCAACAGCTCGCCGAAGTGAACAGCCAGCTGGTCGGAGCGCATGCTTCCACTGCCGAGGCTAGGGCGCGGCTTGACCGCCTCAACGATATCTTGAAGCGCGAAATCCCAGACGCGTCAGTGGCGGACGCTCTCAAGAACGAGACCATCGTCAAGCTCCGGGGACAGTATGTCGACATGGCTGCGAAGGAGGCGATCTGGGCAGCCAAATATGGCCAAGATCACCTTGCGGCGGTCAACTTGCGCCGCCAGATGGACGAGATCAAGCGGAACATCGTCGACGAGCTCAAGCGCATACAGGAATCCTACAAGAGCGACTACGACATTGCCGTTACTCGTGAAGAGAGTATCAAGGCGAGTCTCGCGAACGTGGTCTCGGAATCACAGCTCACGAACCAGGCGCAGGTTCGGCTGCGCGAGCTCGACAGCAATGCGCAGTCCTATCAGGCGATGTACGACAATTTCCTGCAGCGCTATATGGAATCGGTCCAGCAGCAATCCTTTCCGATCAGTGAAGCGCGCGTGATCAGCGCGGCGACGACTCCTCTGGTGAAGAGCTATCCAAAGACTCTGATCGTGCTGGGCGCGGCGCTATTTGGCGGCTTGGTGCTGAGCTTCGTCCTGGCGATCGCCCGTGAAATGATGGACCGGGTGTTTAGGACGACTCAACAGGTCGAAGAGGTGCTGGGTGCGAGCTGTATAGCGCTGCTGCCGACGCTGAACGTCGCCCCTACGAAGGACGCCGGGGCCAAATTGTTGCGCTATGTCGTTGATCATCCTCTATCGAGGTTCTCCGAGGCGGTGCGCACGACGAAGGTGGCGGTCGATCTAAACTCGATTGTGCGAGAGAACCGCGTGACAGCAGTCACGTCGACTCTTCCGAACGAAGGCAAGAGCACGCTTTCTGCCAACCTTGCGCAATTGATGGCCCATGGCGGTGCGCGCGTCCTCCTAGTGGATTGCGATCTCCGTAATCCCTCCCTCTCTCGCGCGCTTATGCCGGACGCGCAGGTTGGTTTGGTGGAAGTCCTCGCGCATAAGGCTGACTTCGAGCAGGCATTGACGGTCGATCCGCAAACGGGTCTCTCGATGCTGTCGGCAGGTACGACCTCCAAGCTCCTGCACACCAACGAGATATTGGCCTCGAAGGTGATGTATGGCCTAATTGGTGAGCTGCGGGCCAAATTCGATTACATCGTGCTTGATATGCCCCCCATGGCACCGGTCGTAGACGTGCGTGTGACGTCATCCTTCGTCGACTCTTACCTATTCGTTGTAGAGTGGGGCAAGACCCTGATGGATGTGGTGAGACATAGTCTGCATGGCTCGCCGGAGATTCATGACAAGCTGCTTGGGGTAGTTCTCAATAAGGCCGATACCAAGCGGCTGGCTCGTTACGAGTCCTATCATAGCCGCTACTATTACAAGAAGAACTATGCCCGTTACGGCTACGTCGAATAGCATGGACGCGCCTTGGCAGAAATATTGCCGTGGCGTGTCGGTTCTGGCGGGACTTGCTGGCGTAGTCTGGTCGCTGATCGCGTTGCCGCCTTTCTGGGCCGAGGCGCAAGTCAGCTCCGTGGCCGTGCGGATCCTGGTCGGTGAACAATTCAAGCCAGGCACTCTGGATCCGATCGCGTCGCGCATCGATGCCAGCTCCCAACTAGCTCGCTGGTATCCTGACCTGGTACGAGCCCGGGCGCTGATTGCACTTCGCTCCGCCGAGGAGGCGTTGCAGGCAAGGAGTCTCGGTGACCCCGATCGCAAATTGGCGGCCGCGGAGGACAAGTTGAAATCGTCGTTGATGCTCGCTCCGGCCGACGCCTTTCTTTGGCTGATGCTGTATTGGGTGAAGAACGAGCGTTATGGTTTCGACGCAGGAAATGTCCGCTATCTCGAGCAATCGTATGCAGCCGGACCAAACGAAGGCTGGATCGCACTCCGCCGTAACAGATTGGCGCTCGCGATATTCCCGTTGCTTAGTGAGGAGCTGCAGCGGAAGGTCGTTTCCGAGTTTGCCGGCATGGTTGAGAGCGAGTTCACCGATGATGCGGCACGCAACCTGACTGGCGTCGGTTGGCCCCAGAAGGACAGATTGTTGGCGAGTCTCGGGCGGGTTAACATGGTCGCTCGAGAAGCCTTCGCAAAAAAGCTGGCATACGACGGCGTGAAGGCTCACGTGCCAGGAGTCAATTTGCCTGAAAGGATGTGGCGGCAATGATTCGATCGCTCTTTCGGCTCGTCCTGCTGACCTGTATGGTTCTTGCATTGACTTTGATCCACGACCTGCCGGCCTACGCGCAGAGCGCGGGACCCGCATTCAGGATGCAAGGGGCCGCGGACACGTCGGACACGCCTGTCATCCGTGACGCCGCCAATCGTCCCTGCCTCGATGTCGAAGCCGCTGCTAAGGGGCATGTCATGAACGGCGAGCTGATGGACCATATCGTGAGTGTAAAGAACAACTGTTCTCGAATGATCAGGGTCAAGGTTTGCTATTACAACAGTGATCACTGCAACAATGCGACCGTCTACGGCTATCAGCGGGTCGACATAATTCTCGGAATGATGAAGATGTCGACCTTTCGATATTCGCTATCTCAAAAATGAAGGTTGTCGCGGACGCCGGCTCATGTAATCGCGTGGCCCTCGAACAGTCCTATAAAATTCGCGGCGTCGCCCTCGCGCTGAACGAGCAACATTGCGCGATGGCTCTCGGCTTCGCTCAGGATGGCTTGAAAGGCAACGCGTGACTTTTGCCAAGCGAGGATCTGGGCGACGATCTTGTCCAGATCTGACGCGCTTGGATCCAGCAGCAATCCTTGCGGAACCATGTTCGAAATGCATCCGCGGCTGGAGGCGGCAACAATGACCCCCGCCACCTGGGCCTCATAGATGACGAGAGGCTGCGCCTCGTTAACGTATCGCGTCGGAAATACCAGAACGTCTATCGAGGAGAGAAAGCGCGCCTTGGCATCATCGTACACGGGCCCCACATATTCGATTCCGCCAATCTCGCTCGCACGGCGATTGATGTAATTCTCCATTTCGAGATCGGCGCATGGACCGGCGATTCGTCCCGTCAGGTCGCATTCGTGCTCTCTCAGCTTGGCCATCAGATCGAAAAACCGGTCGATTCCCTTTTCAAACGAGATGTTCGAAAGATAGCCTATGGAGCGGAGTTCACGATCGCTACTTCGCCATCCGACCGTCGGCAAATCGAAAAACGCCAGATTGGAAATGATCGCGGGTTTCAGTTGCCGGCCGTACAGCTCGGAAAGTGTTGCCGCCATCTTGGGACACAGGGCAATATGAATCTGATTGGTACCGGCCACGCGGACAATGGACGCCAGGATAGCGCTACGCTTCGTCAGGTACGCAAAACTGTGGTGATGGAACGCGATCCTCTTGCCCCGCAACCTCGCAAGGGCGACCAGCACGAGGTCATAGAGCAGTCCATATCCTCCGGACAGTGACAAGTAGACTGCAGAGGCTTCCCGTCGACGAACGATAGTTCGCGCGCATCGGACGTATGCGCGTACACGATTGAAGTGATGCCGCCACCGGCTGCGCGCGTCGCCTGGCGAGGTATCGCAGAGTGCGAGCTGAAATCCTGCGACGAGCAAACTGTCAGCGACTCGCCTGGTGATGAGAGCCGCGCCATGAACCGGTGGAGGAAGAGGACCTGCCAAGACGATCATTTTACAAGCCACCAGATCATCGGTCCCTTAGCGCCAGAAAAGCTTCTTGGTCGGCCGCAGCATCCTCCAAGGAGTGCCTTTGGTGCCAAATCTTGGCCGTTGCGGATCAGGGCCGTTATATTCTCTGAATGTCACATTACTGTAGCAACTGTACGGTGAAAGATCTTGGCGTTCTTGGAAATGTCTCGCTGGTGAACCGCGGGATTCCCGCCGATCATCGAGTACTCCTGTTGCGCGACGTGAGTTACAACCGCACCAGAGGCCACCACGCAATTATCCGGGATGGTAACGCCCTGCAAGATGATCACCCCCGTGCCGATCATCGTATTTGCGCCGATCGTAATTGGAGAGCATGTCTGCCGGGCTGATATTGGATTGACTCCGTGAGTCAGCAATTGGCTACGGAAGCCAGCAAGACCGCAGAACGGACGAAACTCGATACGGTCTGTGCAGTCGATGTAGTGCTGGCTCATCACCAAACTCGCCTTGCGCATGATTAGATCGGAACGTCGCTTCGCTTTGGTCCGGAAGGCCGGTGAGTTCAGACGAGTTGACAATCCTCCGATCCAGTTCAAGTTGCCGATCACCGCATCTTCATCCATCTGCAACCGATCGAGCCGGCCGATATAGTTGAGATGCCCGATATAGGTCTTTGATTCCAGGACGCATTCGTCGGCGCGAATCAAGGAGAGACCGACCCGTGCATCGCGGTGGATGGAAAAACCGGGGATCGCGTTGAGGGCCAGCCGACGGATCTTCCAGGGGAAAAATAGGAAAAGAGCTTGAATGAGAATCTTCAACATAGTCGTTCCTCGCACCGATCCAAGATAGCCGAAAGTGCGACAGTTTGTTCAAATCTAGTCTTTAAGGTTTATTTCGAAAGTGTATCGCGGCCGTGCGCCCCTGAGGGACATGACGTTCGCTAACGGTCGGACTTCTTCCGGATGAAGACCATCAAGACCGTCTTGAAGGCGGGAGGGGTCAGCGATTGAACGAGCTGGAACGCCCGATACACGCCGCGATTGTTGGCGTGGTAGGCGGGCTCAGCGTCCCAGGCATATACAAAGTGATCGAAACGCGCCGGCTGGAAGTACCTTTGTAGGGTAGCCGGCGTATTCAGGCGGTAAACCGCGGGAAAGATGTCCTTGTCCTTGCGCTCGGGTTGCGCCGAGCTGAGGATGGTTCGGCTCAGTCCGTTGGGGATTAGTCGATTGGCCAGCGCAATGTAGCCGTGCCTGTTTGGCGTCCGCGCACAGATCCAGCCGCCGGGCTTCAACAACCTATCCATTTCGGCGGTGCTTCGAGCCGGGTCGGAAATATGCTCGAATGTGCAATCCGATACGATGATATCGGCGCAGCTCGCTGCCAGAGGCGCGCGCCCCGTTGAGTCGAAAAGCATTGCTTCATCGAGCGACGGGTTGGTCAAGACCGCGTCATCGACGTCCAATCCAATGACTCTGGCGACGCGTCCCTTGAAATTGCAGAGGTTGCGACGGTAGTCTGAGGTGGTGTCCTCATGTATCGCGCCCCGGCCTGCGCCGAAATCGATCATGGTGGTACTTGGTGTCACAAGGGCACTCACGCGTTGGTAGAACGCAATCGTACCGTCGATTCTCGAGAAGCCGCCAGCAGCTAATTCCGGAAAGAAGGTTGAATGCATGCAGGAACTCATTGAAGCTGTCGCGCAAAGGGAGATGATGATCTCAATTTATCAGTAATCCTGCTGTCCCTGTCGAACAGATGATCGAAAAATGCTAAACGGGCGGACGGGAAGACGAGCCGGCGTGATAGAGCAAATCCTGGTACGTCGACGTCTCGCGGATTTCGTACGCGCTCGGGAGGGATATGACTGTCGCGTTTTCGCGGCTGAGCTGAAAACTCACCCTGCCAGGCACCAAGGGAATCCGAAACGACGTAATTCCGGCTTTCGCGTTCAGGCTCTTGGAATCTTTCGCTGTACTGATCGTGAGCTTGCCCGGCTCCTTGAGGAGCGCGAGCAACTCGATTTCGTTTTGGGGCGGATCAGCGAAGCGGCTGACCAGATTGGTCGCGAATCTGAAAGGTTGAGCAGTACCCGTTCCACGCGCCTCGGTAGACTCGATTCGATGAAAATAGAAAATGACGTCTTCAGTGATCGGCGGCATCGTGCCCTTCTTGAACCAGGCGATATAAAACGCGGCGAGATCATAAAACGCATATTGAATGCTGGTAGACGGTCGAATTTCGGATCCTTCGGAATAGTCGTTCCAAGTGGCGATGTTGACCACATCGGACTCGATCTCCATCGCCGCGGTCCATGAAACCCGGAACAGTTCACTGTTGCGGCATTCCGAGAACCACCGGTTATGAGGCCGGAAGTCCTGAGGCCACACGATGGATGCCCAGACCTTTCCAGCTTGCTTGACCAGCCTTCCCACCCGCTTGAGCAGGGGGACGTCGCTCAACTTGTCGACCCCCCACATCGATGCGCCATCGATCAGCTCCATGAAGTCGATGATCTTGCGCGCATCGAGAAACGTAGGAAAAAAGAAAACCTTCTCTCCGCCCCTGGTCAGTCGTTGCAACAGCTCTTTCCAGCGCCCGATGTCCCACTGCTCGGGCGAAAAGGCGCCCAGCACCAGCCGGCCGTCGGTGTGCCGCGCGACGTGGGGGGTCTGCGCCAGCTTGAGGATGGCGTCAGCGATCGCTTCAACCGGCGTCTTCACCAGGATCACCGTATCGATTGACAGCACAATTTCGAACCCCGGCGGTCCTTTTTGGGCGGCCTCAAGCATATTGCGCAAATTCACCATGTAGGGCGAACCGTCGTCTATGCCCCCCATGTTGAACAGGAATCCGTTGAGCCCGATGTGGTCCGCCGTCTTGATCTCCTCGAGCATATCCAGCACGGCCCAGTTCGCTTCGGGTCGTGGAGGGCGAGGCAGAGGCCGTTCCCGGATGAAACCGCCTTCGGACTTAAGTTTGCCCTGGGATCCGTCTGGCGACATGTAGTCGGCGTACTGATCCTTCTCCGGAGGCCAGTTGTCGAACGACGTCGGAAACCAGTGCCAATGTGCGTAAACCTTCTTCGTCGGCGCTCCTGGCTTCGTCCCAGCCTCCGCCGGGTCCGCCAGAGCCGGCATCGAGGATGCTCCGGCAAGTAGAATCCCGGAGGAAAGAAGTTGACGCCGGTTCACAGAGGTGTGCCGTGCAAGGAGTTCGCAAATCCGGGTCGAGGGAATCGACATTTAGGAAATATTTCGTTGATATCTGTTAGGTTATGGGAAATATCTTACTTGAACTTCGGCTGCAAGGTGAGCGAGTTCGGATCGTTAATGCGACAGGGATATCCTCTATCGAACGATCTGCGCCGAAGTCGACTGCAGGTCGAACGTGCTGTTCCTGCGCCGCTTGCGAAAGTCGAAGTTGTTGAGGCATGATTCGGTTCTCGCACAGCACAGCCGCCTCTCAGATGCACGTGACGCCCAAAAGCGTCTTCGACTACGTCGTGATCGGCTCAGCCGCGGCCTATTTATTCCTTTCGTTCACGGAAGCCTGGGATAACCCACGTGCATCGCTGGTCGCTGCCGTGGTACTCGGCGTGAATGGGATCGTAGCCCTGTTCGGATTGAAGATCGCTCTGGCCAGATCATACCTGCTGTTTGTCGTCTTTTTCGTCTTCAACCTCCTGTTCCTGGCGGTGGCGCCGCTTCAGCAGATCGGAAACGACTTCGACCCAGTTTTCACCGATCTAAGTCTCGTCGTATTGGCCAGCTTCCTTTCGACGTTTATGACGATCGTGGGCCTGTGCTTCGTGATCTATCGTCCATTTCGTGCTCCCGAACCCCGCTACAATCGCTTTTTGGACAGGAGCCTCGCCGCCGAACCAAACCCGAACTACGTACTATTGGCGGTTGCGTCCGCCGTCGTATCGCTCGGATTGATCGGTTATCTCGGCTCGTCATTACTTCAGGTCAATCGTGAGGCCTTCGGTTCGGTGGTCGGCGAAAGCAAGATGATCAACATTCTGGTCACTGCATTCTTTCGGCCATTCACGCTGGTTGCTCCGGTCATTGCCGGGAGCGTCGCTCTTGCTCGCCGGAACATGGGCTGGGCAACGTGTTTTGCGATCCTGCTCTTGGTGGGTCTGTTCATCAACAATCCGCTCATCTCTGCACGTTTTCGCTCCTCTACGTTGATTGTATTCTGCGTTCTTGTGCTATTTGATCCTCGAAGCGTCCGGCTGTTTCTCGTCACCTATTTCGCGGGCTTGCTGGCGTCTCCGATATTCGGATCCATTTTCCGGTACGCAAACGTCACTCTCGACCAGCGGCCGTTTTCCCAGTTCTTCGTTCATCCGGATTTTTCGGGCCTCGACCTGTTCTGCTATGCAATCATGTGGGTCGATATGAAGGGCCTCGAATACGGATCGAATATCATCGGTGCGTTGCTGTTCTTCGTCCCGCGCGACCTGTGGGCAGGAAAGGGAAGAACGGTCGGTGAGATCATGCACGATTACATTTTCATTCTGAAGGGCTTTGGCACCGATAACGTTTCGGCTCCGCCGCCCGTGGAGGGATATTTCAGCTTCGGGATTGTCGGAGCGATGCTGATGTCTTGCGCGATCGTCTACGTTCTCGACCGGGTCGAACGTCGCGGGCTCAGTGCGCAAAAACTGTCGCCATTGTACTTCATCTTGTGTCTTTCGCCGATGCTTTGCATGATTTTGCTTCGAGGTCCGTTTCAGGTGGGCTGGTCAGAATGGGCGATCCATAGTTCCACCGTCGTGGCTTCGGCAGTCCTGCTCCTCGTTACGAAGCGCGCTGTCTATGCTCGTCGAGCGCCCCCAGCACGCCACGGGATCACTCCGGAAGCGTCGCTCGAGTAATTAGCTAACCCGGTTGCATTCGGATGCGGCGCGAAGTGCCCCTAAATGCCACCCAAAGCGCCGCGGCGCCATTGGCTATCGCCAGGGATACGAACGCACCGGTAACACCGAGCGCCGAGCAAATTGGAAGCGCGATGACGGCCGTTATCGCTGCGGAGATCAGGCCGCCGGCTTGCATCAGTCCCAGGCGGGCATTGGCCCTCAACCACATTCCAATAGTTGCAAGCGCGAGGGCGAAACTCGTGGAAATCAAAGCAACGGGAATGGATGCTCCCAGCGCGGCATACTTGGCGCCAAAGATGAGAGTGGCCGCGTCGCTGCCGAACCAGATTGCGGCTACGGCCAATGGCAGCGGAGCGAAGACGATCAGGGCCAGGATGAGTAGGTGAGGGGTTTCAATCTGACTGATCCTCGCGACGGCAATGCGCGGCGTGATAAATCCCGAGAGCCCACCAAGCAACTGAGCGAACGGGGCTATCACGGCGAACATCAGTCGATAGCTTGCAACGGCTTCAGGCGAGTTCAGAAACACGAAAACGAACGGATAGATGTTGGTCGTCGCCAGGCCAAGCAGGTTGCTTATCAGGAACGAATATCCAGCCCGGAAATGGGATTTCAGCGAGATGTTCTGGTGATCGTCGGTCTTCGGCGGGACGTTTCGCCTCCCCGACACCAGAAAGATCAGATTGCCGAGGATGAAGGGTACCGTATAGGCAAAGTGCGATTCCAGATTGACGTGCGGCAGCATCCAGGCCGAGAAGATCAAAACCGTTGCATACGCCGCTGCCGCCACAGCCGATGCCTGCACATGCCCCTGAATGTGCATAATTCGGCGCATGAATTGAACCGGACCGGCAAAGCTGAAGAACAGGAAAGCGAGAGCTGCAACCGTAAGCGTTTGCATTTCGTGAGTGTGGCTGTTCAACACGAGTGCGCATCCTGCGACCAACGCCAGGCAGCAAAAGATGACGTTGACCGTCCATAGGCGCCGCAACAATGACTTTTGGCTTTCCTGCTCCCTGATTCCAGTCGCGATGATGGGATCGCAAATAAGGGCGTGATGTGCGCCAATGAGAATGAGATAGCAGGTATATCCAAGGGTCAGCTCGGCGAATTCAGCCAGCGGCAGCCGGCGAGCGACCACGGTCAAGTAGAGAAAGTTCGACAAGCTGAAAATGACCTGCTCGCAGCTCAGAACGAAATACTTAATGAAGTAGCTTTTCATCTTCCTGAGATTGGATTGCTGCTGCGGGCGATAGGTCTGTCGAACAATGGTGCCTCGGTCCCTCAAGGTTATAGGGGGAGGCGGAGCCCCAGGCTATTTCCTTGGGGGCTGATGCGAGCTTGTTTGAAGGACAAAGTTAACTGCCCAGGCTTCTCGGTTTGAGCGTGCAGATTACGTCCTGGCGCGCCTGTAACGCTTGCCGACTCGGTTGATTCAATAGGCCGGCTCCAGTTACGGGGAGGGGTAGTGCGAAGGGTCAGTAGGCCACTGGATCACTGGTCACCTGCACTGTCGTCCGCAAGATGATTCTAGCGTCGAGCCAGATGCTCCAGTTGTTGATGTACCACAAATCCAGATCGACCCGGGAGTTCATCATGTCGAGCGTCAGCGTCTCGCCGCGATTGCCGTTGACCTGGGCCCAGCCAGTGATGCCCGGTTTGACATGCTGGCGGAACGCGTAATTGCTGATAACTTGCTCATATTCCGAGTTGTGGGCAGCAGCGTGGGGGCGGGGGCCGACCAGCGACATGTCGCCCAGGAGGACATTGAAGAGCTGCGGCAGTTCGTCGATCGACGCCTTGCGCAGCCATCTGCCGACCGGTGTTACGCGCGGGTCGTTCCTGCGGGCCTGCACAATGATCGGTCCATCCTCGAGCACGCGCATGGTGCGAAATTTGAAGATCTTGAAGGCGCGGCCGTTGAAGCCGTTGCGGGTCTGTCGAAAGAGCACCGGCCCCTTCGACGTGGCTTTGATCATGATCGAGGTCACTAGCAAGACCGGCGCGAATATCACCAGCCCAAGGGTGGCGCCGATCAGGTCGAATGTGCGTTTGACAGCCCGTTCCGCGCGCGAGAGCGGCGCACGCCGGAGCTCTGCGATCAATGTGTTTCCGACATTAGTCAGCGGGTAGCGCAAGAACCTCGAGACGTTCGGGTCCGGTACGAGATTTATCGGTATCGGAAGGATTTTCAACGCGTCGACGACCTTGTCGATCGCTTGCCGATGGTCCCACTTGAACATCAGGAATATCTGCTCGATCTTGTTCTCTCGCGCATAAGCGATGAGCTCCTCGAGGCGGGGGGCGATGGACGGAATGAGCGACGGCAAACTGAGCCATTCCGAACGAATCTCCATGAGCCGAGTGATCCGGTAGCCATGCTGTGCGAGTTCTGCCATTTCCTCGGATGAAGCCAGCCCAAGCTCGGCAATTGCCACGGCGCGCCGCTTGGCAAAGGCACCGGTACGCACCGCCGCCTTGACAAATCGCGCTATGGCAGCCTTCGACAGCAGAAGCAGGACCGGGCCGACGAGGTAGAACGAGATTATCGTGCCGCGCGAGATTTGGCTGCTGGCCTTCATCGCGAAGATTATGACAATGAGCGCGCCGAACAGGCCGGTCCACGTTGCCAGTGTCTGTTTGAATATCCGCGGCAGGTTAGTGAAGTTCTTGAGGCTGTACCCGTGCTGGACCTTGATGAGGAGTGTGAAGTTCAGCGCAACGAACAAGCTTAGCGCGATGTAGACGTCCAGGTGGTCGTGCGCTGACCGTGCGTAGATCTGGTAGCCAACAGCACAAGCGACGCCGCTTGCCACGAGAATGGTCGCGTCGGCGAACGGAGCCAGCAGTTCGACAACGTTGGGGCGTAACCATCTCAGTGCAAGGCTAGAGCGTGTGGAGTTAAGCTCGTCGAAAATGCGAATTTCTACCGGAGAATCCGCAGCCGAGGTGGGGCGAGCCGATGCAATTGTCATGATTTCAAACTCAAGACCACGAGAAAATCGCGTGCGCGTGCTATCAGTGAATGCCGCAGTCCAAAAAGACGAAAGATAAAATAACCTTACTTTTGGTGACGTTGTATCGCACTTTTGTCGTTTCGAATACAAGATTGAAGGTGGAGGGTTTCCTGCATGGGTTACCGACGGCGATCGGGACCAAGATTGACCCGCGGTATGGCCATCAGCCTCGTCGCGCTCCTCGCAACAGGTGTTGTGTTCGCCTTGGTCCCTGACGTTACGCCAGCCGACGTCCCAGCCGAGTCCTCCTTTCAGGCCAGCCTCTTCCTGGATGGCCCCTACGCCGCTCGTTTCGCTGGGGAAATGATTGCGACCAAGGAGGGCTATTTCAACCCAGGAGTCGTTGTGCGGGCGCTTCCGGACGATCCGAACTTCGTCGAAACAGTTGCACGAGAGAAGGCAATCGGCGTTACGACGGGCCAGAAATTCCTGCTGGCGCTTTGGCGGGGCGCTCCTGTTACGGCCTTTGCCGCGAGCTTTCTCGACACTTCGGTCGCTATTTTTGCGCTCAAGCAGTCGGCTTTGCATCGTCCGGACGACCTTCTCGGCAAGCGCGTTGGTTACCGTGCGGGGAGTGAGGCAGAGGTCATCTTTGACGCCATGATCGCCAGCCTTCGATTACCACGTAGCCAGATCGTGAAGGTCCCCGACCGGGCCGACTTCCAGGCGCTACGATCTGGGGAGGTGGACGCGATTATCGTCCCGATCAATCAGCAGCCGAGCCCGACGAGCGCGAACTACGTTCCATTGACCGTCATAAAACCTCAGGACTACGCGATTCACGTGCCTGGGCAGGTTTATTTCGCCAGCAACGACTTGCTTCGGGACCGGCCGTCGGAAATTGCCGATCTGTTGCACGGCTTGGTGCGAGGTTGGAAATTCGCTTATGCTGATTACGGTAGGGCCGTGCCGGTCATCGTCGATTTTGACCGGTCGGCGCTGGCTCCCGAGCGGGTCAGGTTCGAACTGGAGCAGCAGCGGTCCCTGGTGCTGCCGGTTGGGGCCCGTATCGGCGAATACGACGAAAGTCGGTGGCGAACTCTGCGCGACATCCTCGTCTTCGCGGGCCTTGGCAGGGAGAATGCTCCGCTGTTTCAGGCCGTCAGCACCCAGTTCATTCGTGGCGAATACCGGCGAGCGCCAGCTAAGGACGGGACGGGGGCCTTTAGCGGACCTGATTAGGCGTGACCGGCTGGGAAAACAGGCGCGCTGCGGTCCGTTTGCCTTTTCCCCGTCCGATTGCTAAAAAACGGCTGGACGGCTGGCTGATGTTCGAATCGTTGTGCTTGGACGAGATTTGGCGCCAGATTGGCAAGGGCAGGGGGACGTGATGGCAAAGCAAATAATCCCGCGTTTGGGACTGTTGGTATCGGCGATATTCTTTTCGGCCGGGCAGCAGGCATCGGCAGCAATGCAGTTGCCAACACCTGCAGCTTCCATGCAGGTCGAATACGCAACCCCGGTCACATTCTGGGCTCACTCATATCCCTACCGCTACGTGCCGCGGCGCCGCTGCCCGCAAGCTCGCGTCGAGACGCCCTACGGCTGGTATTGGGACCGCGTCTGCGTGACTGCGACCGGTCCGATTCTACGCCGAGCTTATTAGGCAGCATGCTTCGGGAGAGGCTCCCTTTCGCAGGCCCCGCCTCAGATTTCAGGCAGCGCGCGTTCATCATTAAAATGTTCATGTCTTTACTCTGCTCAGGAGAGCTGCCACTCCGCTAGGAACGGAAGCCTCGGGATAACATACTGCCCTGTTAGCGATTTCGGATGCGCTTCTTGAGCAGGAAATTTAAGGACCGCGACGCTGGCGTCGGCCAGTGGCTAGCCGGCCTGTTGGGCAGAAACGTGCCTGGTCGATACTATTTCGCGCGAAGCCGCGTCTGTATCCAGCCTGGTGACCTGGATATTGCGCCTGAGAAGCCCACGGGCCGAGGCCGCGAAAGATTTAGCGGTGACTATGAGACCAATGCGCCCATTCATTGGCTGGTCGGCGGCGAGTTTTGGTTACGAGAATATTTATCCAGGGTTTGAATTGAATGCGTATTCTTTTGGTTGGCATCAATTACGCTCCCGATCTGGTCGGCGTGGCGAAATACAACACCGAGCTTTGCGAAAGTCTTGTTGCCGAAGGCCATGAGGTCAGGGTCATCACGGCGCCTCCCTACTATCCGGCCTGGAGCATCCCTGCTGGTTCCGATTTCTCCTATTTCAGGCGCTCGACCATTGGGGGCGTTGGCGTCGTGCGAACGCCGATCTACGTGCCTAAGCACCCGACCGGTATAAAGCGTCTGCTTCATCACTTTTCTTTCGCCCTGACGAGCCTGTTACCGGTGGCGATCGAGGCATATTCTTGGCGGCCTGACATCGTTCTCTCCGTCGCGCCGTCGTTGATGTCGGCTCGATTCGTCTCCTTCGTTGCTCGTCGCATCGGCGCCAAATCGTGGCTTCATGTGCAAGACCTCGAGATCGATGCCGCATTTGGTCTCGGATTGCTCCGGAATCGGTCACTGCGCAAGGTGATGCTCAGGATCGAAGCGGCAATACTCCGCTCGTTTGATCGCGTCTCCAGCATCTGCCCGCAAATGGTGGAGCGTTTGTGGGACAAGAACATTGATGCGCAGAAAACGACTGAGATCAGAAACTGGATCGACACGGATGCTATATTTCCTTGTTCGAAGGAAACGAAATATCGCGAAGCCCTCAATATCGACAGAGATGACGTCGTTGCACTTTACTCCGGCACGATGTCGACCAAGCAAGGGCTTGATCTCCTGATCGAAGCCGCCGCTCTTCTTCAGGGCAATCCTCGACTCCATTTCATCTTGGCTGGCGAAGGGCCATACAAGGCAAAATTGGTCGAAATGGCTTCTGAGAATCCGAGAGTTCATTTCCTGGGGCTGCAGCCTAACGAGAGTTTCAACCAACTGCTGGCGACGGCTGACCTTCACGTTCTACCGCAGAGGCCGGAGGCGGCAGACCTTGTGTTGCCGTCCAAATTGGGGGCGATGTTTGCGTCCGCGCGCCCAGTCATCGCCATGGCGGAACAGGGCACCGGTCTTGCCGTCGAAGTGCAGAGTGCAGGTTGGGTCGTTCCGGCGGGAGACGTGCGCCTTATAGCAGATGCCATTCTCCAGATGAGCGAAGATCCTTCTCTTCGCGAGAGGCTCGGTGCAGAGGGGCGTAAGCGTTCCATTGAGCATTGGGATCGCCGTACTATCGTGCGTCGTTGGATCGACAACATGAGTTCGATATGCGGTCTGCCGGACAGGTGCGAGGACAGTCCTGGTGCAGTTAACGAGCGGACGGCGACTTCGCTCAATAAAGCTCTTCCTCTACCCTGACGTGCGGCACGTCGGGAGATGTCCGGCGTTAATGATCACTTCCTGCGAGGATTGACCTGCGTGGAAGATGGCTTCTACATGTCCCGACGGTCGAGCTATTCGATCGGTCTGGTTTCTTTTCTCGGCGATCAAAGGTAGGATCTCGCGTATGAGTGGACGTACTGCGCTGATCACGGGCGTTACCGGACAAGACGGTGCCTATCTTGCAGAGCACCTCATCTCGCTCGGTTATGTCGTTCACGGCATCAAACGACGTTCGTCTTCTTTCAATACCGCTCGTGTAGATCATCTCTATCGCGACCCGCACCTCGGCGAAGTGCCCTTCCTCATGCACTACGGCGACATGACGGATTCCACAAATCTGATTAGGCTGGTGCAGCAGATCAGGCCGACGGAGATCTACAATCTCGCCGCGCAGAGCCATGTCGGCGTCAGTTTCGAGAGTCCCGAATACACCGCGAACGCCGACGCCATCGGTGTGCTGAGGCTCCTGGAGGCGATCCGCATCCTGGGCATGGAGAAGGAGACGCGGTTCTACCAAGCGTCCACCTCGGAGCTCTATGGGTTGGTGCAGGAGATCCCGCAGCGCGAGACCACGCCGTTTTATCCGCGATCGCCCTACGGCGTCGCGAAGCTCTACGGATACTGGATCACGGTCAATTACCGGGAAGCCTATGGGATGTTCGCCAGCAACGGCATCTTGTTCAACCATGAGAGCCCGATCCGGGGTGAAACATTCGTAACCCGCAAGATCACCCGCAGCGTTGCCCGCATCGAGGTTGGGATCGAGGACACGCTTTACCTCGGTAATCTCGAGGCGAAACGCGACTGGGGGCATGCCAAGGACTATGTCGAAGGTATGCACTTGATCATGCAGGCGGATAAGCCGGACGATTTCGTGCTCGCTACCGGCGAGACGCGCTCCGTGCGCGAGATGGTTGAACTCTCGTTCAGGGAGGTGGGGCGTGAGATCGAATGGCGCGGCAAGGGCGTCGATGAGACCGGCATCGACAGAAGCAGCGGCAAGACGGTGGTTCGAATCGATCCGACCTATTTCCGGCCTACCGAAGTGGATATTCTGGTCGGCGACGCAAGCAAAGCGAACAAGATGCTGGGTTGGAAGCCGAAGCGGACTTTCGGCCAGCTCGTGCAGGAGATGGTGGAAAGCGATTTGAAGATTGCAAGGCGGGAGCGCTCCGGTGGCACCCACCCGGTTTGAACTGAATGGCAAGAGCGTCTACGTCGCCGGGCATCGCGGCATGGTCGGCAGTGCGCTGACGCGTAGGCTGGCGAAGGAAAACGTGCGATTGCGCACCACTGAGCGGAGCGAAGTCGACCTGATCAATCAGGCGCAGGTGTTCGATTGGTTCGCAAAAGTGCGGCCGCAGATCGTGTTCGTGGCCGCGGCCAAGGTGGGAGGCATCGCCGCCAACGACACGCTTCGCGCCGAGTTCATCTACGAGAACATCGCAATCGCAGCCAACGTCATCCATGCTGCTCATGTCAACGGTGTCGAAAAGCTGATGTTCCTCGGCTCGTCCTGTATCTATCCAAAATTTGCGCCTCAGCCCTTGCGCGAAGATTCGATCTTGACTGGGGCGCTCGAGCCGACCAACGAGCCCTATGCGGTCGCCAAGATAGCTGGCGTCAAGATGGCCGAGGCCTATCGGAGCCAATATGGCTCGGACTTTATCAGCGTGATGCCGACCAATCTCTATGGCCCGGGAGATAACTATCATCCGGAATACAGCCATGTTGCAGCCGCCCTGATCCGGCGCTTTCACGAAGCCAGGGTCGCGGGAAGCACGAGCGTCGTCATCTGGGGGAGTGGATCGCCGCGCCGCGAATTCCTCTTCGTTGATGACATGGCGGACGCCTGTATTCACCTGATGAAGACCTATTCGGGCGCCGAAGCGATCAACGTCGGGACTGGCAGCGACATCACGATTGCCGAACTCGCTCATGTGGTTGCCGACATTGTAGACTATCAAGGGGGGATTGCTTTCGACCCGACCCGTCCTGACGGGACGCCGCGCAAGCTGCTCGACGTCAGCCGTCTGTCAGAACTCGGGTGGCGGGCACAGATCCCATTGAAGGCCGGGATACGACGCGCCTATGAGGCTTACCTGGCGAACCAACGATCGGCCAACGTCAATCGGCGAACGTAGCCTTCCCTCAATCCGTCGAGCTTACCACAATGCGCGAATTCCAGAAGTTGGATCAATTTCGGGTACCGCCGGGGTTTCGCGGACGTGGGGCGGTCGTCGTGCTGCTTTGGCAGCTCGTGCAGTCTACACTCTTCGCACTTTCGCCTCAGCCGTTTTTTGCATGGCGGCGCTTTCTGTTGCGCCTGTTCGGAGCGAAGATCGGCCGTAAGGTGCTGCTGCGACCGACAGTGCGCGTGACTTATCCCTGGAAAATCAGGATAGGTGACTTCTCCTGGATCGGTGATCACGTCGAACTCTACAGCCTGGACCACATTTCGATCGGCTCTCATTCCGTAATTTCGCAGCGCTCTTATCTCTGCACGGGATCGCATGACATGGACGATATCTCGTTCAGCTACGTCACCGCGCCGATCGTGGTTGACGATCAAGTGTGGATCGCGAGCGATGTGTTTGTTGCGCCGGGGGTGAGGGTCGGCAGAGGCGCCGTCGTGGGCGCGCGGAGCACGGTGTTCAAGGACATATGTCCCGAGGCCATAGCCGTCGGCGAGCCCGCGCGGGTCGTGCGTAACCGCCGTGGATTTGATGGAGACAAACTTCGCAATGCAATCTAGATGCGCGCCGTTTGTCGGCTTGAGCTCCAAGTCTCATCGCCAGCTGACAGCAACACGAACCACGCCAACGTAGCCAGAACTGAGAAACCGAGTACGCAAGCCACGGAAATGCTTTCAGGGGGCAACATAATCTCGGCCTCGAACACCGCACTCGGTTGCTCGACCAGCGCTGCCGCCAACCATTTGTGAACGAGGTGGCGAGCGCGCATCTGATGTCCTGCACGGTGCGGCGCATCCGAGCCGCCGGTGAAATGGCGTCGGTCCTTCAGATTGAACCACACGATATGATGTAGCGCATCGACGCCGCTTGTCTGGACGAAACGAACCGGATCTTCTGTTGGCGCCGTCCTTGCGCCAGTTTGAAACAGTAACGCTCCAATCGCACGGGAATCTCAGTCCTTTCTGCAGCCATCAGGTCTCGCGCATAGACTTGCGCTTGCGATAGGTGGAGGCAAACTTCGAGCGAGTGAGCGGCGGCAGCGGCTACTCATCTAAAAGTCACAATTTAAAGCCACAAGGAACTAGAACCAAAAGCCCACGAAAGAACCGCGGCGCGTCTCTATCTCTTCAGAGTTCCTGCCTCGTCTTCGATGCCGCTCCCCGAGTGACTTCAACGTGTCCCGGTACTCAAACGGAGTGAGCTGGAAGGAACCTACTGGCCGGCAAAGATGATCTTCCGCACAGTCAAGTTCTATACGAGAGAGTGGCCTGGTGATCGTCGCACAGGTTACACCGAAGATCGAAGCGAGCTAGATGTAGTCTCTCAGGAGGTTGTCCATCCGGTCTGAACTAAGGAAACTGAGGTTGCGAAGCTTCAGTGTTCCAAAGTTTCAGTGTTCCAAGGAGAGGCCGGAGTACTTCCACAAGGATGCGCCTTTGACGCCCAAAGGTCGAGAGGCGATGGTGCGAAGCGTGGTCCAAGGCGGGTTGAAAGCAGTCGACGTGGCTCACCTATTCAACACGACGCCGAAGACCGTCGCAAAATGGGCCAAGCGGTTCGGCGCGGAGGGTGTGGAAGGATTGCGTGATCGCTCCTCCAAGCCCCCATTCATCGTCGAGCCAAACCCCGCTAGCCACGTGCACGGCCTAGAGGCAAAGCCGAAGGAACGGCTGATGCCGAGAACTCTCCAGGAACAACTGGACCAGGTTGAGCGCGAAATCGAACTATACCTGGAATTTGATAAGGTTCAGAAAGGTCGGCTCAATCGCGAGTCCTACCTGTGGACCGCAGAAGATCGCATTGAATGGCAGGAAATGCAGTCCGCCAGTGCTCAAAGGGTTCGCGAATTGCGCGAAGAACGTGACGCTCTGCGCAAGCGCTTGGGCCTGTAGCCGGCGGCGCAAAAATGTAGCTTTCAACCAGGCGCCCCGACGCTGCGCGCCTTGAGGCTGATCGGTGAGGTTATCAGCGCGCGCCATTTGTCGATCGGTCACGCAGCCGAACCCCTTGCCGTTCAAGGTAGGTTGAAATGCTTGACCCCCGGCCGGCTTGCTGGGGAGTCGAGCGCCTGACATCATGACGAGCAGGTAGAGAGTAAGCACTCGATTGGGAGTGCGATGCTGGATTTGAACCAGCCGTTCCGCATGGCTCGCTGTGCCTTCTCTTTCGATTTGATGGCCGGTCATCGCTGCTAGGCTTGGGTTCCGGAGTTCGGGCCGCGTGCGCTCGGATGAGGGGACATTGCGGCGAGCCTTTCGCGATCGGGCAATCTTCGTTTCCCGCTAAAAGCTTGGTCAATTTCCCGCTTCCAGGTCGCGGGAATTAGGCTTCTAACCCCTTGATTTGCGACATTTCTTCCGCTCTTCCGATCGGAAAGGGCGCCGCCTTTGGTAGACTTGCCTTGTTAATTCCCGTTCGTTGGGGCCGACGAATAGACCGGACAGCTTCCGGCCGCCGTGTTACAGCCGGGAATGAGGAAAATCATTCTGGTGATGCTGTTCGTCATCACGCCTATGTCCGCGCAAAGCGAACCGCTACCTCCCAAGGCACCATTAACCGATCGCGAACAGGTCCAGGCCGATCGCGCGCGGGCGGTCGTGGAGGAAAAGAACGCCCCGACATCGCGCCCTTGGGACAGGGGGGCGGATGGCAAGCGGCCTTGGGAGCGGGGTGCGCCACCGAAGTAGTGGCCTTCTCAGCGACACGGCGCTACCGCACAGTCACTTCCACAATGATGACCGAGGATCCGCGCTGTCTGCGATTTTCGCCCGACACCGCAGTTCGAAACCGGTCAGGTCCCGGGTTTGAGGGAGCCTGGTAGCGAAACGACGGGCCGGCGATCGTCACGATGACGGCATGCGGCGCTTCTACCAGTTTAACTTCGTCCAAAAGGTGCGTCTTGCCGCGCAGGCCTTGTAGGCATTCCGTCCCGGATGGGATCGAAGCAGTCAAGCGGCCCAAACAAAACTGCCGCCACCGACTGCTTGGTGTTGCGGCGGTTCAGAGTCGAACGCAGCTGTTGGCTAAACGCCCTTGCGTTCACCGAGCGTACCAATATCCCCACCAGCGATGGGACACCGGTCGTGCCTCCGCCTTCATGGCCGCAACTTCCTCCACCGAGCGAAGTTGGGGGCCATAGATCGCAGGTGGGTAGACCTCATCCCAAAACACGTAACCGGTTCGGACGTAGGCCGCACGGTGATGCACCGGAGCAAGCGCGAGCTCCGCGGCTGGAGCTGCGGTCGCGACCAAGGCGACGCCAAGAACAGAAAGAGCAATGATTGGAGCAAAGGTGCGGAAGTTCATAGGATCGATCCCTCTCAAAATAGGAGAGAAATAATGCGACGCCTTCCTAAAGGTTGCAAGCACGACGTGCCGCAGATTGGCTGCAAGTCCAATTTTCAGGTGCGCTGGTTCTGCTCGATGACGGGATAATTTCGACCGAACAGTTTCAAGAGCAACCTTCGGCTTGGATGGATCGGTGCAGCGGGCTAGGGATCGCTCAACGGCTGGGCATGAAAGATGCTGCTGCTGATACGGGATCAGGCGTGAACAATCTTTCGGCGCCGACAGCCATCATGAATCATGATGTCGACACACTGCTCGATGCAGATGGCCAAGCACCACTTAGGACGACTCCATGGCTTCTGCATTTGTCCCCGCTTTGATCTTCTGCGCTGGCGTTCCGTTAGAATCCGCGCTTCGCGCCTGGCGGCTGCAACGAACGACGGCCCCGCGCGGGGAGCGGCGCCCGGTTCTTGCTGATGAAAGGTGGGCATAGGACATGACCGAGCCAAAGAAGGACGCTCCGCGACGGTACATCGTTGATGGCGGCGGACAGCGTGTCCTTGTCGGTCTGTCCATTGCGGAGACCATCGAGTTCGAGACGTTGGACAATCCCGACGCTCTTCCAGGCGCGGATCGTCGTATTGATCAGGACAAGCCTGGGCAGCGGTGGCTGGAGCTCTACGCCAAGCATGAGCAAGCCTGGAGCAACTGGATGGCCCAAACGGGAGCTCGGCGGGAAAAGCCGCACGCCCTCAACTAGGTGAATCCCTCGTCGCGTCCCAGCCCAGCTCGATCCTTCGGGCGAATGATCTTCGTGGCCATGAGCAAACGTTTGCTGACTGCTCACACGGCGAGCATGCGGCTGCCTTGTATGCTCATGAGAGTCAGATTGCCCGTGGCATAGGCGCCGGTATCGATATTGACGCGGTTCGCCAGGATTTCTGCGGCACGGACCGGGGTGTGGCCGTGCACGATGTACTTGCCGAACTGCTCTTCGCTCCGAAGGAATTCTTCTCGAATCCAGAGCAGGTCGTCTTCTCTTTGCTCGGCTAAAGGAACACCGGGACGGACGCCGGCGTGGACAAAGAAGAAGTCGCCACAGGTAAAGCTGAGCCGCAAAGCGTCCAGGAATTCCAGATGTTCGCCAGGCATTGTGCGGATCAAGTCGCGCAGTATCGACACGGGATCGTTACGCTTCAGATCCGGCGGCGCGAGCCCATAGGACATCAGTGTCTGGGCGCCGCCGACGCGAAGCCAATCTTCGAATAAGGATGGGTCTTCGAAGACCCTCACCAGAAATGACTCGTGATTTCCCCTGAGGAAAACCGCGTTTCCTCGCCGGCTTCGTTCGATCAGGATGTCGAGGGTGGTACGCGTATCCGGCCCGCGATCGATATAGTCGCCCATGAACACTTCGATCGCATGGCGCGGTCGACTGTGGGCAACGTCAGCGTCGACCACCCGCAGCATGGGCTGCAACAAATGCGAGCAGCCATGAATATCCGAGATCGCGTAAATCCGAACGCCGTCTGGCAATTGCGGCTTGTGAATTGGCGGGTTTGATCGGGCAAGAGATATCATGGCGCGTACTCGGTCTGTTGGTAGGGGATAGTTTTGCCAAGTCGGTCCGCGGCAGGAGAAGATAAAAAGGGAAGCCCGCTTCTCTGACAGCCTGATTTTGTCCACGGAAAGCGTGATGTTTGCTCGCTTGCTTAGCTTGTCGGCACGGGTCGAGCAAATCAGGCAATCTCGCGGATGCAGCTCTAGATCGCAATTCATCGAAATTCGCGTAATCGATTCGGTTGTCTCTTTCGAGCCACGTACGCAGGACGCGCGGTAGAAGATATCAGAGACGAACCAGCAGTCTTCATATCAACTACATCGAGTCCGATGTGGAACTTGATTCAAAATGGGGCAGCAAGCTGGATCGTATGTCAGCACTGTGACGCATTCTTCATCGCGCAACGAACCATCTCAAAAAATCGAGATGTATTTCTGCGTTGCAAAAGTTTTGCGTGCGACGCCACAATATCGCTGTGTTCACTTCACAGGTTGGCTTCGGGGAAGTGACGGATCTTCAGCATCACGGATCAGCGTCAGGCACTCTCGATAGCAGAGGTTCGAATGGCTGTTGCAACTTTTGGTTCTGAAAACGCTGGCGCGCTGTCATCAAGGCGCGCCACGGCTCTTCAGAGGCCATTTCAGATCGTCGTCATCGCCGCTGACTTCTTGCTGATCTTGCTCAGTTATGGTGCTGCGGCAGAGCTCTATAGCGCTGTGATTGCTTCCACAGTCGAGGGCGTTTCGATGGGTGCCGGCCTGATTGTCGGCGTTGTGTTCGTCTCGGTGGCATATTTCCAAGATGTCTATGCCACCCATCGTTTGCTGAATCTCGTCTGGCAGCTTCGCAAGGCCGTGTTCATATGGTTGGCGTCGTTGACGATCCTCGCTGTCGCGGCATTTTTGCTGAAATCGACGGATAATCTGTCTCGCGGTACAGTGATCACTTTCGCCGCAATTGGCGGCGCTGGATTGATCAGTCTGCGTTTTATCTGGCAGTTCGTACTGGGGACAAATTATGCCAGGAGCAGGTTGGTCGATCGCAAGGTGATTCTGCTGAGTCTGAAGCCGCTCGATTTCACCTCGAGCCGCTTCAAGGATCTGCGCAGGAACGGCTTCGATGTCATGCGCCACTTCGTGCTCGGGATCGACAGCGGCGATGGCAATTGGGAGCGACAGATACGGGATGTTATTCGTCAGTCGCGTCAGGCGGACGTCGACGAATATCTCGTCGCGATCGATTGGAATGAATTGCCTATGATTCGAAAGCTCGGGCCGTACCTGCGCGCGGTGCCCCAGCCGGTGCGTCTTCTGCCGGACGATTCGATGGCTGACCTCGTGTCGCGCCCGTTCCTACCCGTCGGTGGGACCGTGGCGGTGGAGATTCAACGGCCGCCCCTCAGTGTCTTCGAGCGGCTGCAAAAGCGCTGTCTCGACATTGGGGTCGCCTTGTTTGCGCTGATCATACTCGCGCCGCTCCTGTTGACCGTCGCCCTATTGGTCAAGCTTGGTTCACCGGGAACCGCCATCTTCCGGCAGTCGCGCCGCGGGTTCAACGGCAAGCCTTTCGAGATATGGAAATTCCGCACCATGACGGTTTGCGAAAATGGGCACACGATTGCGCAGGCAACCAGGCAGGATGCGCGCGTCACCAAGATCGGCCGGTTCCTTCGGATGACGAGCATCGATGAATTGCCGCAGCTTTGGAACGTCTTGCGCGGCGAGATGTCTCTGGTCGGGCCACGTCCGCACGCGCTCGCCCACGACAATTACTATGACGAACTCATCAGCAAATACGTCTACCGCCATCACATGAAGCCGGGCCTGACAGGCTGGGCTCAGGTGAACGGCTTCCGGGGAGAGACGCCGACGATCGATCTCATGGAAAATAGGGTGGAATACGACGTGTGGTACGTCAGCAATTGGAGCATCTGGCTGGATCTGAAGATCATGGCGCGCACGGCGTCAGCGGTGCTGTTCCAGGAAGCGTATTAGGCCCTGAGTTTAGAGGAGAGGCCGTAGACGACCCTAGTTTTCGTTTCCAGACCTTTTCCTGAAAAGGCGGACGATTGCATCGCGTAGCGCTAGCAGTGGCGGCACAAGAACGAAGAATGCGCCCATAGCCACTGAGGCGACCACATGGCGGAGCGAGAAGGGCTCATCTTGCTCGATTTCTCGGCGGTTCGGGTCAAGTGGGGCAGCGGAGAGAGTGGCCGCCAGTGGTCGCGATTGGCGCCGCGGCTTGCGGGGGGGAACCACGGTCAACACGAAGAGGATGTTGAGCAACAGCCAGATGCTCAAGACAATGAGCACGATCACCATCGGAACCTATCCAAAAAGTACAAATAGTATGAGCTCACATTAGCCTTAGGGAACTCAGAAGGAAAGGTGCCCAAAAGGTCAACAGGCCTAAAGCTTCACCGAGGATCGGCAAAGCCCTTCGTCTTGAGGAGAAGCTGGCGACTACGGTTCTATCTTGTCGCCCCAGCCGCCCTCGTCAACCTATGCCTTGGGCTATGGCAGAGATCGCAATTTGTGGATTCCGGATGAATACGGACATCAGGCGGCGGGCGGGTCGGTCGCGGTCCGGCGTCCCTTGCGGGTCGGTTCTTGCCGTCGCGGGGAACCCAGGCCTGGTCGAGCCCGCTGACGCATCCGGCGTCCTGAACAGCTAACTTTGGGGCCGCGTTGTCCGACCGGCCACAGGAGCGGTGGGCGGTGGTTCCAGTGACATCCCTACGAGCTCGGCAGCTGAGGAATTCGTGGCGGCCGTCAGCAGAGTATGTGGAAAGGGGGGCGGTCTCGCTGACCGCGCCCCTTCGCTTCAGGCTTGCTCGACGTAATAGCTGTTGCGGTGCTTGCCCTTATACGCCTCGATACGCCCGAGCATCTTCGGGTTGGCGCGGTTGAGAACGGCGCCCAGGAGTTTCTTCTGAAGGATCTCCGATCCCGAAATTGATTCTTGAAGCGCGGTTCGCGTGGTCTCTCCCCATTCGATCACATAGACCATTGCATCGATCAGGACGCTGAACGCCTTGGAGTCGGCCACCGGCATCACCGGGGCGAGATCGATAATGATATATTCGTATTGCTGCCGTAGCACCGTGAGCAGGTCGGCCATCGCCCTTGAGGCGATGACGTCGGCCGAATTGACCATGCGAGAAGCAACGATGGAGGGCATGAAATCGAGACCCGTCTCCTTGCTTCGTTGCACGTGATAGCCGAAGGCGGTCGGATCACCGAGAGCCTCGACCAGTCCGCTGTTGGCGTCAGGTGCAAGCTCGCGCGTGAGTGAGCGCGTATGCAAATCGCCGTCGATCAGGATAGTGCGATGCCCCGTCATGGCAATCAATTGAGCGAAATTGGCAGCCACCGTCGTTTTTCCCTCCTTCGGGAGCGACGATACAATGCCAATGACCTTGATCTCTCGGTTCAACCGCGCCACGTCGATCGAAACCTTGATGTTGCGCAAGGTTTCGGCAAACCGCGAGAACGGATGATCGACCACGTAGCGAGATAGCCCAGGTACGTTGATCTTCGCGGGCGTCGAAAGCAATGCGCGTGTCCTCGCCGCGGAGCGAATATCTGGCAGGACACCGAGGCACTTCACACCGAGTTCGTCCTCGACCTCCCCGGGGGTCCGCAAGACGTCGTTCAGCAATTCACGCGCAAACGCGGCTCCGAAGCCGAGACAGAGGCCACCGACCAGGCCACCCACCAGCGCCAAAACCGTTCGTGGCGAGCTTTTGCGATCCGGCTTGGTCGCGGTACTGATGAGACGGGCCTCGCTGAGCGGAAAGCTCTGATTCTGAGTGGCGCTTTGCAATTTCTCGAGGAAGGTATTGTAGAGATTCCGGTAGGTGTCGGCCGCGCTTTCGAGGTCGCGCAGCTTGACTTCTGCCTGGCCGGTATGACCGGCTTGGGCCACGAGTTCCTTTACGTTCTTATCAAGAGACGCTTCTCGGCTCTTGGCGATTTCGTAATCACTGCGATAGGCGTCACCAATCCGATGGATTTCATCGGCAATGTTCTTGCGCAGTTCTTCCATCTTGTTGGCGAGGTTGACCGCTGCAAGGTGAGTCTTGCCGTAACGTCTTGACCAGTCGGCATACTGAGCCGCCAGGTCGAGATACTGCGCCCGCAGGCGCGTAATGACAGGGTTGTTGAGCGCGTCGGTCACGGTCGTCTGGGCGACGTCCTGATCGGAAATCGCTTCAATCCGGTCGAGGCGCGCCTTCGCTTCGGCCGTCGCGGCCCGAGCTTGAACCAGCTGCGTGTTCAGGTCCGACAATTGCTGCTCGGACATCAGGCCACGGCTGGTGCCGACGATGTTGTGCTCGGCCTTGAAGGATTGCACCGCGCGGTCGCTTGCTGTCGCCTGCTCACTGAGCTCGACGCTTCGCTGCTGGAGCCATTCGGTCGCTCGCTTGGTGGATTGGTATTTGGCTTCCAACGCGCCCACGAGGTAGGCGTCGGCAATGGCATTGGCTATTGTGACCGCCTTGGCAGGATTATGTGCACGATAGTTGAGCGACAGCACGTATGTGGTCAGGACCCGCTCGACCCTTAGATTCTTCTGAATCATTTCGACCACGGCGTGTTCGATCCGCTCCTGTGAGGGCGGCTCGCCAGAGTCGAACAGTGACGTGATCTTGCCGATAAGGGTGGTCAGAAGTCCGGGATTGGAGCCGTTGAACTCCGGATCCTCAGTCAGCCGCAGGCGGCGAACGACAGAAAGGATGAGATCGTCGGAATTAATGACTTCAACCTGGCTATCGACGAAGCCTGTGTCGATCAGGGCACTGTTGGCGCCGCTATCCTTGTCCAGCACCTGGGTCTGTCGGGTGTCCATCATAATGCGGGCATTCGCCGTGTACATCGGCTTCGCCAAAACCAAGTAGACGATGACCAGCGCCAGCGAAGCCCCGACCGCCGCGATGATGAGGGGCCATTGGCGACGAAGGACGTCGGTCACACGGTCGAAGCTAAGGACCGCACCGCCAAACTCGATGCCAAATCTGTGTGCCGACTGGAACTGTTCTCTGGGCTGATACATCTGCAAATTCGCTGCCTTAACGGTCACGGATCAATTCGGAAGGGGAACAGGCTTGAACGGGTCGGCAAGTTTTGTCTTCCACTCGCCTTCCAAGAGAGCTCCTCCTGGAGACGGCGGGGTCGGTCCCTTATTTTGCCGCTGCAACTGGGTGGCGGACTCATCTTCGCCTGCCTCGGAATAGCCCGCTTGCACAGTGAGATCGCTCACCCGCTGTGTAAAATCCTTGATCTTGCGCGCGGCGTCCGGCTTCGTCGACGTGCACATCGCTTCCGCGAGCCGCAGCGCCGCGCCGATCGCCGATCGATCCGAGGAGGCCGACTCGGAAATAAACGTCTGCACCGACGGCAACACCGACGGATTGGTGGCAATATACGTGGCAAGCCGCGACCGCAGCTTCTCTTTGTCGTTGCGCAGTCGTTCCAGCAGCGAAGATGGCGACTTCACGAACGCGTCGAGCTCCATTTGCGAGGCGCGGTCCGAGAATCCGACGCATTGAGCTTGGGATGAACCAACGCTTGATGCGATCACAGCCGATGTTGTCAAGATGATCGGCAGCCATCTCGGCGTCGCACCACGACGTGCTGATCCGCAGCTCATTCATGTTCCTTCGTTGTTGCTCGAAGTCGTTGCTCGAAACAATTGCGCGCCAAGCTTGGCAGGCAACTGTGTCAATTGTTGTGCGGCGCAAAAAATCTGGTTCAGCCGATCACGTCTCGGTCGGTTGCGAACTCACTGCCCGTTTTCTTGCCGGTTGTGGAAGTACGATCTTCAATGCCTGCGAGAGCAGCATGCTGCCGCCCACCAATGTTGCAGTTTGAAGTCAAATGAGGCGAGTCCGACACGCCGTCGCCACATGCGTAGGCACGCGAATTGTTCCAACACATTTGCGATCACGCACGACAGTTCCGGGTGATTCATCGCAACATCGCCGAACTTTGCGCATACTTCGCGCGCAAATGCGCGCGAGCACTGCGCTGCGGATTCAGTCGAATCCTCCTCATGCTCTCGTAAAGCAAAAATGTCGCAAACTTGTCGCGCATATGTCGGAATGAAAGTGAGCGATGAAATTTCCGCCGGTCGTCATGTGCCCAAGGCGAATGCTCAATCGTGAAGATTGAATGCGCTAAAAATCTGATACAGACTGCCGCGGTGCAATAGATACGGATGTCGATGTGACGGAGTTACTTCATCGTGAAAAAGCGCACGTCCTGCCGCTCGACAGCATCCGTGGCATCGCTGCGACATCTGTGGTGATCCACCATCTTCTGCTGATGCCGACCTTTCTGGCGGTGTTCCCACACAACGCCTGGATCAATTGTTCGTTTTTCAGAAGCGCGTGGCTACTGGTCGACTTGTTCTTTGTTCTCAGTGGCATCGTGATGTCGTTGAGCTATGTCGAGGGCGACTTCGGACGCTTCTCGCTGCGAGATTTCATGGTGCGGCGTCTCGCGCGGGTCTACCCGCTGCACATCGTGATGCTGTTCGCGAATCTCCTGTTCCGCCTCTTGCGTATCGGTTTGGTCATGGCCGGTGTTGTGATGGCTGCACCGGCGGCCTTCGAGGTGAACAATGCGTATTCCTTCATTCTCAATGTCTTTCTTCTGCACTCGATGGGATTCATCGACTATCTCAGCTGGAATGCGCCGAGCTGGAGCATTAGCGTCGAATTCTACACTTACCTGGTATTCGGTCTGATTGTCCTGGTTGCCCAGCGCTTGCGTTCGTTGCTGTGGCTTTACGTCCTATGCGGACTGCTGGTGGCCGGAAGCCTTATCTTCATCGTGTTCGTGCTGGACAAGAGGAGCCTCGGGCTCCAGACCGACTACGGCATCGTGCGCTGCTTTGTGAGCTTCTTCCTCGGCGTGTTGACGGCGAAGGTCGTGCATGGGCTGCCGGGCAAGCCGGGGCCGGCTCTCCAAGGTGTGCTGCAATTTCTTGCCATGATTGCGAGTATCGCGATGGTGTGTGTCGCGGAGACCAATCCGACGGCGACCTTCCTTGCGCCGCTGACTTTCGCGATCTTCCTCGGAAGCCTGCTCGCCTTTCCGGACGCCTTGCTGGTGCCGCGGATACTGGTGGCGCAGCCCCTGGTGTGGCTGGGACGCCGATCTTACTCCATCTATATGGTGCATGCCCTTGTGGTTCTCTTCGCCGAGTACTTCGTGCGGGCTGTCGGGGCGCGGACGATCGGGACGCTCGATTCATTCTGGCCTGGACTGCCGGCCACGTTGAATCTCGTCGTCTCGCTGGCAGCTGTGTTGGCGGTTTCGCACTTCAGCTATCTCTACATCGAGATTCCCGGTGGAAAGTGGCTGCGGAGCGCTTTTGGAAGCCGGCCCGATTTTGCGGCATCCCCCGCGCCATCGGCGCGGCTGACGAACTGAGCCGCACATGACCGCCCTCGCGCTACAGCGCCCCCGGATCACGCTGATCAGTCTGAACATCGAGGCGATCGCCCTTGGCGTTTATCTGGTTCGGGATGCCTTCGGCGGCGTGATACGCTACTACACCAGCGTTTTTCATGTGGATACGCTCTGGTACCTGCCCGACGCCGTCGCGCTGCTGTGTCTGGTCCAGTTCTTCGTGCATTGCATTCTGCGCAATCGTAGCACGCTGGCCCTTCTGGTGTTCGTGCAGCTCACACTATCCCTGGTGCTCGGCTACTTCATGCTGGGCACCGCGACCGCGGCGATCTCATCATTCAAGATGATGCTGCCGGTGTTTGTCGGATTTTGCTTCTGCGATTCGAGCCTCGGCTCTTACCGAAAGTTGCTCTCGGTCGTCGCCGTGACCTTCTATCTCTCGGTCATCGGGGTGTTGCTGACGAAGTTCTACGTCATGCCCTGGGTCGGATACAAATATGAATCTTTCGGCGCCGTGCGTGAGGCCGGCCGGCTGTGGTGGGCCTATGGCGGCGATGATCAGCGTCTCATGGGCTTTGCTGCCGACAATACCATGGCCGCGTTCTTCATCCTCGTATCGTTTGCGATCACGTCGATTCGCAAGAGCACAGTTTGGTGCCTCCTGTTCGGCTCCCTTGCGGTCTACGTCATTCGTCTGACCACCAGCAAGACGACCATGATCGTCCTCGTGCTGTACCTGGCGCTGCTGGTGATCGTGCGAATGCTGCCGGAAAGGTCGCGCCTCCCTGCGATCCGGGGCATCGGGCTCTGGTCGTTCGCTGCGATCCTGGTCCCGTTCTTCATGATCGTGGTCGCATCAGGAACCGCGGCAGTGCCGCACTCGACACTGTTCAGCATTCTCGACCGGATCAACAACAGCTGGCAGTTGCCGTTCGTCTACATGAGCCAACTCATGCCGATCGGCTTGGTGACGGGGTGCGGCGCGGGATGTTTCAACTATCCGCAGAAGCTGTTTTCGCCGCTCGCGGCGTACTGGGTGCCCGTCGACAACTTCTACATCGGGACGTACCTGATGTTCGGGCTCCCGTTCGTTGCTTTCATGGTGATGGTGTTCCGGGCGAACTTCGGGGCGACCGACGTATACAAGCTGACGCTGATCTTCGTCGTCAATCTGTTCACAATCACGGTGTTGAACTACGGTCCGGCATCGGGCCTCCTGATCATCGCATTGAGTTTCAGTGAAGTATTCTCCCGACGGGTGACGTCCGCGCGGGCAGTTGGTGCTGTCCCGACGGAGGCGCCGCAGCCGATCCGCTCGCTCGAAGGTCTCGGCGTGGACATGCCCGGGTCGGTGGCGGGCGGGAGCAGGTGAGACCAACCATGCATAGACGGCTCGCATTCATCGATACGCTGCGCGGCATCGCCGTGTTGGCTGTGCTGTTCCAGCACGTGCTCGAAGTGATCGTCCAGAAGCACCCGACCGGCGCGTATTATTGGGTCTTCCACGACGCGATCGGCTACTACATGAATTTTGGCCGGTTTGGAGTCGTGCTGTTCTTCTTCGTGAGCGGTTTCGTCATCCCGTTCAGTTTTCCGAACAGCGCGACTCCGGTGCGTGATTTCGCGATCAGCCGCTTCTTCCGGCTCTATCCGGCCTACTGGACCTCGCTCGTGATCGGGCTCGTCACGATGCAGGTGCTGGAGTCCAGGGCCTATCCGCTGTCGCAGATCCTCGTGAACGTGACAATGCTTCAGACCTTCGTCAACGTCCCGAACCTCTGGGTCTTCTACTGGACGCTGGCGATCGAGCTGCTGTTCTACGTCGGATGCACCATTCTCTTCGCGACGGGATTACTGAACCGGCGCTTTACCGCAGTTGCGATTGTGATTGCTGCCGCGCTGATCGGCACCGCCGCGGCGGTGCTGGTCGAGAACAGGACGGTTTCATCGCTGATGGAGGTGGGGCTTAACCTCTCGGCGATGTTCCTGGGCAAGGTCATCCGCGACACGGTCATCGGCGGGAAGCTGCGATGGTCTCACGTCGCCGTTTGTACGGTTCTCTATGCGATCTTCGCGATCACGCTGGCCGACAGGCGGTTCGGTGGCGTCTATCAGGAGAATTTCTTCTACAGCTATTCGATCGGCTCCGCCTATGTCTGCGCGGCGCTCGTCTTTATCGTCTTTGCCAGGTTCGGTGAGAGGATGGCTTGGCGCTCGGTGGCGTTCGTCGGCGTGATTAGCTATTCCGTCTACCTGATGTCCCCCTTCGTCCTCGTCTTGATTCATCGCCTCGTCTGGATCGGCGACGGACCGCTGGGATGGTCGGCCTTCGCCCTTATGATCATGGCGCTGTCGATCCTGGTTAGCTGGATGACGTATACGTTCGTCGAGAAGCCCAGCATCTCCTTCGGGCAAAGGTTCCGCTCGGAGCGCAGAAAGCCGGTCGTTCTCGATCCCGCGCTCAGCACGCAGGGTGCCGCAGAGTGATGAAAGCTGCGCACCAGGCCGGCACTGGGCCAGACGGATCGTTCGTTCCGTCCGTCCAGGGGCTTCGGGGGATTGCGGCCCTGAGCGTGTTGATGGATCATTTCTACGACATGCCGAAGGGCGGCATGTACGACATTCCGGATCCCGGCTTCCTGCCACCGCTCTGGCTCTGGCTGCAATCGCTGATCAATGTCGGCGGCCATGGCGTCGAGCTCTTCTTCATGATCAGCGGCTTCCTGATCCCGGCTAGCCTGGTGCGGCACGGCTCGCTGCCACGATTCTTCTTCGATCGTATCCTGCGCATCATGCCTGTATTCGTCGTCCTGCACCTTGCGCTGTTCACGATCGGACCGGTCGTCGGCTACAAGTTCTTTCGTGGAATCGATCTGACCAGCTATCTCGGAATCTTCGCGGCGAATCTGTTTTTCGTGCAGGACGCGCTTGGCTTGCCCATCGCGCAGCAGAATGCCTGGACATTGGCCTACGAGTGGGCATTCTACATCTGGTTCGCGCTGACATTCGCCGTATTGCGGTTCGGAAGCAGGATGCTGGCGGCGCCGCTGGTCCTGCTCGGTATCGCGTGCGGCCTGCACTGGCCGATCACCGCGTTTTTCTGCATCGGGATGCTTTTCAGCGCCACGCGTTTCCGCATTTCCATTCCAGGGACGGTGGGCTTGATCGCAGGCGTGGCTTGCGGTGCCGCCATGTATGCCTGCCTGGTGCTCTTTCACACCTTCGTTGCTCTTGTCCCCGGCTTCCTGCTGTTCGGACTGGTGCTCGCGCCGAATTCCGGATTCGGCAAAGCTCTGAGCCAGCCGTCTCTCCAATATGTGGGCAAGATCAGCTACAGCCTTTATCTGGTGCACCCCTTTGTGCTGTTCCCGTTGCAGATGGCCGGGCTGAAGCTGGTTGCCGTTGGCGTTGACCGCTGGCTGCTGTGGACCGCGTTCATTCTGCTGGGCTTGGTGATGTCGCTGGTGGCGAGCGCGATCAGCTATGAACTCATCGAGGTGAGGCTGAGGCGCCTCCTGGATAGTGCAATCCGCTCCGTGTTCTTTCGTCCGCTACACAAGGCGGAACAATCCGCGTAGAGGACGCGGTGCCGCCATGCTGCGCTCAGCTGACGGCGGCGATGTTGCGATAGGACACCAACAGCCGCTCGGCGATGCGATCCCAGTTCAGGAGGCCTTCCGCTGTCTGCCGTGCGCCCGCTGTCAGCGTCGCAGCGAGCGGCTTCGAGGTCAGCACGCGTTCAAGCGCATCGGCCAATGCGCCGGCATCGCCGGGCGGAACCAGGAGCCCATTAACTCCGTCGGTCACGACGTCGGGAATGCCGCCCGCGGCGCTCGCGACGACCGGACGAGAATTTCCGTAAGCGGACGCAAGCACGCCACTCTGCGTCGCATCCTTATAGGGCAGAGCGACCACCGTTGCTGACTGAAACAATCGCCCCGTATCCGCCGGAGAAATATAGGCGTTGATCATTTTGACCGTCGGCATCGCCTGCATACGCGCCGCAAGCCGCGTCATCTCGGGGCCGCGGCCGGCGACGACAGCCTCGTGCGCCACGCCGCGCCGGGCCAGCATATCGATCGCATCGACAAAGACATCCAGCCCCTTGTAAGCCCACATTCGGCCAAAAAACAGAATGCGTGCGGGTTCGGATTCAATGTCCGCGGCCTGCGTTGGCGGGACCATGAGCACGCCGTGCATGCTGGATACGATCTCTCCCGTGAAGTCCGGCGAGGCGCGGCGAAAATCCGCAATGCAGCTGTCACCGTGCGTGGTGACGACCGAGGCGGCTGCGCGCATGCGACCGCGCCAGCCGTCCTCTCGTGCGGAGGTGCCGGATCCGCCCTCCGAATGCGGGATTGCGTCATGCACTGTCAGCACCACGGGAATCCTGAAGGGACGCAGGAGCTGAATCAGCCTTGACGTATAGATTTCGGGAACTTCGTGACAATGAACTACGTCCGGACGAAACGAAATTATGTCCAGGAAGGACGCCGGTATGCCAACGACGCCGCCGCGGCGCAGGCTAAGATCACGAATCCGCGTATCGAAAGAAGTCGACGCGGCGATATCCGCCAGTTCCCATTGCTGGTTCGCATCCTTGCGGTTGAGTACGAGTCGGACGTCGCAGTGGCGCGCCAATCCTGATGCGAGCCGGTAGGAATATTCCGCAAAATGCGGTGCGTAGATCGCCACGCGCAAGCGCCTGGAGTTGCGAGCGGACGGTGGAGCGGACGAATTCATCAAGGCATCCATTTTGCATCATATGGCTGAGGCCGATCGGAGTGTAGTCCACGATTTGAACTCACTTCCACGATAAATCGGATGATCAATGGCGCTCATCTGATTGCCATGAGACCGTCGTACTGTTGCACGATTGCGGCCGTCATCGTCATTGAGACAGCTGCACGCGCGATAATTGATTGCCTGGTTTCTAGCGGGCGATTGTGACTGGATCTGTCGGAATTGGGTCGATTTGTTGATGAACGTCACTCCGGTTAGACAACACCAGGTCGTGGTGGCATTGCTATGGTCGCTCGCGCAGAATTGGGGCGGCCGTGCGCTGTCGTTTGTTCTGTTCCTGATATTGGCGCGGCTGCTCGATCCCACGGATTTCGGACTCGCGGCGCTGGTTACCTTCATTCTGCTGCTCCTGAGCTCCATCTCTGAGTTCGGGTTTGGTGACGCGTTGATCCAGCGCCGCACGCTCGAGCCTGCGGATGTGACCCTGCCATTTTTTTGTTCATTGGCGGCATCGTCGATTCTTGCGGTTCTCATCGCGCTGCTTGCGACCCATATCGAGCATTGGCTCGACGTGAAGGGTCTGGCGCCGCTATTGACCGCCGCGAGCCTCTCGCTTCCGATCGGCACTGCTACACTGTTTCAGGAAGCGCTCTACAAGCGCCAGATGGACTTTCGCGTGCTTGCGGTCAGGACCATGGTCGCCACCGCCATCTCCGGCGTGGTGGGGATCGCTTGCGCTTATGCTGGGTTTGGCGCCCTCAGCCTCGTCATCCAGGTGGTCGTTCAGAGCGCGGTCAGCGGCCTGTGGCTTTGGAGCCAGCCGCGTTGGCTGCCGATGCGCGGCCGCAATCTCAAGAGCTTTCGCGAGCTCGCCGGCTACAGCATCCACGTCGTCTCGAACAGGGTGCTGGATTTCGCCATCGTGCGTACGATCGACATGATCATCCTGTCACTCTACGGGGTTGCGGCCCTTGGCATCTATACGGTGGGCGCGAGAGTTTACATTATCCTGATGCAATTGCTGACCCAGGCGGTCATGGATGTCGCGCTGAGCGCGCTGTCCAAGATCGCTCATGAGCGTGACCGTATTGCAGATGCCTATCTGCGCAGCGTCAGTCTCGGGGCACTGATCGGCTCTCCGGCCTTTGTGCTCCTTGCGGCGATCGCGCCGGAGTTCTCACTGCTGCTGTTCGGTGCAAAATGGAGCGGCAGCGAAGCGGTAATGAGACCGCTGATGCTGATCGGCGCTATTCAGACCGTGCAGTTCGTCAACAGCGCGTATTTTGGCGCGCTGGGCAAGCCCAACTACGTGTTCATGCTGAACATCCTCAAGTTCTGCACGGTGGTACCGGCAATGTTTCTGCTGCCGTCGCACAACATAGCTCAGCTGGCTACCATCTTCGCTGTCGCGCAGCTCGTGGTAACGCCCGTGACGTTCGCGCTGGCGCTCCGGCTATTGGGCCTGAGCTGGGGCCAGTTTCTGCGGCCCGTCGCCGGCTGCTTGTGCGCGATTGTTCTGGCCTATGGCGCGGTTGCGCTATGCCGCGAAGCGACAGCAGACATAAATCCCTATTTGCGGATGGGACTGCTGTCGTCATGCTTTGGGGCGACCTATTTGATGAGCATCTTGCTATTCTGGCGGAAGCAGCTGTTCTCCCTGATCGCTTTCGTCGCGAAACGTGGTGTGACCGCCTGAAGAAGACGAGGAAGACGTCGTGAAACAATTGATTCCGGTACCTGTTCGCAAGCATCTCCGAGGCTGGCTCAACAGCGCGAAGAATACGCCCTTTGCGGTCGATCTGCTCGAGTTGCGCAGGTGGCAGATCGCCAGGAAGGGTATCGGTGCCAACGCTGCGCCGCGCAACAACCCGCCCCGGCTCGTCCTGCTGCCTTCCGACCCCTGGAGCATTCATCAGTCGCGCGGCGATGAGGCTATGATCGAGGCGGCTGTCGGCGAGATGAAACGGGCGCATCCGGACATCGAGGTCTACATTGTCACCGCCACCAGAGCGGCAAGCGCGGAGGTGCGCGCAATGGGGTTCAAGCCGCTCGAGTTTTGGCGACAGCCATTCTCCTATGAAACCGTGGCGCGGGAGCTGTGCCTCACCAGGCCCGATTTTGGGATGGTTCTGGGGGCCGATGTGCTCGACGGTTATTATTCCCCCGTCGATGCCGCTCGCATGCTGCTTGTTGCCGATCTCATGGCGGCGTGCGGCGCCAAGGTCAGCGTGCTCGGATTCAGCTTCAACTCCCATCCGGCCAAGGCGCTGCGTGAGGTGTTTCGGCTGCTGGAGCCGGGCGTGGTCTTGAATCTGCGCGATTCAGTATCTCTTCAACGCTTCAACGATTTCGCCAAGAATCGTGCGCAGCTCGTCGCCGACGCTGCGTTCATGCTGGTGCCGCAGGAGGAGACAGCAGCGGTGAAGCGGATTGCGGCCGGGATAGCGGAGCAGCGCAGCCAAGGGCGCAATGTCTTTGTCTTCAATATCCACCCGATGTTGTTCAGGACGCCCGAGCCGGCCAAGTTGCAGCAGATGATCGAACTTGCGGCGAGCGCAATGGGGCGCCTGTCGAGGGAGCATCCCGTAAGCTGGGTGTTGCTTGCGCACGACTATCGTCCGGAGATCGCTGACGACAACTGCCTTCGACCGCTGGCCGATCGCTTGCGCGGAACGGTTGGCGACCATGTCCATCATGTCGAGCAGGTTCTGTCGGCAAGGGAGATCAAGGCCGTCGTCGGTCTGGTGGACGGCGTCATCACCGGCCGCATGCATCTGGCGATCGCGGCTCTTGGGCAGGGGACACCCGTTGCGGCGATAACATACCAGGACAAGTTCCAAGGCCTGTTCGCTCATTTCGGCGTCAGTGAATCGCTCCTGCTCTCGCCGGCGCAGCTTCTCTCCGGCGATAATCTCGAGCAGTTCATGCTGCGGTTCCTTGATGCGCACAAAGCCGCCGGCGCGCTGGTCCGCCGCATGCTCCCGGGGGTCATGGAGCTGTCTCGCGCCAACATCGCTCCTCTGCTGGGCGATGGCTTGATGCGGATTGTCCCAGAATCCGATGGTAAGGTCGCTTGAGCGGAATCAGGCGGAAAACACCATCGGACGTCAGTTGGCCGCCTGCTCCGTCTCCTCGAAACGCAGGGACGCCTCGGCGGATTGCACCTTGCGGGGCGATCTCAATCCGACGTCGGACCAGCGATTGATCAGTCGTCGCGCCGGATTCTCGAAATAGGCATAGGTGCGGTCGGCGATGATGGTCAGGACCGCGCAGCACGCCAGGGCGAAGAGGCCGAATTGATCGGGACGCAGCCCAAGCGCGGTCCACAACGGTTTGAACACGGCGATGAGAACGGCATCGTGCAGCATGTAGATGGCGTATGAAGTGTTGCCGAGCCGCCCAAGCAAGCGGCTACCGGGAATTTGCGCGAAGGCGCTCTCGCCGACTGCGGTGAGCAGGATGGCGCAGGAGAACAGCACAATGGCCAGATCGGGCTTGGCGAAGACGTTCAGGACAAGGACGGAGATCCCAAACATCGCGATACCGGCGAAGACGACGCGCTTCTGTCGGTAGGGCTGCGATAGCCTGAACAGAATGGCGAGCAAGATGCCGTTCAGAAAGCTCGGCAGCGCACGGAGCATCCCGAAATCGTAGTTGGCTCCATACATCTGCGATCGGTCTTGCCAGATCGGCAGGTGGCCGTGGGCCAGGATCAGGTAGAGCGCCGCAACGATCGCGGCCAGCACCAGCGGGTGGACCTTGCGTGCAAGTAGCATCAACAGCGGAAAGATCAGGTAGCAGAAGAATTCCGCGCTGATCGACCATGATGGCGAGTTGAAGCTGAGGTGATTGGTCACGCCCCACGCTTGAAGCAGCACAAGGTTATACAGGAAGTCCAGCGGGGTCGATCTTGCCGATCGATCCAGACCGGACCCAATGAGCAGAACGAACACCAGCAATGTCAAAAAATGCAGGGGATAAATCCGCCCAATGCGGCGGATCATGAACCGCGAATATGCCCTGAGGCCGTGCGCGTCAGACGGATAGGAATAGGAGATCACGAACCCGGACAAGATGAAGAACATGTCCACGAACAGGCCATAAGAACCGTTCCAGACCGGTGCAATGCCGTCGTCGAGGGTCTTGAGATGGAAAATGAAAACGCCGAGGGCGGCAACGAAGCGATAGAAGTCGAGAACGACAAAACGTCTTGCTTCATTGGCTTCCATCGAGTGTCGATTTCCTTGCGTGGCGTTGCCACTTCCTAGCGATCAATTGTGACGCAAGTTCGCTTGGCCGCGCACTTCACGGCGGGCGATTCGTCATTGTGCGGCTTGTGCCAGTCGACAAGGCAGCCGCTCAATTGATGAGCAGCGCCGAGATCTGCCGTAGCAGTTCCCGGCGCTCGAGATAGTGATGCAATCGTGCGGACAATTCGCCGTGTTCAGACGAACAGGAAGTCGTGGCTCGTCAGGCTGGCCACATTGATGTTCTTCAGGAGAATGGAGTCGTTGGCCGACAGCGTGACCAGTGCGTTCGCGCCGGACTGTGTGACCTGAAGATGACCATAGTCCGCAACCAGGAGCTTCGAAATCTCGACGGTGTCGTGATTTGCGACGTCGCCGGCGTGGAAGTTGAGGATCTGGTCCTGGCCGTGATTGTAAACGACGGTGGTCGAGCCCGGGGCGGTCGAAAATACGTCGTTGCCGGTTCCGCCCTGGATTGTCTGTCCGGCGGCGACGGCCGTGACGTTGTGCGTGCCGTCCGTCTTGGTGTCATCGAAGTACTGCAGGGCGTTGGAGTTGTTATAGTGCTCGTGCTGTGTCGTTCCGGTCTGTCCGTTGAAGTTGAACAGGAAGACGTCCTTCGAGCCGTCGACATTGTTGGCGGTTTCCTGGGTCTTTGAACCGGAGGCGTCGTAGATGTCGGTCAGCTTGCTGCCGTCGTTGTGGATGACCTGGCTATAGTCCAGAGTGCCGTCGGCATGGGTCCGGGTCACCTCCACGATATGGCCAGAGGCATCGAGGTGCTGATGTTGGGTGGTATAGGGCTGCCCGGTGATGTTGTAGCCCCAGTTGTCGGACGTGCCATCGGCGTTGGTAATGTAGGCGGCGCTCTTCACACCGTTGGTGTAGGCGATCGTGGAGTTATAGCCGTCGTTCTTGCTCGTCACCTCGCTGGTGAGAACGCCCTTGGCATCGTACCAGTCTGAGGTCTTGGTGCCGTCTGAGCTCTGTACAAGCGTGAACGCCAGGCTGTTGTCGGCGTGTGTGCGCACGATGTCGGTGAGGAAGCCCGTCGAATCATAGCTGTCGTGCTCGCTCGTGTAGGTCTGCCCCGCGACATTGAGCTGGAATACGTCTTTCGCGCCGTTGGCGTGGTAATCGGTCTCCGTCATCTTGAGGCCGGAGGCATTGTAGTTGCTCACCACGCTGCTGCCGTCGCTATTGATGACCTGCGTATAGTCGAGCGAGCCGTCGGCATGCATGCGGGTGACTTCAGTGGTCTGGCCCGACGCATCGAGGTGTTGATGCTGCGTCGTATAGCTCTGACCGGTTATGTTGTAGCTGTAATTATCGTGGCTTTGGTCGGCATTGGTGATGTAGAGCGCAGTCTTCACGCCGCTGGTGTAAGTCGTCGTGGCGCTGTAACCGCTCGCCTTCTGTAAGACCTCGCTGGTGAGGGATCCGCTGGCGTCGTACCAGTCGGACGTCACGGTCCCATCGCTGCTCTGCACCAGCTTGAAAGCTGGGCTGCCATCGGCGTGGCTGCGCACCAGCGTGGTGAGGAAGCCGGTCACATCGTAGATGTCGTGCTCGGTCGTGTAGTTCTGGCCGGTTACGTTGAAGAGCCAGATGTCCTTGCCGCCATCGGCATTGTAGTCGGTTTCCTTCGTCCTCGTCCCCCCTGCATCGTAGTTGGTGACGATGCTGCTGCCGTCGCTGTTGATGACTTGCTTATAGTCCAGCGTGCCGTCGGCGTGGTTGCGGGTTACGGCCGTGACCTTGCCGGATGGATCGACGTGCTGGATCAATGTGCTGTAGCTCTGGCCGGTGATGCCATAGGCGTAGTTGTCCTGGCTGCCGTCCGCGTTCTTGACGTAGGCGTTGGTTTTGACGCCGTTGCTGTAGAGCGTCGTCGAGTTGAAGCCGTTGGCCTTCTCTACGACCTCACTGGTGAGGTTACCGGTGGCGCCGTACCAATCGGTCGTCTTGGTGCCATCGGTCGCCTGCGCCAGCCTGAAGGCAAGGCTGCCGTCGGTGTGGAGGCGCGTCAGGGTGGTGAGAAATCCGGTTGTATCGTAGACGTCGTGCTCGGTCGCATAGCTCTGGCCCTTGATGGCGTAGGTCCAGACGTCCTTGCTGTGATCGGCATGATAGGCGGTCTCGACCAGCTTGACCCCCGCGGCGCTATAGGTGGTGATCACGCTGCCGCCGTCGCTGTTGTAGACCTGCGTCGAATCGAGTGAGCCGTCGGCATGGCTGCGGACTACGGAAGTCACCTTGCCCGTGGTGTCGAGGTGCTGGACCTGGCTCGTGTAGCTCTGTCCCTTGATGTTGTACGTGTAGTTGTCCTGGGTGTGGTCGGCATTCCTGACATAGGCGGCGGTCTTCACGCCGTTGGTATAGATCGTGGTCGAATAATAGCCGCTCGACTTCTGCACGGCTTCGTTGAGAAGAACGCCGGCTGTGTTGAAAGTGTCGGTCGTCTTGGTTCCGTCGGTTCCGGTATGGACGGAGGTGGTCTTTACACCGGCGGTGTAGCCGATCGCATCCTTGGAGCCGTCAGTGTAGGCAATCGTGGTCGAGATTGGCTGTCCGCTGGCATTCAGGCCGGTATCCGAAGTCGAGACGAGCTTTCCGCCGGCGTCATAGGTCTTCGTGTTGGTCCAGATCGCGGCCGAATTCGTCACGGAGAACGAGTATCCGCCCTGGATTTTGGACAACGCGTCACCGTAGTGGGCGATGATGTAGTCCATCGTCGCTTTCGATGCGACTGGCAGGACGTGCGTGTCGGTCAGCGTGATCGTCTGCAGCGCTGTTGACGCGCTGAGGTCAGACAGTTGCGGCACGATCTCCGCCGCCGTTCCGGTGATGCTGGCCTGGGTGCTCGGCGGCGTTGGCGTGGTGGCGGGTGCGTCAATCTCGATGATGAGCGGATGATCGCCAACGGGGATGGTGATCGTGCTGACATCGGTGTAACTGGCGATCGCCGATGTTCCGGTCAGAGTATCATAAACCTTCACGGAATGATGCACGCTGCCGAGGTTCACCGTGACAGTCTGGGTCGGATTGGATATTTCGGAATCGGTGGCGTCATTCCAGAGCTTGGGTTCGGCCCAGACGACGAGCTCGTAGCCGCCGTTGCTCTTGCCGAGCACCATGCTGCTACCTGAGGCCGGCATGTTGCTCAGTGTGTAGTTCAATGGTTCAGTCGGTTGCTGCCCGCCCTTGCCGTCATCGGCCAAAATGGTCGTCAGATTGTGAATCGCCGTGGCGGCGAGCTTCGGCGTCCCGTCGGAGTTGAACAGTCCGAAGTTGGCTTCCGGATTGGTATTGCCGGCGCTCGAGTCCCGGTCGAACATCTCGTAGAGATAGGTCGCGCTCACGCCATCCTTGTAGGCGTCGACCAGCGTGTTCAGGATTGATTTGGCTTGCACCGTCTCGTCGACGCCCAGATATTGGGTGTTGGCTTGCGTGGTATAGCCGGTTTCCGTGATGACGACGGGCTTGCCGGGCGCTGCGGCCGCGACAGCACTCAACGTGGCAGCGAGCGAGCTGCTCGGAGACGTGCCGGTGTTGACATAGGCGTGCGCGTTGACGAAGTCGACCGAACCCGACATGTCGCCGAGCTGGCTGTAGCCTTGAGGATCATTGTAGGCGAGCGACAGGTTGAAGACCGGGATGCTGGCGAGCCCGGCGTCTCCTTTCACCGCCTGATAGAGCGCGCTTTGGTATTGAGCGGCGGCGCTCAGGCTCGAGCTGCCATTATAACTGAAGGGCTGATGATTGGCTTCGTTCAGCCCCTCGATCGCGCTGATGCTGCCCGGGTGGCTCGCCGTGAATTTATCGAGCGACACGATATAGCTGGCAAGTCCCGCGGCACCCAGCGAGGGCAGGGCGGACGATACGATGAAGTCGAATTTGTAGCCGGCAGCAGCCAGGCCGGCGACGACCGGTTGTGCGGCGGGACTGGTCGCCATCGCATCGCGGAGATGGGTGACGCCGAGATATTTCAGGTCATCGGCCATCATCGCGAGGTTGTTGTAGTCGGTCCACCCGAAGCCGGCATGCGTATTGACGCCGATGGAGTTGATGAAGCCGCTTGCGGAGAGAACGGTTTGATCTGACGACATTTCACACTCGAATTTCTGCGCGAACGAAATTGCTCGCAGGGATTGCGTTCAACCTTCTGTGTCGAGTGTGAATTTCAGATAAAAATCGATGCTACAAATCGAAAGCGAATAGCGGTTCCTTGTACGGGAACAGGCTTTGCTCTGATCTTGCAGAATAGTGATGGGATGCCGGCTCAGCATGACGTGAGGAAGGCGCTTTCAAGATTTCCACGGCCTTCACTGCTGAATGTATGCGCAGCTGACCCGATCAATCTGCGCGTTCGATGCCCGATCGCTTTGCAATTGCCGTGATTGGAGGCGAGCAAGCCAACAATGATAAGCGTATTGGTTGTGTCTGCCGAATTGCGATGCGGACCTTCGACCAGGGTTTCACTGTGGGAACTGGAGGACGTGCGTTGCCGAACGAGCCAAGGATGATCAGCCGCGGCGGGCCAACATCAGAAAGTTTCCCCTCCAGCCGATAATGGCCGTTGCCGCAGCGGCGACAACGATCTTCCCGGCGAGCCATGTCGCGGGCTCCGTCGGCATGGAACAGAGCGATCCGATCAGGAGAGCGGCCATTACGGCTTGAATGACCAGAGACCAGCGCGGAAACGCCTCGAACCTGAGCGTAGGGCCAAGCGCGGCCAGAATTGCCGCGAGCGTGGCGATCGAGGCACAGGCGACCGCTCCTTGGGGTGGCAGGCCCGCGGACACCGCGACCAGGGAGAAAGCTGCAACCATCGCGAGCTGGCCGGCAGCGACGACAACGAGCCTGGTCGCGAGCTTTTCGAGATGGGGGACGACCGCGATCGTCGCCTGCAGGTGGGTATGCAGGAAATAGAACGCCGCCACCGTCGGCGCCGTCGTCATGAATCCGTCCAGGCTTTCGGGCGGGACCAGGATCCGGGCCGCGTCCGGAATGAAGGCCAGGAGTCCGCCAAGCAGCACGAGGGTGGTGCAAAGCATGAACTCGAACATGCGTCGTGTCGATTGAACCGATGTCGCGACACTCCCGTGTTCGAAGTCATTGACCACGTCGGGATAGCTCACGGTGTGGATTGCCGCATTGAGGACCCAGAAGGGGCGTTGCAGCAGGTCGAGCGCAATCGAAAACCCTGCGCCGGCTCCCGTTGCGCCGAGTCGACCGATGACGATGATGCGGAGCAGCACCGGCACTGACAGATGGATGACGGAGGCGCCGGCCGCGAGCATGCCGTAACGCGAGAAATCCTTCCAGTCAGCCATCATGCTCCGCAGCGAAACGCGCTCAAGCGGCGTGCGATATGCGGCAAGGCCGGCGAGGAGGCCGAGCGTGTGACCCGACGCAATGCCGAGCAGCGCCGCTTCGGCCGTTCCTGAAATCGCCGCTCCCGTGAGGGCGCCGGTCAGAAGCGCCGTGGCACGCAACGCAAGCAGAAATGATGCGGTCCCCAGCCGATCGGACAGACGGATCGACAGGAAATACAGATCGGTCAAGCCCTGGAGGACGGCCACGCCCAGGCCCAGGGCGACGAGGCCTGGCGTGAGACCGCTGATCAGGGATGCGCAGCTTCCGACCGCGACCAACGCGCCGGCGCTGAACAGCCCCGCTGCAAAGAGCGACGATCTTAGTCGAGCCGCCTCGCTTTCCCGGGCGGCCGCCAGAAAGCGCAGGCCGGCGAGCTGCAACCATTCGAACATGAGAACGCAGAGCAACTGGCTCGAGGCCATTGCAAAGGAAAAGCCGGTATAGTCGGCAGCGGGCAACAAGTGACTGATCGCGAAGATCAGGATGATCGCTGCTGCGCTCTGATAGACATAGCCAGCAAGCGCGAAGAGGCGGATCATCTCGGAATGAGGCTGCTCTTTGCGACAGCAGGCCCTTGCGGCGCCTCGGCCGTTGTCGTGCGCACGGACGACATCCGTTGCTCGCGCAATTGCTCATACAGGGTCTTGTACGACGACAATACGTCGGAAAATATCCACTTGTTCGTATCCGCAATAAGTCGCCGGCTGATCTCATCGATTTTGTGAGGATCCGCCGCGATCTCACGCATGCTCTTGGCGAGAGATTCTGGATCGGCTTCAGTCAACCAACCCGTTATGCCGTGCACGATGACCTCCGGCATGCCGCCAAAGCGCGTCCCAAGCAGCGGTCTGCCGGCAGCCTTGGCATCTGCGACGACGAGAGGGCCGGGATCGTGCCAGATGGATGGTGCGATCACGACGTCGACTTGCCTGTAAAATTCGTCGGGCGACACAAATCCCATGAACTCGATCCGCGCATCCGGTGCCAGCGTCCTGAGGCGCTGCTGTTCCTGATCGCTGACGCGGCCGGCGATCAGCGTCCGGATCCGGTCATTTGGCAGCATTGCGAGCGCTAGCATCAGATTGTCGATGCCTTTCTCCTCGGTGAGCCGTCCGATGAATCCGAACGTCACTTCCGTCGTGCAGACGGGACGGGGATAAGGCGAGCGCGGCGGCTCGGTGGAAGCATTGCGGATCACGGTGCGGATCGGCGTCTCGGCAAACATGCCCATATCGGTGTGAATGGAAAGGACGCGTTCGCTGACGCCGACCACGGCACTAAGCCAGTGCGTGGCGCGCTTGCGGTGGTAGCTCAGGATTCCACAGCTCGTACAAGTGCGCTCGCAAGACCGCCCCTTGTCAAAGCGCGAGCAGCGAGGACACGTCAAATAGTAGTCATGAAGCGTATGAAGCACCGGGACGCCGAGCCGGGCGGCTACCCGCCAGATTGCGGTGGTCAGGCCCGATAGATTGTTGGAGTGAAGCACATCCGGCTTGAAAGCCCGAATACGCTCCGCGACCATCGGCGCCTGGATCTGCCAATCGTCAATCGCATGCCAGATGCTTCGCTTTACGACGTTCTTCTGCTCCGCGAATGGCGCATAAACGTTTCGCACCGGCGCGGAATAGACGTTGATGCCGCTGCATAGTTCACGCGCTTGCTCGGGCGCGGATGCGGCGCGTATCACTTCCACCTCATCGCCGCGCTGGACGAGACCCTCGGCAAACCTTCGCGCAAAGATCTCGGCTCCACCGACGATCTTTGGTGCCTGGGGCGTCGGATAAAGTGTGGACGTCATAAGAATTTTCATCGCGTCAACCTCTTGTCGGCAATCTCGGCTACCGCGCCGGCCGTATTTCCAGTGCGGGAATCGCAGCATGATTGGCGGTGATCAGGACCGGTGTGCTCGAGACCGGCATCCAGACCCCCGAAGCCGGCCTTGCAGCCGAATCGCACGGCGCAGCAAAGGTCGCACCTGGCACATCCCCTTTGAGCCGGACTTCGTAATGTCGGTCCGGGTCCTCGGACCAGACGGCAACCTTGCCGCCGGTTGTCGACGACGCTCCAATCGACGCGACGCCGCTGGCGAGGCTTCTTCGTTCTGCATTCAGACTGGAACGGATGAACGCCCAGGCGCCGCGCGCGGCGCAGGCGACGGGCTTTGGCGAATTGTCGAAACGATAGAGTCCGAAATTGTCCTCCAGCTCGGATGGATTCTGGCCACTGTTCTTGAGTTCATAGATCCACATCCCCTTGAGCCAGCGCGCCGCCGTCGACGACCACAGGATGAGCTGGGCGGTGTTGTCGGCTTGAGCCTGCTCACTGACCCCGCATTTGTTCGCTGCCGTGGTCCAGCCCGTCTCGGTCACGTAGATGGGAAAGTCGGGATTACCGCTGGCTTGACCGACGAGGCGATGAAACGCCGTGAGCCGGTCGATAATTTCGGTCGAAGTGCGCTTCGCCGGCGCCATGCAGAAATTGTAAAGATGAATCGAGGCGCCGTCGGCGTATTGAAGGATTCCGGTTTGAAGCATCTTCTCCGTCCAGCTCCAACCCGGATCGTCGCCGATCGCGCCGACCACGAAAGGTGCATTCGGCGCGGCCCGCTTGACCGCCGGTTGTGTCGCCTGGGCAAGCGCAAGGTAGTTTTCGGGCGAGAATGCAGCGTCTTTCTTCGCTGCCAGATTCCACTCGTTCCAGAGCTCGAAAATCGGGTGCTGCGGTGCTACCGATTGGGCTGCCGCAGCCGCATAGTCGGCGAACCGCCGCCGGGCTTCGTCGGTCGTCGGCGGTGAGGAATTTGGAACGAGATGGTGTCCGAACGCGAGAATGAGGAGTGGGCGGGCGACGCCGGACTGGATCTGTGCATCCAGCCTGGCGAGCCGCGGCGTGAAACCCATCCGGCGGCCCGCCAACTCGAAATCAGACCAGGGAAAATCATCGCGAAACGCGTTGAAGCCCAACTGCTTGATCTGGCCGATGTTCACGGAAGGCACGTAGCCTCGCGGACTCACCGGACCACCCAGCCCCTGATGGGTACCGGTACCCATCAGGAATCTGGTATCGAGCGGCTGCGTCTGTTGAGCGCATACGGGGGCGGATAGATTAACGGACGCGACAAGGCTTGCGATACAGAGAAGCCTGTTGCGACCCAAGGTGCGGTGGCCTGCCATCGTCTAGATCATACTCGCGATCAATTCCGGTGTGCCGCGGCTTGCCTCAAAAGGGCTTCGAGAGATCCGATTGCAGTTCGGTCGTCTCGCCGACGCGGGTCTTTCTGTCGTCCAGGAGTTCGACATAGACCTGCTGCAATTGGCGATGTGTCTTCTGGACGTCATAAAACTGCTTGAACCGATCGTAACCGCGCTGACCTAATACCTTGAGATCGAGATCGAGCATGCGTCGAAAGCCGTCGACGAGTGGCTGAACGGCGACCGGCTCGCAAAGTACGCCGGTGACACCGTCGACGACAATTTCAGGCAACGCGCCGCTATGAAAGGCCAGGATCGGCTTGGCTGCCCTCATCGCTTCCAGGGCGACGAGGCCGAAGGCCTCCCAACGCGAGGGGATGACGACGAGGTCGGCCGCCTCCAGATGGGTCTCAATCTGCTGACGATCCAGCCAGCCTAGCAGAGAGACGTTGGGGGGAACCGCGCGGGCTTCGAGTTTACTGATCACCGAGGCGCCGACAATGCGCACATCCAAGACGTCCTCGAGCGATCGGGCCGCTTCGATCAGGAGGTCGAACCCTTTTTGTCGGTCCAGCCGACCAATGAACAGGACCTTGGCTTTCGTTGAAGTCCAGTCTGCCGCAGCGGAGTGGGGCAGCGGGCGGCTCCTGGAGATGCCGTTGTGCACCAGAGTAAGGCGATCAGCCGGAATTCCCGCTCGAATTGCTTCATTGAATTCATCGCCGGATATGCAGATGATGCGGTCCGACGTGCGTGCGAGAATATTTTCTGCAGCTTTCGTCACCAGATGGCTCAGGCGGCCGGTCTCACGCGCGAATGCCCAGCCGTGCGGGCAATAAACCACACGGGGGGCCTCAGAACGCGCAGCCAGCGCGGGACGGAGAACAAGTCCGGCAAAGGACGAATGGAGATGCACGACGTCAGGCCGGAAGGCGTCGAGCGCTTGCATGCTCGCGCGCAGCATCTGGAACAACCCGGAGACGCTGCGGCCAGATCTCCCGAACGTGGTGATCTGGCTGTCATCAACCCCGATGAGGTCGTTGCGATGATCCGATGGGACGACATAATGCACATTGTCGGCACCGAAGCCCGCTTGCTGCTGCGGATGTAACTCGTTCAGGTAGCTCGCAATCCCACCCCGGATCGTTTCCGCGACGTGCAGCACTTTCAACGGCTGCCCTGCCGAGGATTGCGTTGGCGATCTGGACATCGTGCATCCTTGGTTGAGCATCAACTGATGCGGTCACAATCCAACCGATCCGTAGCGATATTTAGGCGGGGATGTGGTGATGTTGCGAAGGGTTCGTGCATCATCGCCTGGCTTCATCCAGGCTGACAATGTCGAGGAACCAATCGGCGCCGGGTGTTGTGAGCGTTCCGGCTTGAAGCTGCGCAAAAATTGAGCGCACTTTGCTCCACAGCAGGCTTCGTTAAGCGCGGGGTTGCGCTAGAAAATCCAGCAGCGCCCGCGCGGAATTCTGCCATGAGTATAATGCGAGGCGATGTTGCTGCATTCTGCGCTCCTCATTCGAGATGGCGCCAACGGCCAGCCTTTCGATCATGAGCTGTTTCAGCGCTTGAGTATCGCTGGCGCGAAAATAAGCAGCCGCGTCACCGCATGTCTCGACAACGGCGTCAGCGGTGGACGCAATGACCGGACAACCGAAGATCATGGCTTCAAGCGGTGGTACCCCGAATCCTTCGTAAAGAGAGGGAAAAACGAACGCCAATGCGTCGGCATAAAGGGCGGCAATCTCGCTGTCTGTCAGGCGTCCGGCAAGAAGCAGGCTCGAATCGGTCTCGCCCAAATTGTCTTGGAACACCCTGCTATTATCGCCTCCCACAATGACCAACGGTATGTCTCCCCTCCCGAGCAGCCGAGCGGCGTCGATCGCAACGGCGAGGTTCTTGTTCTTGGTTCTGGAACCTACAAAAAGGAAGTATTTGCGCGGTTGAACCCCTAATCGTGCGAGAATTTTTACGTCAGGCGTTGTGGCCGCGAAATGTTCTGCGCTGTTTGGGAATATCGGAATGTCGGCTTCTGCCAAGCCGAGCATCGCAGCCAACTCTTTCCGAGAAAAGGCTGAGACCGTCGCGACCGTTGCCCGTCTCGCGAGCAGCCTGTCCATCGTCCGATGCACGGCCAGGTAGCGCCAACTGAAGAAGTCGGGGCGGCGGAAGACCTGCGCGTCATGAATGACGATGACGTGATCACGATGGAACACAGGACCGGAGTTGGCGAGGCTGATGAGCCGCCCAGGGGCAGCGGCCCGTGCAAGATCGATTTGGTCCCAAGCATGGCCGGTCAGGCGTCCAATTTTTCGGATCTTGATTCGGTCGAGACGGAGCGTTTCGCTCGTATTGCTTGGTACCAGCAACTCCCATTCGGCCTGCCGAAGCGAGGCGGGCAATTGGTCCGAGACCAGCAATGCATCGATTGCTTTGACCATTTCCGCGGCATAACGCTGAACGCCGGTCAGGTTCTGCGATAGAAAGCGGCCGTTGATGAAGAGCTTCAAGTCATTACCGCTGAAATTGGTGCCGTCTGGTTCAAGGATGGTGTTTCGATAAGGACTCGGTAGTGCCCAAAGATGACCGGAGTGCGATGTATTTCTCAGTTGATATGCTTGCTCTCGTTGCAGCAACGTACTCGACAAAGCCGCACTGTTGCCATGTTAAGCTCGGGATGGACGAATTAGCGGCGCTTTCGTGGAGCCGGTCATGTTGCGACGTCCTAAGGGCGAACAAGCCGCTGCGGCTCTTTAACCATGGCAAAATGCGCCGCGACTTCACCTATATTGACGACGTGACCCGTGTCGTATCCAGGCTGATCGATCTTGTGCCCGCGGA
>NZ_JBEPTH010000011.1:0-240281 GCF_040549385.1 Bradyrhizobium sp. LB11.1 | reverse complement strand
TTCACCCCGCTGCCGCTCCGCACGGCAGCCTAACCCCGGCAGAGCCTCCACTTATCGATGCGGAGATGCTGTTCAGACAACCGGGACCAGCTCAGTCACGTTGTTTCAAAAGAGTCGTTACACGGCAAAATTATTGAGCGCATATTCAATGGGGACTCCTCCAAATTTCGTCGCGATGTCGATATTGCGCTGCAAGGAATCCCGGCGAAGAAGACGGACCGAACGATCAAACCTATTCTCCAATACCCGATAGGGACGACCGCGATTATTTCGAACGGCCCCCATCGTGTTTTCCTGGTCGCGATGTCTCGCACCGATCTGACGACCGCGAAAGCCTCCTCGACCGTTCCTCTGTTGTGGGATGCGCTCAAAGGAGCACTGCATTCGGTCCGAAATTTCGGCAATGGCGCTCCGATCTCGTTGCCCTTGATTGGGAACGGGCGCTCAAGTGTCAATATCGAACCCCAGCATCTCTTGCGACTGATCGTGCTCGCGTTGGTCGATTTTGGTCGCAACGCCGGCTTGCCAAATCAAATCAATATCATTGTCCCGGAGGCCTGTTTCGATCTGCTTGATATCCGCGAGATCAAACGCGACTGGAGTAAACGATAGTGGCCTACCGGAACGGCACATACATCGCATTTCACGCGGGTGGCACAACCGATCCAACTGCGTCGGACATCCGATATTACCGCATGCTCAAAGCTTGGCATGAGCACGACGATATCGAATTCCAGTTTATAAATAGCCACGACAAGGTGGCGGCAGTCCGCGACTCCAGCACGAAAGAGACTCTTCGCCGAAGTCTGATGGAGCGTCTAAATAATTCGCGGAACATGGTTCTCATCATTGGACCCACAACCCGCTTTGATACGGATTGGGTGCCCTTCGAGATCGAATATGCTGTTGACCACTGCAAAATTCCGATCATCGCGACGTACACAGGATTCTCATCGATTTTCAGACCTGCGCTTTTGAGTGAGCTGTGGCCTCCAGCATTTTCCCGGCGTATTGCAAGCGGCACGGTCTTTGCGATGCATATCCCGTTCAAGCAGAAAGCGATTGACGACGCAATCAGCCAATTCGATCACAATAATCTTCCGCAATCCCCGCTCTGGTTCTACTCACTGGAAGCACACCGCTCGTTCGGTATTAACGTGTAGGCTTTCGCTGCCATCACAAACTCATTTCGCCGGAGCAGTCGGTCCCGCATTCCGCCTACGGCGGCGTTATGCTGATACTCCTGCGGCTGCCTGGTTAACCGGTCTCGGGACGAGCCGTTGGTCTCTGCCCGGTTCGCAAGAGCACCGATAGAAGGTGCGAACCGTGCGCCGCCTTCGACGGCCATCTTTTTTTGTCAGGCAAAGTGTGTCGGAACTACCCCATCGGTGAGCTCCGATTTTGGCAGGATATTCGTGTGTGCGCCGTCTGCTGCTAAACTACCCCCCAACCGCTTGCCGGCATGTCCGGCAGATAACGTTTTTGTCTCCCGGATGGTTATGCCCCTGCGGCGTCACTCAATGGGAGAATACGATGGCGACCAAAGCGAAGAAGCCGAGTCACGAAGCCTATGTCGTGACCGGTGAAGGCGAGAGCGCGTTCTGGACCAAGGTCGGCGGGGTCTGGCCCCACGACGACGGGAAGGGGTTCAACGTCGAACTGACCGCCCTACCCGTCAGCGGGCGGCTCGTAATCCGCGAGCGTAAGGAGACTATCCCCTAACCGAGCCTGAACCACGGAAGTAGCTCTGTGCGATTCTTCCCGGAGCAGCGGCGAGGCACGCTGGCGCGGCAAGGGAAACCATCCTCCAGCGCTTGGAGATGGTCGAAGTCCGTTGAGAGCTGATGACCCGCAAGGTGCAGGGCTATTTGCCCCACATCGGAAACGGTGTGGGGTTTTCCTCTGATTGCAATTTACCCTCGACGCACTGTATCCCCACGAGCAGCAGCCATGCCAGATCCCTATTGTGCACACGGGAAAGGTGATATGGGCAAGTCTTTCAACTCGCGGGGCAGCCTATGCCAGAGACGCCTCAAACTAATCCAAGTCTGCCCGTTCAGAATGTCCTGATTGTTCACGCTGTCGGTGAGTGCCTCATGGCATGGGCGATGGCCGAAGAGACAGTCCACGAACTTTTTGTCCAACAGCTTGTAGCAAAGTCTGAGAATCCTAACCGGTTCACAGTCGCCAGAAGCGTTTGGTTCTGCATCATCGGCTTCGACAGCCGATTGAAGATGGCCGACGCTGCTATCAAGGCGAATATCAAAGATGAAGCGACGTTGGGAGACTGGAGGTTATTGCTGAACTATACCACCAAGATGTCCGCCCTTCGCAACGAGGCAGCTCACGGGATGCTGGCGAACTTCAACGGGGGAGAGATGAAAATAATGCCCTACGGCACTGACATGCTTAAGCGCAAGGAGCCTCTTACTCTCGCCGAGTTGAAACGTCGCACCACCCTTTTTGTTGACCTTGAAAAAGCACTTTCTTGGTTTCGGTGGAGCACTGGAAATCAGATCAAACCTGATGAGCACTTCGCCACGATGCCCATACCGGAACTGGTCATAACCCTTAGAAAGCAGGCGACGAAGAGCCGAAAGGGTCAAGAAAAATAGTGGATATTCAGGGACAAACGTTTCCGGGGTGCGGCCGGTGTATTTATTGCGGCTCTACTGGCCCGCTGAAGGACGAGCACATCATCCCCTTTTCGTTAGGCGGAAAGGCGGTCATCGAGGCCGCGAGTTGTGGGGAATGCGAGAAGGTAACGAGTTACTTGGATGGCTATCTCGCCCGGCAGATATTCCACGAATACCGCGCTCACGTTGGTATGAAATCACGCCGGCCGAAGCAGCGTCCTACGGAATTGGCCGCCACAATCCTCAAGGCTGACGGCACGGAGGAGGTCCGCACGTTCGCCCCGAAAGAACACCCCTATTTCCTGATAATGCCGGTTTGGAATCTGCCAGGCATCTTGCTCAACCAGGGTCCAACCCACAATTTCGAGATCATGCAAGCTCACGCCTATTGGTGGATACCGGAGAGCATGCAGAAGACCGCCGAAATGGGGCGGGAGCAGGTTCGGGCCACTGGGACGATAAACTACACGGCGTTCGCGAGGGGAATTGCCCGTATCTCCTACTGCCAGGCGGTAGCCCATTTGGGGCTGCTTGGTTTTGACGCCATGGATCTGCCGGCACTAATTTTGGGAAAGTACCCATATGTTCCCTATTACGTCGGCGTACCGCGGCAAGATCCTCCTCCGCCATTATCCAAAGGACATCTACACTGTATCCACATCGAGCCGATACGCGTCGGCGATACAGAGCACTGGTTGGTCTCTCTCCGTTTCTTCGCCCACAGCGGCTACGAGAATCATGGAATGCCCATCTACAAGACAATTGTCGGGCGACGTCGGTAGCTACGGTGGCACTTATTTGTTATCGAGCGTTAGTGCGGTCTTGGCTTCATTCGCCGCAACACACGCCACCACGAGGTCGAGGTAGTTATCGATCGCCTTCCTCAGAGAAGGCAGTTCTTCCGAATTAAATTGCTGAGGATCTGTTTCTCGCGGATATAGCCGAAGCATCACGATGCTGGCGCCGCCACCAGCCGACCAGGATGTTCCCTGCATCGTCCGCGGACTTTTCTCATGCGAGACTTTCTGGTCTCTCACGTCGCTAATGCGCTGTCGCAAATCAGCGACGGCGTCCAGCAACTCCTTGGAAATCGTCAGCCCCTTTGCCACAGCATAGTCGGACAACCGGCGCGAGAAGTCGTCGTGTGAGTCAAGCGCCAATCCGCGTGCCGGACCGAAAATAGTGCTCGAAGGCCCGCGCGATGTCATCGAGGACGATTTTCGCGAACAGATAGTAAGATTCGATTTGCAGATGGAGATCGGTGACGATAGGCAACGCCGCCTTTTGCAGCGCATGCTGCTCCGGCGTGACCGGATGGGTGCCCGGTTTCGTCAGTTTTCGTCCCGCTTCTGTGTTTGCAATAAACGCGGCGCTTGCTTCGAGATATCGCGCTTCGATGATTGCCAGAAATTCCAGGCGTCTGGTTACCTTCCCCCACGCGAACGCGAAGATGTTGGTATCAACGTCACCAAACCGCTCGCGGTGGGTGGAGATGAATTCAGCCAGCTTGTTCATTGGAGCAGCTTACTTCGATGGATCATAAAGCCCAAGGAAAACATAAATGGGCATAGCGCGTCAGGAGATCTGACCGGGCTCTACGCGCAAGCGCGCCGGGCCGAGGTCCCGGCCTTCGGTAACGATCCCTCGCGCAAGAAAGAGCTAAGGGGCGCCGCCCCTGGCGCATGGCAAGGGGTCGCGCAAGAGCGCTCGGCCGCAGCCGTCTCCCCAGTCTTCCGCGCTTCGCTTGTGCAGACCGGGCGATACCCCACGGCTGCGTCCGCCCTTGCACTTGCCTCCCCGGTCTCGCCGACGGGCAGAGGTTCAGCGCGCTTTTTGCGCTGAAACCTCAACCCGAAAGGAAATGAAGATGACCAAGAAAATCCAAACCAAGAGCGGCAGCGAAATTTTCGTGCCGCTGAACATGCTCAAGAAATCCCCTCGCAATGTTCGCAAGGTCGAACACACGGCGGCGGAAATCGAGGGCTTGGCCGCCAGCATTGCCGCCAACGGCATGTTGCAAAACCTCGTTGTCGAGCCGGAGTGTGATGGCGAAGGCCGCGAGACCGGCTTTTATTTCGTCACCATCGGCGAAGGCCGCAGGTTGGCGCAGTTGCTGCGGGCCAAGCGCAGGCAAATCAAGAAAACCGACCTCATCCGGTGCGTGCTCGATACCGAGCATGACGCGCATGAAATCAGTCTGGCCGAGAACGTCATCCGGTCAGCGATGCACCCCGCCGACGAATATGCGGCCTTTGCGTTGCTGCACAACGACAAGGGCATGGCGGCGGACGACATCGCGGCGCGGTTCGGCGTTACCCCGGCGGTGGTACGCCAGCGGCTCAAGCTCGGCGCGGTCAGCCCGGTGCTGATGGCATTGTATCGCGGGGGCGACATGAACCTTGAGCAGTTGATGGCCTTCACCATCACCGACGACCATGCCCGGCAACAGGAGGTCTGGCAGGGCCTTGGCTGGGACAAGGACGCTGATGCCATTCGCCGGGCACTGACCGAGGGCCAGGTCGCGGCGACTGACCGCCGGGCCCGGTTCGTCGGTGCCGACGACTACACCGGTGCCGGTGGCATCATCACCCGGGATTTGTTCGACGACGAGAACGGCGGCTACTTTGCCGATGCGGCGTTGCTGGACAAGCTCGTGCTGCGCAAGCTGGAGGGCGAAGCCGAGCGCGTTCGCGGCGAAGGCTGGGCGTGGGTGATGGTCACGCCCGAGTTTGACCACCGGGCGACCAGCGACATGCGCCGGGTCTATCCGACCGAGCCGGACCTCAGCGCCAAGAACCAGCGCAGGATTGAGAAGCTGGGCTTGGAATATGACGAGCTTGTCGCGGTCGCCGAGAACGAGGAAATGACCGAGGCGATGCAATCCCGGCTCAATGAGCTTGAGGCCGCGATTGAGGCTTTGAAAGGCGAGCCGGTCTACGACCCGGCGGACATCGCGGCGGGCGGCGCGTTCGTGTCGCTTGGCTTCGATGGTGGCTTGCGGGTGGAGCGCAGTTTCATCCGCAAGGCTGACGAGGCTCCGGTTTCGGCTGTTCGCAGCGAAAGCGAAGGAGAAGCGTCGTCCGAAAGCCGCGAGGCTTCCCCAGCCCTGCCGGAAAAGCTGGTGGCCCAACTCACCGCGCACCGCACGGCGGCGCTACGTGAGGCGGTGGCCAACCGTCCGGACGTGGCGTTCGTCGCGGTGGTGCATGCGCTGGTGGCTTCGACGTTCTATTTCGGCAACCGGATATCGTGCTTTGAGGTCACCGCGCGTACCGTGTACCTGTCGAGCGTTGCGCCGGGCATCGACGAAAGCCCCCTTGGCCGGGCGTGCAGCGACCGGCAAGCGGCACTGGCGTTGTCCCTGCCGGATGATGTGCAAGACCTCTGGGACGTATTGCAAGGGTTCGCGCAAGAGCAGTTGATGTCCCTGCTGGCGCATTGCGCGGCGCTGACGATTGATGCGGTCGTGCGGCCGGGTGGAACGTCATCCCCTACCCTGAAACACGCCGACACGCTGGCCGAGGCGGTCTCGCTGGACATGGCCGGGCATTGGCAGCCCACCGCTGCCAACTATCTAGGCCAAGTGACCAAGGCGGTCATCGTCGAGGCGGTGCGCGAAGGCGTATCCGAACAGGCCGCGAAGCAACTGGCCGACCTGAAAAAGCCTGCCATGGCCGAAGCTGCCGAGCGGTTGCTGGCGGACAAGGGCTGGTTGCCGAAGGTGCTGCGGTTGCCGCAACGCGGCGACCGCGAGGCGCTGGCCGCATAATCGTCAGGCCATCCTGCGAGCCGGGCCGCTTCGCGGCCCGGCTTCTTTTGCGGAAAAATTTGCCGCGCGCTTCGGGCGCGCGGCGTATTCCCTGAATATGCTCTAACAAATAAAAATCCGATCCCAAGCTCGTACCCCTAAAGCGGCACCGTTCTTGCCATTTCATAACCAGCGTTCATCCATTTGGTCGTACTTTTGTTCGAGAAATTCAAAGTCCCGGTCCTGAACGTTCCCAAGTCTTCGGAGGGGGCAATGATGGTCACTTTGCTTGGCCAGTGACTGGGCACCTGATACGGGATCTCGATGGGCGGGTCATTGTGTACGACCGTCGGCTCTGTCACTGGCGGTAAGCGAACTTTTGCTTCTAACACACGAGTCAGCCGGCACTTGATTTGCCAAAGTTGCCTTGAAGCCTGATCGTCCCACGCATCCGACTTCCCGCATTTAATAATGATAATTTCATCGCAAGGAAACATCTCGATAAACGGAAACCATGGAAGGTTATCAGCCATCCCTCCGTCGACCAGCCGACGGTGCTTGTTGTCCCTACGCGCGGGGACAATGCCGAATGGCAACGCACTGCTCGCGAGCAGTCCTTCGCGCGCTTCAACGAGGGACATGTTGTCGATACGGCTGTACTCTGCTGCCATTGTAGAAAGCCAGAGCGGGTAGCGATATTCGGAATTTTCGTCTTCTTTGACGTATTCAACATTATCTGGATCGAGATACGAGAAAACTTCACGAGCGGCTGTTGCAAACAACGGTATATTGAGGCCGGAGTTCAGGACGAGTTCGATCGTTTTTGTGAGCGGCTTTGGGGAGAAGTAGCTCAGGTTCACGAATCTCATAAGGAACGCCAAGCCCAAGAAGAACACTGGCGCGAGAGCTACCCAGAAATACCAAAGGCCAATAAACTCATGTTCTGGGCCCCAAAGATCTGTGGCGATCATCTGACCAGCTAGAAGCGCCAATCCTAACAACATCTGGAGGCGTATCGTAGTCCTGTTAAAAAATGTGAATCCCAATAACACGACGGCCGCTGGAACTACCACCAACATTCCAACCCAATGGTCGCCGCGCAACCCCTCTCCAAACACCAACACCATTGCGATGAACATTGGAAGCACGGTTAGTGCAGAGAAGAACCATTCGAGGGGTTTTGGCAACGCGTCGTCCGGCGGAATGAAACTATTGAGAAAAGCAAGGTAGAGCTGCGCTAGACCGCCAACAACAAGAACGGGAATTAGCCAAGGACGTTGCAGAAAAACGTGCGAAAGGCTCATCTCATTCCATAATCTCTCGCCGAGATCAATCCGATTTGCGCACCAAATCGCGCTGTTCAATGCTCCGACCGACGTCCCGGAAACCGCATCAAATTTCAGACCGCGTTCAGCAAGCGCCTTCAGCACACCGAATTGCCAAGCACCTTTTGCGCCGCCGCCCTCCAAAACTAAGCCACGCCTCAAAGTCATGTAGTAAACCCGCCAATATTACGAAAAAGGAGCACTCTCTTACGGGAGAAAGTCCGTTGGAAGCGTTGGTTCTTCGCTTCTGCCTGCCGGCGGTGCGTCCGCCGGCGGATCGGGATAAAATTGTTTGAAATCCACGTGCTCACGAAGCGCTTCCGGGCGGTAGTCGCCGACTGTATCTTTCGCGCAGTCAATAACCACCTTCAGCGCAAACCTGTCCTTCACCGTCGGATGAACGTTCGCCTGGGGCAGAATAGATCGCTTTATGATTTCGTAGTTGGCGTGAGCGAGAAGGCCTCGAAGGATGCGGGGCAATCGCTCTCTGAATGCATCAATCGCATCTCGCGTACCTGCGATCTCGCTGTGCTGCACGCTCCTACCATCGGGGTAGAGGTTCAAAGGCGTTCCGGCGGTGCCGGTACCTGCAACAGCTTCACCGTTGACAGTTACCGGTCCGAATTTGATTGGATGGTCCAGCCTAAGGGTCTCTTCCAGCATCCACTGTAGCGAGATATCAGACAGCCGTGACTCCGTCTCCGGATAGCTGCCGCCGATGTCGGAATGATTGCCCGCAAACCAGCATTGCGACAGTTGCGTACTGTCCGGCTGCCCCCACGTTACGCGGTCAAAATCCTTCCGCCTTTCGTCGATGGCGTTGGCCGACCGCGCCGTGCCGACATATCTCGATAGGAGACGATCGAAGTTCTCCGACTTCCACTCGGCCTGATGGGAGCGTTTTTCACCCTTGGTAGGAAAATCGTAGATCGTCTTCGTGTATTGCGCGCGCTGCCGATACAGAAACCAAACAACCGCCAGAATGACCAGAGCGGCACTTATCGCAAGCTCCGGCCACCAGAAGCCGAAACCAAGATAGTATTTTGCGACCAGCGACGGCAAAATTGCGAGTACGGCGGACGCCAAACTGGCGACTCCGCCAAAGAGAACCGTCAAGCCCGTCTGTATCAAAAACCTGCGCATGCCGCTCGCGCCGAGCGCCGCGACTGTATCAAAGACACCAACAAAGTAGGCCGCCGCGTTGGACCTGTCCTTGTCGGCATCCTCACCGACAAAATTGCAACCGTACTTTGCGCGGAACCTCCGGGCCTGTTCATCACGCTCCGTCTCATAGTCGGCGCGCGCATGTCCAGCACCATGCTCATAGACGGTTTCAACTGCTTCCCTCGCGATATCATGGACCTGCTTGCGGTAGCGCAGCAGCGAACCGTTCTCGGCCTTTGTCGGAATGCCACACAGCATGATCGTGTTGGCAAGGCCGCGGACGGTGTATGCGCCACGACTGAAGCCAATTAGGTAAATCCTGTCGCCATCCTCATAGTGATTGATAATGAACTCGTAGCAGTCGGCCATGTTTTTGGTGATGCCGCGACCGGTTACCGACTGAAGCAGCTTGTCAATCTTGCGCATGACACCGGTGAGGCCGCTTGCTCCGCTGTCCGTACCCAAGCCAGGATCATAAAAGCAAACCTGTTCGGTGGGATCCATCGCGTTGTCCGGATGCACATGGGACGATCTGTACATCTTATAAACGTTGCTGATGCGCTGCTCTGGGCGAACGCCCCCGTCCTGACCTGTCCCGTCGGAATAAACGACGATGTTCTTCGGCATGAGGCATTCTCCATCGGGGTATGGCAGCCTTCCGCAAACGCCCGCACGCCATCTTAGTTGAATCCGGCCTGACATCCTACCCCCACGCGAGTAGCTCGGTTGGCCGACTCTCGTGCCGTCCTGTCACTCCCGTTGCCCGGCCACTGCGCAAACGCGGCCAGAAGTTCGTCGGATAGTTAGGCCAACGGCGCGTTCCCGCAAGGCATCCAACCGTTTCCCGGAGGGTCCCTCGGTCGGAGCCTCCTTGCGTGCCCGCTGAAACCGTCCGGCCTTTTGAACTCCCGACGGCCGCGATTGGCGTGGCCGGAAAACCAACGGGAGAAATCCAAAATGACACGCACTCAAAAGAGCCGCCCCACCCACTCAGTTTTCGTGGTGGAAGGTGAAGGCGACTCGGCCTTCTGGACGAAAATCGGCGCCGCTTGGGCCCACGAGGACGGCGAAGGCTACAACATCACCCTGACGGCGATGCCCCTGAACGGCCGACTGGTCGTTCGCACCGCCAAGACCAACGACAAGCCGGAGGCGGCGCGATGAGCGCCGTCACCCGGCAACGGTTCCTGGTAACCGGTTTCGATCACGATGAATGGCACATCGTGGTTGAAGCCGGCGGCCGGGCGGAAGCCATCCGCAAGGCCGAAGCGATCTACTTTGCCGACGGACTTGGCAAGACCGATTGGTTCGCGCTGTGCAGTAGCTTTATCGACTGGAAAGCCGAACCGTTGATGCAAGGGGCTCAGTAATGAGCCTCCTTGCCAATCCATTCCGTAACCGCGTCGTCAACGGCGACTGCACCGAGGTCATGCGCCAGATGGCTCCCGGTTCGGTGGATTTCATCCTCACCGACCCGCCCTACCTCGTGAACTATCACGCGCGCGACGGCCAGACCGTCGCGAACGACAACAACCCCGACTGGCTGGAGCCGGCATTCCGGGAAATGCACCGGGTCCTGAAGGACGGCTCGTTCTGCATCAGCTTCTACGGCTGGAACAAGGTCGACCTGTTCATGCACGCCTGGCGCAAGGCGGGTTTCCGGATCGTGGGCCACCTGGTCTTCCCCAAGGCCTACGCCTCGTCGGTCCGCTTCCTGAAGAGCCAGCACGAGCAGGCCTACCTGCTCGCCAAGGGCGATGCGGCGTTGCCCGCAACGCCGCTGTCCGATGTGATCGACTGGTCCTACACAGGCAACAGGCTTCATCCGACGCAAAAGCCGGTTTCAGTCTTGCGGCCGTTCATCGACACGTTCTGCCAGCCCGGCGGCGTCGTGCTCGACCCGTTCTGCGGGTCGGGCTCGACGCTGGTCGCGGCGAGCGCAGCCCGGCGCGACTACGTCGGGATCGAGCTGGAAGTCCGGCATTGCCGGACCGCCCAGCTTCGCCTGCACTCTTAGCGGGGGTCCGGGGGCGCAGCCCCCGGCGAACACCGGCCAGGGATTGAATACACGTTTCGCATTGCAAGCCCTGTCTGCCTTAGATGCCCGTTCGAAAGGCCGCGTCGGCCTCATGATGCGCTACGCCTTGGTCGATAGACGGACGCTTGGTCCTGAAGGGCAGCTTCGAAAGATATTCTTCTGTCTCCAGCGCTCGAACTCTCTTCTCCAGCGTCGGATGGGTTTTGAACAGCCGTCCAACGCCGATGAACATCTGTTCTGAATGAAGCATTTCCTTGCGAGAATGCTCAAAATCCGCGGCATGTATCTTCCTAAGCGCCGAGATGGCAGCTTCTTTACTGGTCAAGGCCGCTCCTATGGCGTCAGCGAAATATTCACGACGCCGTGAGTGAGCCCTGATCACCAATTCCGCTACGATAGCAAGCGTGCAACGAGCGAGTCTTTTCAGTCCATTGAAAACAAGGAAAAACGTAAGAAATTCTTGGAACCCAATGGCAAACGTCATGCGCTGGGCATCGCCGGAAACAATATGGCCTAGCTCGTGGCCTGAGATAAATTCGACTTCCTCCCGATTTAAGTGTTGAAGAAAGGGCTCGCCAATCGCGACGATGCTCACTTCGTTTGAGGCCCGGATAGCGAAAGCGTTTGCGGTATCGGCGATTGTCATCGTCGACGGACACTTAGGTAGCCCGAGCCTTGTTGACTGGTCCTGCAAGATCTGTGTCAGCGGGTGATCGGCCGGAAGCCCGACGAGGGCCCAATCTCCAACGGCGAAAGCTCGCGAATAGCGAAGCTTCCAATAGGCGGATAGGGTCGCGGCAAGCGGCACGATAACCGCCCCGAACACAATTATTACTCCCGCGATGGCAATAATCGCGGCGAAGACAGGAATCCAAACGAACAGGGCGAGTCCGGCAGTTAGCGCTGTGGAAAAGAAGGCTGCACAGGCGATAAACGCGGCACCCAACGCGACCCCCACCCAGGTGCTCAATACGAGTATGAGCCACCAGCCCAACATCGAGCCCATCAAGCCAGGCAGGCGATCGGTATCCAGTTCGGTGTCGGAAGCTGCGGCGTACTGCGCCATGCTTACTTCGCCTCTCCAATCCGGGCCAAAACTTTATTGCCGATAAAGTAAGGCACCAGTCGCCCCTGAATCGGATGAACCTGTGGGATGGTGATAATCGAATGCCGCGTCTTATCTGGCAGGACCGGCGCAAGGAGACGAACTACTTCCGGCGGGGTCAGTAGCGGTCGGCCCGCAATGTTGACGCTGACGTTGACTGTAAGGGATTCGCTCGGGTCCTGAGAAGTCCACCTGTCACCTGCGTTGCGCGACAAGCCGGCCGACAGCGAGCTGGAGCGATAGGCAACCGTGCGATCGCCAAGGAATTCAGAAATCAGTTTGCCCGTGAAAGTCTCGTCCGTTCCGAAGAATATCTTGACCGTCGCGTCGAAGAAGGACTTCCAGGACGTCGGATAGTGTTCTTCGAGTTTCGCGAGGTTCTGCAAGAAGAACCAAAGGCGGACCCCGGCGCCTGCGTGGGTAAGAATCGCATCCTGGAATTTCTTGAACGGCCCCAGCGAAAGAAACTCGTCGAGCAGGAACAGTACCCGATACTTGGGGAGGCGCTTGTTTTGAACCATTGCATTTAGCGCGCATGTGGCGACGACTTTGAGGAATGACGCGTAAGCATCGATGTTGTCGAACGGAACAGTAATATAAACTGTTGCCTCTTCATCTTTCAGCTTTGCAAAATCTACGTCCGAACTGCCGGTTGCCGCCGCTATTCCCGGGTCATCGAAAATGCCCAAATCCGTGTTAAGCGTTTCACGAAGTACCGGAATGCCTCGATCCTGGGATTTTGTAGCAACCACGTTGGCAGCATTTGCAACGGCCGGAATCTTGGACTGCTGCATCCGTTCGAGAATCTCGCCAAATACTGCGGGCGGACTTGCGGACATCCGTCGGACCTCCGCCATGTTGCGCCGCTCAGGCGGGCCCTCGTTGACCACGAAAAGGAGCAAGGCGGTCAAATAGGCAACGGCGTCCTTCTTGAAAAAGTCAGACGCCTTTGGATCTGATTGGATCATCAGCTCCGCGAGCACGCGGGCATCGTTCGGCGTTGCAATGGTCGATAGCGGATTAAAGCCATCTGTTTTTGGCTCAAACGGGCTGATGCGGAATACCGGTCCGACGTTGGCTTTGCGCCAAGCTGAGGTTTTCTCGAACAGTTCTCCCTTGGGGTCGAGGACGACGGCGGAGCCGTGGTAACGCAGCAGGTTGGCGATGATGAGCATGGTGCTCTTGCCGGATCGCGTAGGCGCAACCGTAAGCAAGTGGCCTTCGCCATCCCAGTAAAGCCAGCCGCGTGCGTCGCCTGCTTCACCTGACATGGCTCCAAGCAGCAAGCTGCTCTCGTTATCGAATGCGGCCTCGCTTTTGAGGAAACCAGCCGCGGCGACCTCTTCGGGAGTCGCCCAGCGGGCCGAGCCGTGAACGGTAGGCGGATTGGCAATCTGCTGGTCCTGCCGCTGGCGTTCAGCTTCCGCCCGCGTTTCCATTTGCCGTCGGGCGGCCTGGTTGCGCAGAAATTTGCCGAGCCCAACAACAATGTTGACGGGATCGAGCGGCCCTAACCCTTTTGGTCCCATACCGGATACCTGCCCCCAAACTGCGCCCAAAGATGGAAAATCGGCTATTTAACCCCTGATTGCAACCCGCCAGGTGTACGCCGGCCTGACCAGGGCGCGGTGAGCCGTGCCACCCCGTCAGTTCCGACCGGCAGTCTGAATCATAGGCTTCCACGAGACCGAAGCGACATCCATCCCGTTTGTCCCTGTTTCTCGTGGGAGAATACATGACCTTGACCGCATTGGCCGCGAGGCTTCGCGAAAGCGTTGATAATCGCGTCCGTTCGATCGTTGCCGATAGCTCACGGAGAAACCAGATCCGCCATGCCTGTACGGCAGTGACCGCGTCCATGCTGACTTGCCTTGCCTTGGCGTGGTGGGACACCCTGCCAAGGGTTCTCGCCGACCCGGGCATCGGCAGCGTCGTAGACCTGCTGCCAAAGATGTTCTTCGCATCCTTGGTGGCAGCCGGTGCCGAATTCGTGCGGCTTTGGCTCGATACCGGGATTTATGCCTACGACCGGTAGGCCAAAATGATAGCGTTTGGGGCCCCGGATAATTCCGGGGTCTCTTAATGTTTGGTCCGGGAATCCGGCTTCTGCAAAAATTCCAGCGCGTCGTACTCGATTTTGGCCCTGCGCTTCTTTAGAATGTTATGGTGGAGCTTCGGATCATAAGGCTTGCTAAGACCGAACCGCATCAATGAGAAACGTAATTTCATCGGCAAATCGAAGTAAGACCGCCTTTTCATTTCGAAATATGCGATTGGCAGGAGGACGATGTCTTCAAAAACCGACAGCCAATACTCCAAAGCCGATACAACGGAATCTAAAATTCTCAGAAAGCGCTTAAACGACTTCATCTTATGCCAGCATCATAAGGCAAATCATGCAACGCATCAACACACCTGAATGGGGTATTGATCAGTTCGACCAATACGCGAGACTTCAGACGGAGAAGGTCGAGCGCGAGATAAACCAGCTCGACGACGACATCCGGAAAACAAGCGAACTCGTTTTCCGCAATCCTGAAATGGGTGGCTCGCTGTTGCGTCAGACACGAGCTGAACTTGACGAAACTCTCGATCGACTTGAATTCGATCCGACGAAATTGGGCAGATTGCGGGGAGGTCCATTCAACCCGGATGACCGTAAACAGGCACTGGCGCAGGCAAGTCATCTGCGCGCGTTGCTCAAATCGCGAGACGACAAACAGGTTGTCCTAGGGCGATACGAGCAGTTGTATCTAAAGTCTGTGCGGGCTCGCGAGCTTCCTGCGCATGAACAAGCTGCGGCGCGCGAGTCTCTGCAGAATGAGAAAGAATATTGTGATGTCACCTACGAGGTTCGTAGCAGAGAGCATCACGGCAGAATGGCGCCCCTCCAGCTTGAGAGAGAAAGCAACGACTCAACCGATCGCTCTCAACGGCACTCCCCTGAGGAAAAGTCGGATCCGGAGTGGTATCGTTCTGGGAGAAAAGAGGTTCATCAGCAAGACCAAAGCCCGTCACGCCACGACATGCTTGAGCAACAGCCTCAGCCAACTGGCGAGAGAAAGCATCAAATTGACAGCAGCGATGCTTGGTGGCGGGTTGAAGCGTCTACGCGCAGCATTCCGTATGTCGGTCTGCCGGAGGTCGATGCACGGACCGGGCGCAATACCGCCGAATGGGAAGAGAGGCGGCTTGAGATCGAGGAACGCGAACGTCGCCGATAGTTGAGCGCGCTGCTAGGGGGATGGGGCAATGCGGCGGTGGATGATCGACCTGAGCGTATTCCTGCTCATGGTCGGCGGCATGGCGATTTTATTTCCTCTGCTCCAGGGGACAGGCGCCGGCATGTTTTCTCAACTGGGTAACCGGTTCAGCAATTCTTACGAATCCAACGACAAGTTATCTAGTCCTGTGGTGAGACAGAACGCAGTTATCGCGCCGCCGCCGTCAGTGCGCGATATAGCGCCGATAGGCTGGCGGGTGGCGACAGCAAACGGACGGTCCGCTGCTGTCTTGAGCTTGCCAACGCATCCCGATGTCAAAGAAATCTCGCTGTCCTGTGACGGCTCGCAGATGAGTTTGGCAATTACCCTTTGGCCAAATGGTCGGGTAGTTAAGAAGCTTGGCATTGGCGACGACGCAAGCTCACCTGAAGCTGAAATCGACCTTGCTTTGTATTCGATCGATCCTCTTCTCGGAGCGAGCGCAACGGGTGACGCAGTCGTACAATTTTATCTGCATCTGAACGACGTTGCGGAGCAGCTAGGCCCTGGTAGTGGAGTTGTCGGCTTCATCAGTTTCCGAACCAGACAAAGCTATGCGGTCGATTTTCGCGGCTTTAAATCGGCAACACAAAACGCGCTCGCTCAATGCGTTCCGAAAGCAGCGACGGATAAGTTTGCGAAGCCGGAAATCACTTCTGGAACAACAAAGGATGTCCTGGCAGATCGCTGGGAATACGCCGGTCGGGCTGCAACGATCAGCACCGAGCCGGGTGATCCGGTTTGGTCTGGCAGTGATGGGCCGTTCGTTTACATGGTTTCTTTTCGCTGCCAAGACAAACCCTTGTTCTCTATCTCCGGCGCCTTTGTTGGAGAACTCACGGGCGACAAGACGCCAACGGGGGAGCTATCAAAGGAGCAGGCGTTAGACTTCGCCGTTACGACGAACGAGGGTAAAGCGATCAATCTCAAAGGCTCTTGTGGGAACGGTGAAGGAGCTCCTGTCTGTTTCATGTTCCCTGACAATGCCCAACTTAACGTGATGGCAGGGTCCGCTGCGTTGACCTTCGCGGCGAATGGACAGCGGCTCTTGGCGGTTCCGTTCGGATCTGTTGATAGGGTACGCAAGGTCTTCCCTCATTGTGGTCGCGGGATTCAGCAAGAGGCGTCGTTAGCCCCACGAGCCAATCTGCCGGGAGAAGCGGCCACAGGCGCGGTGAAACCTGCCGGACAAACTCAGAGAGTGACACCACCTCCCAAGGTCCTTGCCGCTCCCGCCAATGGTCAAACCGTAGTGCTCGAAAGCAGTCTGAACGTTCGGGCGAGCACCAGCACGTCCGCACCGTTGGTCAAGTCGTTGACGAAAGGCGCTCGGATTGTCGTAACGAACAGTGAGGACAGGGAGTGGTCGGCGGTTGCTGTGGCGGGGAAGGGTCTGGGCTTTGTGAAGAACTCCGCCCTAACGCTCGCGCAACAGCCAAACAGGCCAACCGGTGGAAGTGTTGATCAGAGTCCGGCAGATCGAGCGGCCGTACCAGCGGCTAATCAACAACCCGCGCGGGCTCAGATTGCCATTGCCGGAAAGCCGACGGCTAACAGCGGTCTGTCCAACCCAATGTCCATCGGGGCACCGGGATGTGAAACGGTTTGGGCGCCGAGACTTCAAAGAGCTCTCCAAGAACGAGAGCAAGCCCGGCAGTCCGCAGACGACCTCAAGAAGTATGGTTTGGCAGGGTACGAGCTGGAACCAAAGGAAAGGAAATGCGCACGGGTTCGGCTCTATCTGACTTCCTATGCCGGCATTCAGGATGCCCTTCACGCCTGCCCGCGGTTGTCGACCCCTGATCTGGCCGCAGATGCCGACGCCCGCCAGCGGTTTATCGGCAAGGGTATGAGCAACCAGCAGTGCGATCAGTAGTCCACCTCTAAACTCACGCCTAAGCCGTACTCCGGCTTCCGCGGTCTCGCCTTTTCCCTCTTGCCCCCTCGCCACGAATCCGGCCCTGTAGCGGCCGTCTTGACGCGCCGTCGGTTCACCCCGCTGCGGCTCCGCCGGGCGGGGTGCTCCTTCCGGCGCGTGCGGTATCGCCGGGCCAGGGGCCGCCTGCCTTCCCTGCCGGTTGAGGCGATTGCGCCAATCCGGGCGGCCTGCTAGCCTCGGCGATACCGTGAGTGCGCACTTATGGGTTTCGTTCCGAAACCCGCGCACTCCAGTTCGAGTTGCGTCGTGGCAATCTACAGTTTGCATCACGCGGCAATCGGCAAATCCACGCAGGCACGGCCTCACACCGCTGCCGCCCACCTTCGCTACATCACGAGACGATCAGCCTGTACCCGGGTTCTGGCCGGGCGCATGCCCGCTCAGTCGGCCCGGGCGCGATCCTGGATTCGCCGCGAGGAGGACGCCGACCGCGCCAACGCGAGACTCGTCGACAAGGTCCTGCTGGCATTGCCGCGCGAGCTCAACCCTTCGCAGCACGCCGCGCTGGTGCGGAAGTTTGCCGAGCAGATCACGCTCGGACGTGCGTCCTGGCTCGCTGCCTTTCATGACGACGGCGAGGACCGGCACAATCCTCATGTCCACCTGGTCATACGGGACCGGGACCCCGAAACCGGCAAGCGGGTCTGCGGAATGAGCGAACGGGGCTCGACCGAACGGTTGCGCGAGTTGTGGGAGCGATGCGCAAACGAGGCGTTGGAGAGTGCCGGCCGGTCCGAACGTATCGACCGCCGGTCGCTGGCTGCCCAGGGTATCAGCCGGCAACCGACCATCCACGAAGGCCTGAGCGCCCGCGAGATGGAAATCCGCGACCGCCGCATCCGATCGAAGACCGTCGAATACCGTAACGGCACCGGCGCCCGATCGAAAAGTCGGACGATCGATTACCGGAAGTTCGACCAAGGTCGGTCGCGTCCCGCCTATAACCGATCAATCCGGGAAACCCGGGCCGACTATTGGGAGGCAATCGAGGCTGACGCCCGTGAGCGTGAATGGTTTAGTCTGGGCGTGTCCAGTAAAGCGCACCGAGCGTCCGGACTCCCAAGGTCCGAAGCCGAACGCTCCCGAAGCGACTGGTGGGCAGTACAAGGCGCGGAGCCTCCTTCCAATGATCCGCAGAGAGATACCGCAGACGAACGTAGGCTCCGAAGGAAAGACTATCGACGCGAGCGATAGCCTCGCTGGATGGTCAAGACAGGCTGCGTGAACCCAAGACCTCGGTTTGAAAGAACGGCTTTACCCTCGTCCAATCTCTCCTTAAGGTAGAGCAGGCTCGGGGGCTCACTGATGCGGCGTAGAGCAGCGTTGAGCGTGGGTATTTGCGCCCTCGCATTTGGTTGTGTGGCGACACCACCAATGGCGCCCGACATCAGCCTTCCGCTGAAAGCCATTGTGCTTCACGCCACGTGTGAGCTGAGGGATGCCTTGGCGGCATTCAAGGATCCGCCACCGGGACAGTACCTCCCGCCGAGATTTCCCGAACACTGGAGCATGTCGATCCAGCTTACGCCCAAGGTCGATACGGACTTCAATGCCCGTGCCGGTCTGACGGGAACGACAAAAGGGCCAAGCGACAAAAAGACTTACTTCAATACGTTCAGCGTTGTGGGTCCGGGCGCGGGCGTGGATATCAAATCCTGGAAAAACGGCGCTGTGACCTACTACGTGAGCGGGCATGACCTCCTGAATCCAGCGCTCCCGCCGATTGACTGCACCGATGCTCGATCCACTCTTCACGCACTGGCTCAGGATTTCGGCATCCACGACTGGCTTCGCCGGTTGATCGACTCGGCGAACCAAAATGAACTCAATGGGCTGGTTACATTCGACAAGCCGACCTTCGGCGCCCAATTGACAATCAGGCTCGATGGAGCGGGTAACTTCACCTACAATTTTCCGCTGGGTACAAACTTCGGAAACGTCGGCGGCTGGTACGAGGTCGATGAAATCCTGTCGATCGCCTTTACTCCCGACCCGAAACCTGCGCCCGAGGCCGTCCAATTTCCGGCGCTGCCTCCCAAAACAAAGGGTCCTCCACTGTCTGAAAACTTCACGACGTTTAGAGAGAATGCCAATCCGCCTTTCCGGCCAGCGCCGCGCATCCGGCAACCCCGCCGCGCTGCCCCCGCTGCAGTGCCCCAGGGTGTATCTCCGGAGGCGAAGAGCCGGCTTGACTCCCAACAGCTTGAGCAGACGCTGCGCAACCTTCAATTCAATCGGTAGGACGATCGCCAATGAAATATTTGCTGCTGCTCGCCTTCTTCGTTTCTCAGGATGGGAAGACTTTCTATTTGCAGAGCACTAGCACCATGGAGTTTGAGTCGAAGCTCGCGTGCGAGCTTGCTGGCGCTGGCACCTGGGAGACCTTCAAGAGCGCTAAGTCCAATGCCATCAACTTGGTGGCTTGGTGCATGGCTAAGGATGCGACAAAGTCCTCGGAAATCTACCGTCTAAATAACGTGGGTAGATGATTTCAGGAATAGGCAACCAATGTTGGCGTCAATTCGGTAACAACGACATGGGCACGTTAATCGAAGTCGTGATTGCACTCATCGGTTTGGCATTTCTGGCGTTTGTCGGATGGCTGGCGAGTTCTCCTGGAACATCGATTTTGGCGTTGATTTTTATTGCCGCCCTCTGGGCGTTTATATTGCTACTAGCTCTCCTTGCTGCCATTGCCATTTTTGCTCCGGAATACAAAGAAAGGGTCTCTTTCCAGCTCCCGAAAATCTTGGCCAAGTTCAATCCCTCAAAACTGCATACTCTCGGATACGTGGCTCTCTCGTATGCTTTGACGATCTACTTGTTTGCAGTGATTTTCCGGGCCACCACTAACTTCGACAAGGCCGCGTTCAATCCCGCGATAGATTCCGTGTGGACTGGGATGTACTTCAGCATCGTCACCATCGCGACGGTTGGCTACGGTGATATCCTTCCGGTCAGCAGCTTTGCGAGGTTGATGGTTTCGATCGAGATTCTGAGCGGTGTGGCCTACGGTGTGTTCTTCTTGTCGATCATTGCAAGCTTCTTGCGAGAAGACTGACAATTCAAGAAAGTCAGAATAGCGCACTTATACATCGGCTTCGCCGACATAGGTGCGCGTGCCCCATGTTCCTGACGAGCGGTCGCAAGCCCTACCCGCCTGAACTTCGTCGGACAAATCGCTGAAATAGTTGACAGCGATTTCGTGTTGGCTCAATGGGGCGGCGTGGCGAGTTATCACTTCTCAGTTCAGATCATCCGGCGGTCGCAAGGGCGATCGGTGCTTGCCGCTGCGGCGTATCGTGCAGGCGAGCGCATACGAGATGATAAAACCAACCAGCTCCACGACTACAGCCAGCGCCGTGGCGTCGTTCATGCCGAGGTGATGGCGCCGCCCGGCTCGGCGCCCTTCCTGACCCAGCGCGAGAAATTATGGAATTACGTGGAGCGGCAGGAAGGCCGCAAAGACGCCCAGCTCGCCCGTGAAATCAATCTGGCGCTGCCGCATGAGCTTGATGCCGACCAGCGGCAGAAACTGCTTTTAAGCTTCGTCCAGGAAGCCTTCGTCAGCCGTGGCATGGTCGCCGATGTCGCGATTCACGCGCCGGTGCATGAAAAAGGGGACCATCCGCACAATCACCACGCCCACATTCTGCTGACGTTGCGCCAGGCCACGCCGTCGGGATTGCGTGGGGTGAAAACCCGCGAATGGAACAGTGACCAGGCGCTTGTTGAGTGGCGCGCTCTGTGGGCCGAGCATCAGAATCGAGCGCTGGAACGCGTCGGGGTCTCTGCTCGTGTCGACCATCGGACTCTGGCCGCGCAACGAACCGAGGCTTTGTCGCACCGTAGTCATCAAGCAGCCGCACGGCTTGACCGCGAACCAGAAATCCACCTCGGCAGGAGCCAGCGGCGACCGATCGAGTTCGCGAAGCGGACCATCAGACCCCGCGGGCAACGCTCGGAGCGCAATGCCGCAATCCTTCTCGGCAATGCTGCGTGGGCCCGAGCACGCCTTGAGGCCTGGCAGAAGGCCTATGTGCGCGAATTGCACCGCGCCCGGAAACCCCGAAAAATCGCGTCACAGGCCAACCCGCCGAAGGGCCCCGGGCAACTGGCCGTGCCCTTGCACGGCCTCTTTCGCGGGCCGCCGAAGACCCTGGCCGGGCACCTGCAACGCATCAGCGCCGGGATCTCGATCTGGCAAGGGATTCTCGGCAAGAGACAGGCCCGTCACTCGGACTTTCGCTCGCGCTACTTGCTGGAAGCCATCACCCGTGAGCTAGTCCGCGGTGACGGGCGCCAGCGACTTCGCGTGCGGCAGCTCGATGCGCCACCGGTCCCAGAGAGAATGCCAGCGGCGCTCAAGCCAGTAGCGCACCTTGCGGGCCAGGATGGGGTACGGCAACTGGCGCGGCATCAGGATGACCGCGCACCGGTCGGGAAGGCGCATGATCTCGGCGGGATCGACCAGATAGCGCGCAGCCTCGCTGACGCCCTCCGTCGTATTGCCACGAAAGGTATTGACGTTCGACTCTGAACGGCCGGCCGAGTGGCTGAGTGTCGTGGTGTAGCCGATGCTGTCCGCCAGCATGCGGGCGGTTTCGATGTCGCTGACGTTGAAGGCGACCTTGCATCCGGCGTTGGCGACGATTGAACGCGCCCGGCTGTAGGTTCGCTCCAACTGGTCGAGGTCCTGCCACACCATGATCATTCTCATGTAGGTGGCAAGAAAGCCGACCCCGTCCTCAATCGGCTGGAGTCGGCCAAGGGCCGCCGCCTCGTCGAGCAGGAGCAACGTTTTCTTCTTCGGGACCTGCTGCTTCTGCCTTGTCATGGCGATGAGAGCGCAGCCGATGATCGCCCGCAGGAAGCCGCGGTAGATGGTAAGCTTTTCCTCGGGTACCATGACGTAGACCGTTGCGACTCCCCGGTTGAGGTCCTCAAACCGGAAATCCGACCGGGACGAGACGATGCCGGCGGGCTTGTCGAGCGACCAGATGCCGGTCGCCTTGTCGACCGTAGACTTGATCGATTTCAGCTCGTCGCTCTTTTCCATGGAAAGGAGGCTCGTGGCCTCCTCGTGCAGGCTGATGGATTTCATGCTCATGGCGTCCAGAAGCAATGCCTCAAGGCCGGGCCAGTCCTGGGCGGCCAGTGCTCTCACCTGGGCCAGCGTGCGGAGTTCGGGCTGGTCGGCATACTTGTGGCACACGTACAGGAGAATCGTGCCGAGAAGGGCACGGGCCTTTTCGTCCCAGTGCTCACCATCAAACGTGGGAATAATAAGAAGATCGGCAAGTTGCTTGGCATCGTCGGCTTCATGCCACGTCCCGACCTGGATCATGTCCAGCGGGTTGAACCCGTCCGATTGTGCCGGGTTCATGACGTTCAGGGTCCAGACCGGCCCACGAAGCGACCGTGCGCGCGAAGTGATCGCGTGATTCTCGCCCTTGATATCGATCACGATAATCGAGCCCGAATACTCCAGCAGGTTCGGTATCACCACGGAATAACCCTTGCCCGTGCGCGTGGGGGCGAAGAGCAGGACAAATCCCTCGGCTTTATAGCGGATGAAGCGTCCCCAGGTCTTTCCGACAATGAGTCCGCATCGACCGAGGGCCCCACTTCGGAAGATTTCCCAGGCGCTCGACCATCGCGCCGAGCCGTGGGTTGTAGATGCTCGGACGCCCGCAAGGAAGAACTCAAGCAGCCGCAGAAAAACGGCTAGACATTCTCGTACCAGGATCAACGCCAGCCACGTCAACCTCAGGCAGAGCCGCGCGGCCAGCTTTAAGGTCACGCCCTAAGCCTCCAAGAGAGAACGCTCCGGGTCAACAAAAAAAGTCTTTACGCGAGCCGCCTGCAACGCCGCCGATGCGACGGATAGGTGTCTCCGCTTGGCAAAGCACCGAACAATGCACTTCTCGCGTTAGGGAACCTCGGCCCGCGAATTGTCAGGCAAACGAAAGCCGTGCGGAAACCCTTTTATTGCCCTCGAACACAACTACGGCTTGATCCCGCACATTTTCTCCTGGAACGCGGTCACACGCTCAAGAAACTCGGGCACTTCCACGGGCACTAGATTGGCAATGGGCGCCTTTTTGTCGGACTGATCCCGAGAACCTTGGGTATGGACCGTGTAGCCATTGTCCTCGCCGGTCAGATACACCAGGCGCCGGGTGCCCGATATGGTGGTGTAGACTTCAGCCTTGCGCAGCTTGTTGAAGTCGAAAGACGCCTCGTTCATATCTGCGCTCTCGGGTTGCTGCACGAGCACGAACCTGCATTTCTCAGGCTCCCGCATCCACAAGACCCGCGAGCCCCTGCCTTTCGATGTGGCCTTCAGCGTGGCATCCCCGCCGGTCTCGTACGAGACATCATAGTACTGCAGAACATAGCCGTACTGGGAGCCAATCAAGTCCATGGCAGCTTTCAGGCGATCCTCCGTACCCGCGCGGTCGCACCCCGCCAGGAATCCCGCGAGCGCGAACAGACAAAGGCAGTTTCTGAATTTGCTCATGCCAGTCTCAGGATTTGGATAACCGCCGCACGACGCGAAGGACGATCGCACCGACGATCCAGAGGGTGATAATGCCGATGGCCGGCATGATGGTGGCGCCGTTGTCCTGCATCATGTTGCCCGTTCGAGGCGGCGAGAACGCGCCCGTGAACGCGAGCACCAGAAGCAACACCATCAGAATGTGAAATCCTATCGAGGCATAGCGCATGTTATTCGTCCCCCTGTGTTAGCTCTTGCAGTGCGCGAGCATGTAACTGCGCATCTGTGAAAACCCGTTCATCTGCATGTTGGACATTGGCGAGTTGCTATCATCGACAGTCATTTCCATGACCCAATTGTCGGCCGTGCCGTTGCGCCGGATGTTCGCCTCGGACGTACCGAACTCCCTGGACAGGTTCGCGGCAAAGGCACCCGCAGCCCGGCCATTGGTGAGACGCAGCTCGTTGAGATTATCGTCGGCGCCGTTCAGCCAGAGCGCCCGCGCGGGGCCGCTCTTTGCCGTCACCGGCACGTATTCAAGTCTGCCGCCTGCGACGCATTCGAGCCGCAAGGCCTGCAACGGTCCGGTTTCGCTGGTTGCGGCCTTTACTGCGGTCGTTGCCGCGACGGGGCGACCATCCGCGCCGGTTGAAATGCTCCAGCTTCCGATTTGGGTTGGCGCTGTCGTCGTAGCTGGGGTTGAGGCCATTTTAACCGGTGCCACGGGAACGTCGGCCGCAGCGGTCGCGCTGCCCCCCGCCTCTTTGATTTGTCTCGCGAGATCGAGATCACCCGCGTCAACGGCCACGTCGTACAAGGAGCTGTTATGGCATTGGCCATTGTAGCTCACCGCCGCCTTCGCGGTTGGCGAAAGGCCGCCCGCAGTGAGCGCACGGACGATCCTGAGCAGCTTTTCGCGGTCGTACCTGCGCAGGTTGGCATAGAGATAGCCGTAAAGGTTGGCTGCACCGGCACAGCCGCCTTTCACCGGCATCGTGACCTGGGCGCGGTCGCGCACCAGACCTTCCACCAGGTCCGGGTTGAAGCTTTCCATGGCGCCCTCGATGGGGCGCTGCGGCACGCCCGCATTGATGTCGGCTCCCGCCTTGACCATTGGCGACAGGACGTTCTGGTAGAAGTATTGCGTAGGCCTGAGCGCCTTCATGCAACCCTGAAAAATTGCATTGATCAGGACCTTGTCGCGCAGTCCGTACCTCAACAGCGACTGAAAGCCGGTCGCCATGGTTTCCATGTACGGACGTTGCGCAGTTTCCACCTGGATGTCGGTCCCCATCGGCGGAAACGGTGCGTAATTGCAGAATCGGTCGAGGTAGGTCTCGTCGACATTGGTCGGGTTGGGGTTCTGCCGGAAATGTTCGAAGACGATGCGCTGGACCTTCACATCCCGAACGAAGGGTGTGCGGGGACCGTCCTCCGCCCCGATGCGATAGAACCAGACCGAGAGAGGTTCGCCCGCCAGTGAGTTGACGTTGATGCCCGCGACTTTGACGTACTCATCGGCCTTGGCCTCATCGCCCGCAAACACGGTCTTGAGAAACGTCTTTTCGCGCTCGGAAAGCTTGCGCCATTTCTCCCAGGGAGCCTCGGCTGAGGCGCCGGAGCTGCCGAGCGCGAGCAGCGTGACGATTGTCGGAATCCATTTCGGAACAGCCGGCCCGCGGCTGGACGCAAAATATCTCGAAGAACGCATGAATGTCCTCGTACCGCGCTGATGCGCCGGGTGGTGCATAAGACTTCATCAGCGGCGTGGGACGGTAGCGAAAATCCTGATTTACGAATGCAGGATCAAAGCGCAGAATAATTCGAGAATGAAAACCCGCTCCGTCATCGAGTCAACCAAGCAAATTACTGAAAGGACTCGCGAAAGTGCTTTTAGGCTCCCGCTGCCGCTTCTCACCCGCGTAGGCCTTGCAAAAGTCAGGACATTTGCAAGGGAGGCATAGTGATATGACCGTCTTCGGCTATGCGCGCGTCAGCACCCCGGCTCAAGAGCTGGACATACAGATAGATGAGTTAAAGGCTGCTGGCTGCGAGGTTCTCTTTTTCGAGAAAGAGAGCGGCATGAAGCACGACCGGCGCATGTTCAATCGCCTTCTGAAAAAGATTAGGAGCGGTGATGTCGTTATCGTGCCGGCGTTTGATCGGCTTACCAGGATTGGACCATTCCGGTTGCTCTCAGTGCTACACGAAATCGAGGAAAGAGGTGCAGTATGCAAGTCCCTAGCCCAGCCTTGGATTAAGCCGACCGATGGATTGTCGGAATTGTTCGCCGCTTTGCAAGGATATTTCGACCACAGGGTGTGGGATGACATTATGAGGCGAACCCGAGCTGGCCGTGAACGGGCCCGTGCCAATGGCGTCAAGTTCGGCAGAAAGCCAAAGCTCACGCTTGAACAGCGCCGCGAGGTGCTCGGCCGGAAACTATCTGGCGAGCCACAGTCACATATAGCCCGCGCATTTCAAGTAAGTCCTTCGACCATATCGAGGGTCAAGAGAGCATGAGTCAGCCACTGCGTGCCACTTTGATTGATCGCCGTGTCGCGGCAAATCTCCGGACACAGCGCCAACGCGCAGGAATGTCTCAGGAGACCTTGGCCGCGGCGGTCGGCACGTCATTTCAGCAGCTTCAGAAGTACGAGCGCGGCGTAAATCGCATTTCCATCGGGCGACTTATTCTCGCCTGCGAAGCGTTGGAAATTTCTTTTTCGTCTCTACTGACCGACACTGGCGATAAGTCCAAAGCTCTACGATGACCGCTCGGCCCAAGAATTAACAAGAAACAAATCCACGACTTGCGAGTACAAAATGCAGGATTACAAATTCGCATCAACCGTCAGACATTCTGTGCAAGGGCGAAAAAATAATTTGGCCATGCCGCAAATCGCCGCACCCCCATATGTGAAGAATTTCACCAAAGACGCCACGGTTTTCGACTAGCCTATTCTACGGAGATCGTCGTCTGCTCATTATGTTTTTCGCAACCGTCAACGAAAGATCGCAATGCGAACTTTCGTTCGCAGCCGGCGCTCGCTGGACACGTCGACGCCCGACAACGTTATTTCCTTTGCAACAAGGCGACGTTTTCAATGCACCCGAACTTTTCGAGAATGACCTTGTTGGTTCGGATCTGCTTGGCAGCAACATTGATCGGATTGAGTTTAGGCGGCTCGAAGGCCGATGACTTTGTGCATGACGCCAACTATGGGGTAAAGTTTGCAGTCATCCCTACGAACGGCAAGGATGCAAACCAGCAGTTCGAAGACCGAGCTAAAGTCGTCCTCGACAATCAAGCGTGCGGGAAGGAACTCGATTTTTTTGATGCCAGCTTGAAGAAAAACGGCGATGGCAAGCCAAACGGCGATGTCTATCCGGCCCTCATCGCGAAGGTTTCAGTGCTCGCTCGGAAGCCGTTCGTCGCATGTCAGATCACAGTGCTTTTTAACAAAGACGGATCAGGTAACATCTACGAAGAACTGCAGATTCCATCTACGACGAGCGACGCCGAAATAGTCTACGACATCAATCAGCGGTTTGCTCTGCTGTACGGTCCGGGCGGCGGCGCCACACCAAGTTGCAATAACATCGTCTTGATTCCCTCGCCACCACTCGGCTCGACGACGCCCGTTCAGTTCACCCCCAATCCAAACCCGCGGCTGCTAACGGTTGAGTTCAACCTCGATCAGGGTTGCCTCATGGCTGAGATAAACCAGACGCTGCAGAGCCGGGTCCGGGTGGGAGACCCAGGAACCGACGGCGCTCCATGCTTCGCGTTAGGCACGACGACCGGCGACTGGGACATGGCTGTCTACCAGCTTGTGCGCCTGGTCAACCTGAATGAGCGCAAAGAAGCCATGGCGTTCGACGCCACGACGATCTCGCATCTCGATGATTTGCTGACGATCAGCGGCGAGCTGCAGGCCGACAGCTACCCAATTTTTGGAGGTTGCGGAAACACCAACACGACCACGGGTTCGGCTCAGGACCGCGCCGACGCGGTCAAATTTTACGATCGAGGTCTCTTCGACGACATGGGCGGCCTGCTGAAGTGGTTGCTCGCGTTCCTCGCCATTACCATCCTCGTCGCGGCACCCGCGTTGCTGGCTGCAGCGAGTCCTGCCGGCCAAGTCGTCGTCGGAGCGTTGCAAGGTGCCCTCGTCGCCGCAGGCCTTGCGTCTGCCAGCCTGAATTCGATGCGAGTACCCGAGACGGAAAATCATCTTTTCATGATCAATACGTCTCAGTATTTGACCAACAAGCGAATTATAGGGCAGTTGAGCGACAAAGACGACCGCAAGATTTTCGAGGATTACAACACGGAGATCAAAGAGTGGCTTCTCAAGCGGATTCAGAAGATCTCGAAAGAAGACTTTGTTGAATACAACGCTCGCCCCTATGCGCGTTTGAGCGTGAGCGCACTCTTGAACATCTACGATTTTTCCGATGATGCCACGCTTAAGACGGCCGCGCACATAGCGTTGGACATGGTGTCAGCGAAAACGGCGCAATCGAGCAATCTTGGGCGGCGCATCGTCCCGTTCAGGAGGCTCGCGGGCTCAAACACAGTTTTCAACGACGGAACATCCATCTTCCAATTGCAAGGAAGCGCCGACCACTTGATCGCCGCCATGCTGCTTTGGAGTGGTCAGACCCAGGCGCTACCAGATCAGCGGATCAGCATATGGTCAATCGGCCAAATGACCATCGAAGCGACTTCCGACTACCGGCCCCCAAACTTGATCCTCGATGTAGCCATCAACAAATCGGTGCCGTACGAGCAGCGCATCCATCATGCTGGTTGGGAAATCACGTCGAGCGGCAAAGGCTGGATGGTGAGCGCAGGCGGCACGAGCACCGACTTCGCACAAAAGTTGCTGATCGCGTCACCCATCGATCTCGAGGTCGCCCCCTTCCATCTTTGGCTGAAAGACGAGAATCGGGGCGCGGGCGTGCCCACGTTCTTCTTCCCGAAATCCACGACGGTGCTTGAACAGACCTACCGGGATTTTATTCGGTTTGAGGGAACACTCACCAAGTGGAAGAAAGACCTTCCTACGGACCCCTTACCAATCACCTTTGACCATAACCTCTGTGTGAGGAACGGGTTTGCCTGCGGCACCAATTTTGTCATCCCAGCAGACCCGGAGTTTTGCTTCATCTCAGGTTCTTATCCTGCAGGTGTCCACTTCATCGACTCCAGCCGCTGTCCGGTATTCGCGGATGCACCACCTTTTTACATGATGCTGTATCGATCGGAAGATAAGCTCCGTGCGAAATGGGGTTTCTTTGAAGTTGTCGATGCGGAAGGGTTGGCATTTGCGGATTTCGTAAGCCAGATGATCGCTCGAAATACCAACAACTTCCAGAGCTGGTCGGCGGCAGCCGCCAATACCGATGACATCGCGCCAGTGCACTTTAACTCCTGGCGGCAAGACGACCTGCTCATCGATGTCGATGCCCACGCGCACGACTCAGATAAGAGCGGCATCTTGGAGGTGAACGGCGCTAAACAGGCCGATCTCGGCGATTGGCCTCTGTACGACGGAGACATACTTCAGAGCTCCGGCGGCGGACAGATCACGATCCGACGCCCTGGTGATACGCGATCAGTGCTCCTCGATTTCTCCAACGTGGATCAGCCGCGCTATGTACTCTTTCAATAGGCTAATTGCTCCTACGGCTGTCTTGGTCTTTGCCACGTTTGTCGCCGGCGCTGCGTATGCCGATGCAACGGTATCGGTCTGCGGCGTGGATGTAGCGCTTGGTCCGGGCACCAACCTACAGGAAGCGCTGGCCATCGGCGGTCGCATCACCTTCACCTGTTCCGACCGTCATATCAAAATGACAAGTCAACACGTGCTCACCCGTTCTGTCGACATTGATGGAACGGGCGGATACATCCTGGATGGCAATCATGCCGTAGGCATTTTACAGGCAAACTCGCCGCAGGTCGAAATTACCCTCAGAAACCTGCATATCCAGGGAGCGCAGAACAATACCCTCGGTAGTGTCGTCTCGGCAAAAGCCGGATCCGTTCGCTTGCAGAACGTGCTGACCGAAGACTCGGACGCCCCCTACTATGTAGACACGCTCACAGCTTCGGGAGGCAGCGTGTTCGACGACAACCGGGGCAAGGTGATTACTGCGCGAACCGTTGAACTGACAGACGTCTCATTGACCCGGAACAATGGCTCTCCTCTCTCGCAGATGAACGGAACGTCAGGAACCGCGCGACTCACGAACGTCGAGGTCGATGACAACAGCGACAACATCGTCTGGCATTCTGGAATTGAGATACATAAGAGTTCTTTTACATCGAACCAGGGAGTGTATGGCGGCGCGCTTTCTCTATCGGGATCGGTTCTGATTACTGACAGCCATTTCGCCAGCAACCGGGCCACGGACGGTGGTGCGATCGACGTAGCGGATGGCCTAGCGATCATCCGCAGCACCACATTCGAAACTAACCAGGCATTGCAGGCTGGCGGCGCCATCTCTGCGCACGGTTTTGGAAACAAGCTCGCCTTGAAGCTTGATTACGTCAAATTCAGGCGCAACAAGGCCGGGGATAATGGTGGAGCCCTTGTTTTCGCAGGTGATGGCAGCACCCGCGAAAATGAACTCACGGGAAGCGGCGTTTTGTTCACCGCCAATACCGCTGGTACTGTTGGAGGCGGCGTCGATGTCAACATAGACAAAGTGCAGTTTGCGAGAGCAATTTTCGTGGACAATCAAGCGGCAAGTAGCGGTGGCGCCATATTCATCAATACCATCGGGAAGACCGAACTGGGGAACGCCATTCTTGCCGGAAACAAAGCGAAAAGCGGTGGGGGGATATTCGGGACAAACTTTTCATTGACTAATGTTACGATTGCCCGGAATTCAGGCGGCGGGATAGTAGTCCTCCAACCGCAACAACCATCACCGAGCGCCGCCCAGTCGACGATGGCCAATGTCATTGTCGCGGCTAACGATCCTTTCAATTGCTCCGTTCCTGCGACTGAAAAGCTGACTGACGCGGGGCACAACCTTCAATTTCCCTCGACCTCATGTGGATCAACGTTATCTGTCCAGGATCCGCTCCTGGACTCCCTTTACGTCCCCATGCTCGGCAGTCCCGCCCGATTCGCTGGAGATCAGAAAGTTTGCCTTGAGCATCCTCTTGTTCACGGACGCGACGCGCTCAGCGCTCCGCGGCCCGTCCACAATGCTTGTGCCATCGGAGCGGTCGAGCACCCACCTGAAAATCGCGCCATCGGTATCTTGAGGAAAAGCGAAGGATTGCCTGCAACGGTGAAAACGTTTCTTACGTTGCTCGGCTTTTAACGGCGCCCATGCCCGTTCGCTCTCCGTCAGTTAGAGCTGGACGAGTCCGTTACCGTGATCAGCGGAAACGAAACCGGTCATAGCCGGATTCTGGTTCGCTTGCTTTCGCACCATCTGCAATAGGTGGGAAGCGTTGCCAGCGTAGCTTGGATCTGACTTAAGCTTTGCTATCAAACCGCTGGCGTAAGCAGCCGCAAAAGACGTGCCGTTGTAGGACGCGCCATTACTTGTCGACCCGACCGATTCTGCTCCCGAACCGCCCGGTGCGAAGAACAAACTGCCGTGAGCTGCCTGCTTGTGGTCTACGTTGCCGTAATTGCTGGTTGAAGATCTTGTTGCCGTGCTATCCAGCGCACCGATGGCAACAGCCTCGCGAAACCGAGCCGGATAAACTAGCGGGTTGACACCGCCGTTACCGGCAGCTGCCACGATGAGCGTGTCCTGGCTGACCTTGGTCAACTGGCGAAGCGTCCCTTCAAACACAATTGATCGCGAGGAATGAGATTGCCGTCCGCACTGTGCACAATTTCTTGAACGCAGGCCGAACGCGAGGCTGAGGTTGATCACATCTGCAGACTCATCGTCGCAAAGGGCCGCGAGCACGTCCCATTCGGTAATGGGCTGTGTCCCTTTCACCACCTTGTAAATCAATAACTCCGCCCTTGGTGCCATGGCATGAATGATCTCTGCTACGGCTGTGCCGTGCCCTCTGTGGTCGTCGACGTCGGTAGGATTGGCCGGATCAACAATATTCGTCCTCGATTTCGGCGTCATGCTTGCCGACGACGAAAGTCCGGAGTCGACAATCTTCACTTTCACCCCGGTGCCATCACCCGCACTTAGACTTTCGCGCATCAGATCGCGATATGCCGCGTTGTGAGGCCCAAAAGTGAAAGTTAAGCCACAAGGTTCGAGCAGATTGTTAAGCGATACGGCGAAGCTTTGGCCTTGCTTCCCCCGCCCCCGAAATATCGCGCTATCAGCTGCGACATCCACCATACCTCGTCCCCCTCAGGCATACGAAGGAGCAGATATTCGAGATTGAATTTGGGGTCTCTTTTCTGGAGCGGGTGGATTGCCGCTGGGCTTGCTGCCGCTCTCAATTGGTTGGTGCGGCACGGATGGTTCGGCTTTTAGATGCATGCCTGCGAAGTGATCCCCTTAATTGTCCTTTTACGGCGGCGGCCAAGGCCTTCACCGTCCCGACACGTGTCGCCCCGCGCTCGTCGCCCCGAGCGGAGAAACGGAGATAGCGCCGCGTCAACTTTGCCGCCGGCAAGAGGAGGTAATCCATGATCGCGCGGTTGGTCTCATTGAGCCGCATTATTACCAGTAAGCCCGACTGATCTCGCCTGCGATAGACGCGCCAAACCGGAGCGTGGTTCGGACGCCTCTTCGTCTGCCTCGCTATTTGGATATGGATGCGGGCTTTGCCGTCGACCACCAAAGAGGCCTTTCCCTTGTCGACACAAACTTTCTTCCCCACCATTTGCTTCAGCGCTACCTTCAGCTCATTGGCCTGCGTTTCCACAACGTCCAACCAATGTTGCTTACTGTCGATCCAGTCACAATCGCGAGGCGACGTGTAGCCGATCATGTCGAACGCCTTTCGCAGCGTCCCGAAATGCATGATGTAACACGCCACGCTCGGCATACCTGGTGCGGCCTTGATGACGCTGCTCGTCAACTGGCCCTTGCGCTTTAGAAGCAAGCGCAGCCGCTTGAGCATCTCGTCTTCGGAGACGCTGACATAGCGGTCAGCCATGATCTTCTGGGCTTCCGCAAAAATGTCTCGATCAACAATTGGTTCGGTAACGAGGTCACTCCGAATCCAACGGTCGAGAGGATTGTTGACAAGCTTCTGCCCGAGCCGCCGAGACGTTCGGTTATAAACGATGTGGCCGATGTAATTCTCATTGCAGAGGATCCGATGAATCATCCCGTCGGTCCACGGCCGATCGTGTTGGTTGGCGATGCGCCCCTGGTTAAGTTCGCGCGCGATGGCGATGTCAGTTTTCTTCTCGGCAACGAATTGGTGGAATATCCACCTGACGATCGTTGTCTCCTCGGGCGACCCCAGAGCCAGGCGCACACGATCGGTTTTCAAGGACTTCGCTTCGCCCTTCTCCAACCGCCCCTTCGAACGCCGGTCTTCGCCGACCAGAGTTCGGTGCACTCCAAAAGTGGGAGGACCCCCGACCCGGAATCCGAGGCTCGCGACCCGGGACTGTCCCGTGTGCACCTTGACTGACAGCTCCCGACTGAACTCCGCGGCCATTACGCGCTTGATGTTCTTGACGATGCTCGAAAGCAGGCTGCCGTCGTTGTCAAATTGCTCGGCGCAATAAACGACCTTGATGCCGTTCTGCTTGCAAATGAATTCGTAGTGGGCGCTTTCATCGACATCCTGAAAACGTCCCCAGCGGCTTACGTCGTAAACAAGGACATGATCGAAGTCCGCACGACCCAATCGCACATCCTCTATAAGCTCCGTCAACCCTGGCCGCGTCCTGATGCGCAGGCCACTGCGGCCTTCGTCCCTGTAGGTATGAACGATTATGAGATTGTGCTGCTGAGCGTAAGCGGCGATGGCAGCAGCTTGGTTCTCAATCGAGTAGCGTTGATAGTCGGTAGACATTCGAACGTATTGCGCCGCGTGAAGCGCTTTGATGCGCTTCGCCAAGTCGGTGCCATTGCGTACGACAAGCGCGTTGGCCATTGGGCTCACCGGCCATTCGGAACAAGGCTTTGGAAGTCTCCGAACAGATGAACGCGATTACCGAGGTTTAGTTGCTTGTTATGGTGCAGAACCGGGCGTGGCCTTCGGCCGGGCTTCAGGGCTTCGCCCGGAGCCGATCAGATCTCCGTCAATTAAAAGCTAGGTCGTCTCCGCCCTGCGGGCTGTAATCCCTCACGCAAGCGGCCAGCTCACGCCCCGTCGTTCAAGCCCTGCCTTCGGCACCCTGCGGGCAAGGGGCTTGAGCGCCATGTCGCGAGCCGGCAAGTGGTCTGGCATGGTTTAAGCCGACGTGTCGGCTTAGGCCGCAGCGGCTAAGGCGCTAGCCCACACCTTTATTGAAATCGATGATCTCCGGCCAATTTGGTCGGGGATCGACCCAGCCCACGCTGCCACATGCCGTACATTTCAGGTGGGCGCAGATATCGTACCAGCCCAGTCAGGCAGCGTGTCGAGCGACAGCGCCGCATGGTGCCAGCAGCGAGGCCGTGGATCACGGTCAGGCGGCCCTACGCAGTAGACGAGGACCGTTTTGAACCCCGCGGCTTTTGCAGTCGACGGCCGACCGATCGTCCAGTAGTGCAGCCGTGCATTGGGTTTACGACGCCAGGGCATTCTCCATCTGAGCGGCTCATCAAGCCTGACGCAAACAACGCCACGGGTTGAGACCGGAACAGCCGACGGCTACTGTCCGTGGCGGATGTTGATAAGTCAGGTGCAGTCGACCACATGAAACTCAGCGAAGTTCAGCAGCAGGCGATTCAGGCACGCATGAGCTTGATTGTTGGAGCGCAGAATTTCGACCGGCTATTCCTCGGGGCCGCTTTTGAGGAGGTCGCCGACTGCATCCTATACATGTCAGCCCGCACCGAAGCCCTTGCCGGCGAGATCGAAGAGCGGTTCGCGCTGCACCTCTCGATCGTCGCCGGGCAGATTACCGGCTTGCCGGTGGAGTTCGTGCAGGTTATGCCACTCGACCTCCGGCAGAAGGGCTAGCCTTTGCCCTGGAGCCGAAAATTTGACGATCCGATCGTGCTACCCGATGGGAGGAAGCTGGTCACCTTGAAGGATGCGGCCAACTACATCATGAAACTATCGAAGGCAGCGCACAAAAGGCCGGAATGGCAAACCGCCACGACGGTACTGGTCATGGCGGCCGAGGATCGAGGGCCGATCATGCACGCTCGCATCGGCATGATGCAGGCATTGTCAGCCAACCGCCCTGGACGCAAATAAGCGACGGGAATGTCCTACAGCTTTGGTGTGTTGTTGCTTGGGAGTTGCCCTCACAGCCTGCCAAGCCAATCTCCCGCGCGACTGGCAGCGGCAGAACCGAAACGGCATGTTAGGATCGACTTGCCGCAAGGCACATGGTCGCAACGTCAGAAAAACCAAAGAAGAAAGCGAGAACCATGAACCTTCGTGGCACACTCGCCTTATTGCTGGGCCGGTTGAGAGTCTTCCTCTCGATCAGCATCAGTCGATAAAGCAACAGGGGCCGTTTGGAGCGGCCCCTGTCTTCGCCGAAAAACCAATTCCGAAAGCGATAAGGAGTCTATGAGTCCAGCAAGTGTATACGTCAAGGAATTATCTACGCCGCGAGGCGAACTGGTCCAGAAGCCCCATGCATTATTTGCAACACTAGCGACTGCACGGAAGGGCATACAGGTTTCGCCAGCTTAAGACTCGTTTAAGATGACCGAGCTTCAATGCCAAGCGGCTCGATTCGGCCTCTTCAGCGCGAGAAATCGGGAAGCTGTGGAGTTACACAAGAACTTACACAGCGATGATACGGCCGAAAATAACTTAACGATTTCAACGAACTTAGCTAGACCACGTAGGACTTAAAATCCCTCGGTGCGCAAGCGCCGTGCCGGTTCGACCCCGGCTGCCCGCACCATTTGAGCTGACGACGCCGACTGCGCCCACAGCATGATCCAGAAGCAGGCGAGCGCGACCGCGAGCTGGATAAAACCGCCCTCGATCGCATTCCCCGTGATCGAGACCAGCGTTGGAACGGCAACGCCGATGATCAGGACGGCTGCAAGGGCCGCGGCCGGAAGATCGACGATGAGAACGGCGGCGTAGACCGCTAGTTCGAAGAAGGCATATTCCTTGAGACGCGGCGCGCACAGATAAAGTCCATACATCGCGAGCACTGTGATCCGCATCGCTGCTTGCGGGTGATCGATCAGCCAGCGGTCGAGGCGTATTGGCAACGATCCCTCATTGTCGTGGATCGCACGCAGCAGCAACCAGCCGAGCGGCGCCAGTACGAACGCGGTCGCCGCCAGCGCATAGATGGCAAACACGATCGGCTTGCTCTCGGCAAGTCCAACGCGGTCCAGGATAGTTTGCGCCAGCATCAGCAGCGACGGATTGGTTCCATCGATCTGGACCGAATGCTGATCGGGGATCCCTCCCGTGATCGAGAGCAACCAGCTCGACATCAGGTCTGGATGGACCGCGATCGAGACCAGGATCGGGAGCACGAAGCTGAAGCCCGCCACCATGATCAGGACGAACTTCCGCCGACGCGGCAGCGGCAAGAGATAAAGCGCGGCCAGCACCGGGCAGAACACCAGCTTGAACGACATCACGAGACCGAGCAACGCGGCGCCAGCGACACGAGCGATGTCATGTCGATCGTCGTGTCCCGCGGGACGAAGCAGAAGCGCAAGCGCGGCGGCGGTCAGGATGCCATCCAGGACCGCAAAATTCCCCGAGGCCAAAACCCATTCGAAGCCGACGAAGGCGCCGAGCGCGCAGAGCCCCCTGAGCCCGACGTCACGCAAGCTGCGTGGCCGGCCAAGACCGGGCAACAGCAGGCCGCAAAGCAAGGCGAGGACGAGAAAGACGCCCCTGTGATGACCCACGAGAAAGCCGCCCGCGCACAGAGGACGGAAGACATCCAGCGTCGCCGGCAGATAGGGATAGGAAAGCTTGGTCCCCTTCAGATTTTTCACGTAGTACGGATCGAGCCCATCGACATGCGCATCGACGGCGGCGCAGTTGACGCGGACGTCCCAGCCGTAATTCATATTGAGCGCGGTATCGTTGGCGAGATTGCCGAGCACCAGCACCGCCACCAGCGCGATCAGGCAGGCAAGCCAGGCGTTGCGCTTGCCGGCCATCTCGGCCGGCGGTCCCGACCATCGTGCTGTTCCGGTGATGTCGGACACGTCTACCCTGCCTGTTCCCTAAGTTCCCTCTGCGCCGCCTGATCCGGCGCCCGGTTAGACCACATTGGACAGGATGCGTTGCGGATTCATCTCCCCGATGCACCGTTGCCGCTGTCATGGTGAACCCCTGGTTTCCAAACCGCGTGTCTTCACCATCTGTTGTCCGTCCCCCGACCCGCCTGACAGCCATCCCGAAACATGGGTTGTGCGATGCAGCATGGACATTAGATATGGCCTCTGAAATCAGGGGTGAGCTGCTTGTCCGACGTCAATGCCGACGACTGGGTGTCTTCCGGACACCGTCCGATGGGGTTTCCCGAATTTGTTGTCGTGATCGCGTCCATCATGGCGCTGAATCCGCTCGCGATGGACATGATGCTGCCGGCACTGCCCAATATCGGGGCGGCCTTTGACATTCCCAACGCCAACCATCTGCAGCTCGTGCTGTCGACCTTCCTGATCGGCTTCGGCGCCGGCCAGTTCGTCATGGGTCCATTGTCGGATCGGTTCGGGCGCCGGCCGGTGCTGCTCGGCGGCATGGCTGTCTATGCTGTGGCGAGCGTGCTGGCGGTGGCGGCGCCCTCATTCGAGACGCTGCTGCTCGCCCGCGCGCTTCAGGGCCTCGGCACCTCCGCGACGCGCGTGATCGCGACCTCGATCGTGCGCGACTGTTATGCCGGCCGCCGCATGGCGAGCGTGATGTCGCTTGCGATGATGATTTTCATCGCCGTGCCCGTGATCGCACCCTCGTTCGGACAGGCGGTGCTGCTGGTCACGCAATGGCGCGGCATCTTCGTCGTGCTGATGCTCTATGGCGTGCTCGCGCTGGCGTGGAGCGTGTGGCGGCTTCCGGAGACGTTGCCCGAGACCGAGCGCAGGTCGCTCGCGCCGGCCGACGTGCTCTCGGCCTTCCGCCAGACCGTCACCAACCGGCAGACCATCGGCTATGCGACGGCCGCCGGAGCCGTCATGGGCGCGCTGTTCGCCTTCGTATTCTCCGCGCAGCAGGTGTTTACCGGGATCTATCACCTCGGCCGCTATTTTCCGCTCGCCTTTGCGGCGATCGCGGCCGGCACAGCCATCGCAGGTTTCCTCAATGCCAGATTTGTCGGCACGCTCGGCATGCGCGTGATCTCACATGGTGCGTTGACGCTCTACACCGCGGTGGCCGGCGTGATGCTGGTGACCGAGATCCTCGGCGTGCTGCCGCTGCCCCTGTTCATGGTGCTGTCGGCGCTGATGATGTTCTCGTTCGGCATGATGGTCGCCAATTTCACCGCGCTCGCGATGGAGCCGCAGGGCCGCATCGCCGGCACCGCCTCCTCGCTCTACGGCTCGATCACGACGCTGATCGGCATCGTGGTCGGAACAGTGATCGGCCAGAGTTTTGACGGCACGCTGCTGCCGTTCTCGATCGGATTCTTTCTGTCGACGCTTGCAGCGCTCGCGATCGTTCTGGTGGTGGAGAAGGGACGGCTGTTCAAGCCGCATCATCGCCCCATCGTGTGAGGAACTTCGCAGGCGCCTCGATGTTGTCCTGCAGCATTTTCGAAAGGCCACGTCATGGAACCGAAACGCAACGAAGCCGATCACGCGTCGGAACCGACAGAGGCGCAGCGGAAGGCTGCTGGCGCAAAGCAACCCGCCTTCACACCGCCCTTCGCAAGCGAAGGCCTTGAACGTCTCCGCGACAGCCACTGCTGAGAGGCGCCCTGATCCGGACTGCACTTGCTGGCGCTGAAATCCTGCACTGCGCTTTCGGGCGATGCGCCGCGGTTCGCACGCGGCAAATAGCAATGATGGGAATCGGAAGACTTGAAGGCTCCCCGGCTCTCGCTGACACAGGGCAACCAAAGAAAACGGCGCCGCTCATGACAGCGGCGCCGCGTGATAGCAAGGGAAAGGTGCAGGATGCACCTTTCCCTAAGCCGACCTGTCTTACTCGGACTTGTCGATGTTCCAGAACACGGGGGTCGCCGGGCCGTCGAGCACGCCGGACAGCGACTTCCGCCATGCGCTCGGCGCCAGGTACTGGCCGAGCGGCACGTAGATCACCTGGTCATAGGCTTCCTTCTGGATCTCGGTCGCGATCTTCTTCTGATCGTCGAGCGAGCCAGCGCGGACGAAGTCGTCCTTGAGTTTCTCGATCTTGGCGTCTTCCGCCCAGCCGAACCAGCCGCCCTTCTTGCCCTGGCCGCCGATCGAGAGATTGGAGATCGGGTTGGACACGTCGGCGCTGACCCAGTTGGTGAAGAACATGTTCCAGCCGCCCTCCTTCGGGGGCTTCTGGCTGGCGCGACGACTCACCACGGTCTGCCAGTCGGTCGCTTGCGCATCGACCTTGAAGCCGGCCTCGCGGAGCAGTTGCACCGCGACCGTCGGCTGCGCCTTCAGCGTCACGACGTCGCCGGGCACCATCACCACGACGGGCGTGCCGTCATAGCCGGACTCGGCGAGCAGCTTCTTGGCTTCCGCCATGCCGTTACCCTTGACCAGCGATTCCGAACCGACATCGGTCGCGAACGGCGTGTCGCAGATGAAGAAGGCGCCGCAGATCTTGTAGTATTTTGGATTGCCGACCAGCGCGTCGAGCACGTCTTTCTGGTTCATCGCCAGGAAGGCCGCACGACGGATCTTCGGATTGTCGAAGGGCGGATAGAGGAAGTTCATGCGACCGAGAGTTTGGTAGCCGAACTTGTTGAGCGTCTCGACCTTGAGATCGGCATTGCCCTCCAGTATCGGCAGCAGATCCCACGGCGGCACTTCCATGAAGTCGATGTCGCCCGATTGCAGTGCGTTCACCGCCGTCTGCGAGTCCGGCATGGTGATCCACTCGACGCGGTCGACCTTCACCACCTTGCCGCCGGCAGTCCAGCTCGACGGCTCCTTGCGCGGCACGTAGTCGGTGTTCTTCTCGTAGACCGCCTTCACGCCGGGCTGGAATTCGCCCTGCACGAACTTGAACGGACCCGAGCCGATCTGCTCCGGGATCTGCTTGTCCGGCGGCGTCTCGGCCAGGCGCTTCGGCATCATGAAGGCCACGCGCGACGATGGCTTGCCGATCGAGTCGAGCACCAGACCGTAGGGCTCCTTCAGCTTCAGCGTGATGGTCTTGGCGTCGGTCGCCTCGATGCTGGCCGTGAAGGTCATCATCTGCTGGCCCATGCCGTCGACGGCGGCCCAGCGCTTCAGCGAGGCGACGCAGTCTTCCGCCGTCACCGGCGTGCCGTCATGCCACTTCAGGCCATCGCGCAGCGTGAAGGTGTAGGTGAGCTTGTCGTCGGAGATCTTCCAGTCCGCCATCTGCGGCTGGATCTTGAAGTTCGAATCCGTCGCGATCAGTGTGTCATAGACCATGTAGCCATGGTCGCGCGTGATGTAGGCAGTGGTGAAGATCGGATCGATGATGCGCAGATCCGAGTGCATCACCGCGGTGATGGTCTTGCCCGCTGCAAACACCGGTGAGGCGATTGCAGTTGCGAGCGCGAAGACCGACAGCGCAAGTTTGGAGGCGAACGCGCGACGCCCCCGGCGCATCAAGCTCAACATAGAAAGTTTCTCCTGACGTGAAACTGTTCAAAGGCGGGTTATCGGTTGAGCATTCGGTTCGTTCTTTAGGCGAACTAACCTCATGCAATGCCTTTATCTTTCGAGACTTGCAGACAGTCTTGAGCGCGTCAATCCGGTTTCGGTGCAGCCCATGGCATCGCACGCACGGGCTCCACAAAGATCGGTTTGGCTCTACAACTCTCCCCGCTTATCCTGCTCGCGCTGATGCAATGCGCGTTCCAACTTTCGAAGCTTGAGAGACATTGAGATGAATCCAGCCAATCTTCCCTTCGATTCCGAGGCGATGCTCGAGGGCCTGCGCACCTGGGTGGAGTGCGAGAGCCCGACCTGGGACGCAGGCGCGGTCAACCGCATGCTCGATATCGCAGCGCGGGATATGGCCATCATGGGTGCGACCATCGAGCGCATCGCCGGCCGTCAGGGCTTTGGCGGCGTCATCCGCGCCCGCTTCCCGCATCCGCGGCAAGGCGAGCCAGGCATCCTGATCGCCGGGCACATGGATACCGTTCACCCGGTCGGCACCATCGAGAAGCTGAAATGGCGCCGCGAGGGCAACAAGTGCTACGGCCCCGGTATCTACGACATGAAGGGCGGCAACTATCTCTCGCTGGAAGCGATCCGGCAGCTGGCGCGCGCGTCCTTCACCACGCCGCTGCCGATCACCATTCTGTTCACGCCGGACGAGGAAGTCGGCACGCCCTCGACGCGAGACATCATCGAGGCGGAGGCAGCGCGCAACAAATACGTGCTGGTGCCCGAGCCCGGCCGTGCCGACAACGGCGTCACCACCGGACGTTACGCCATCGCGCGATTTAATCTCGAGGCGACGGGCCGACCGAGCCACGCCGGCGCGACATTGTCTGCGGGGCGCTCGGCGATCCGCGAGATGGCACGGCAGATTCTGGCGATCGACGCGATGACGACGGAGGACTGCACCTTTTCCGTCGGCGTCGTGCATGGCGGACAGTGGGTCAATTGCGTTGCAACGACCGCAACCGGCGAAGCGCTCTCCATGGCCAAGCGGCAAGCCGATCTCGACCGCGGCGTCGAGCGAATGCTGGCACTATCAGGTACGGCGAACGACGTGACCTTCAAAGTCACGCGCGGCGTGACGCGGCCGGTGTGGGAGCCGAATGCCGGCACCCTGGCGCTGTATGAAAAGGCGCGCGGCATCGCCAAATCTCTCGGCGCGGAATTACCGCATGCGAGTTCCGGCGGCGGCTCCGACGCCAACTTCACTGGCGCGATGGGAATTCCGTCGCTTGATGGCCTTGGCGTGCGCGGCGGCAATGGCCACACGCTCGAGGAGTTCATCGAGGTCGATAGCCTGGTTGAACGCGGGCGCCTGATGGCGGGACTGCTGGCAACGCTCGCGTAAACTGAAACGACTTCGCACTGCACAACGCATTGGCAGCGGCGGTTGAAATTTAGCCTTGTCTAAAAAAAAGACGCATCGTACTGCTCGATGGTCCACGCGATCATGCGGGAGAGATCGCAACGAAAGCCTCTGGCTTTCATTGCGGCGCCGGCGGAGCAACCGCCCCGGAAACTCTCAGGCAAAAGGACTGTATCGTCCGGACGATCTGGAGAGAGATGGCACGATTCTGCCCGCAAGCACCTGTTCGAGATCGTGACGCGTGAAGGCATCGATTTCGATCTCGAACGCCGCGGCATCCTCCACATCTATCGCGACAAGAAAGACTTCGAGTCCGGGCTGCGCGTCAACGCACTCTTATCGTCGACTGGGTGCGCAGCAATTTTCCGGCGGTCGAGACATCTCGCGTTATTCCCTGGGCCGGGCTACGGCCGATGATGCCCAACATGATGCCGGTGGTGCGCGCCCCTCACTCCACGGAGAACTTGCGGTTGAGCGCGGGATACGCCGTGCATCCTGAATGGTTGCAAATCGATGCGGGGCAGCCCTTGCGACCGCCCTGCCCTTGGCACACAATTTGCCCCGAGAGGACGGGTCTTCCAGCCCGAGCGACAGGCGCGCATGATAGACACGACCGAATCCACGGGCGCCTCTCGGCCCCACACATTCCGCAGCCGGAGATAGGTGCATGTTAGGTTATCTCATTCGCCGCGTTCTGGCGGCGGTGCCTGTGATGGGTGTCGTGGCGCTGTTCGTGTTCCTGCTGCTGCGGCTGACGCCGGGCGATCCCGCCGCGATTCTCGCCGGCGACAACGCGACGCCGGAACGGCTGGAGCGCATCCGCGCCTCGCTCGGTCTCAACGAGCCGCTGATCGTGCAGTTCATCACCTGGGTCGGCAAGCTGCTGCACGGCGATCTCGGAACGTCCCTGATCTCCAACCTGCCGGTCATGAAGATGATCGGGCAGCGCGTCGAGCCGTCGATCTCGATCGCGCTGTCGACCATCATCCTCGCCGTCGTCGTCGCCGTTCCCCTCGGGGTCATCGCGGCCTGGAAGCACGGCACCTGGATCGACCGCTTCGTGATGGGCCTCTCCGTACTCGGCTTCTCGGTGCCGGTGTTCGTGATCGGCTACGTCCTGATCGAGGTGTTTGCGATCGACCTGCACTGGGTGCCGGTGCAGGGCTTCAAGAGCATCTCGGCCGGCTTCGGCCCGTTCTTCGAGCGCATCATTCTGCCGACCTGCGCGCTCTCCTTCATCTACGTCGCGCTGATCGCGCGCATGACGCGCGCGGCGATGCTCGACGTGCTCGGTGAGGACTATGTCCGCACCGCGCGCGCCAAAGGCATCAACGAGGTCGCAGTCATGATGCGGCACGCACTGCGCAACGCCGCCGTGCCCGTGATCACCGTGATCGGCACCGGCTTTGCGCTCCTGATCTCCGGCGTCGTCGTTACCGAGAGCGTGTTCAACATCCCCGGCATCGGCCGCCTCACCGTGGATGCGGTGCTGGCGCGCGACTATCCGGTGATCCAGGCGATGATCCTGCTGACGTCACTGATCTACGTCGTCGTCAATCTCCTGATCGACGTCGCCTACACGCTGCTCGATCCCCGGATCCGGTACTGAGGCAAGGATAGCAACAATGTCGGTCGATACCCTTCCCCAGTCCTCCATTCCGATCACGTCGCCGCTGCGGCCGCGTTTCGGCTTCCTCACCTCGACGCCGATCATCGCCACGGCGACGGTGTTGCTCGCACTGATCGTGCTGATCTCGATCCTGGCGCCGCTGATTGCGCCGCATGATCCGATCCAGCTTGCGCCATCGCAACGTCTGAAGCCCGCATCCGCTCAATTCCTGCTCGGCACCGACGCCTACGGCCGTGACCTGCTATCGCGCGTCATCTATGGCGGCCGCATCTCGCTGCTGATCGGCATTGGCTCGGCAATCCTGTCGATCGTCATTGGACTCGCGATCGGCCTCGTCTCCGGCTTCTTCAAGATCATCGACTCGGTGCTGATGCGCGTCATGGACGGCCTGATGGCGATGCCGAGCATTTTGCTCGCAATCGCCGTGGTCTCGCTGTCCGGCGCCAGCATCTGGACCGTGCTGATCGCGATCACCATCCCCGAGATTCCGCGCGTGGCCCGCCTGGTGCGCTCGGTCGTGCTTTCGGCTCGCGAGGAGCCTTACGTCGAAGCCGCGATCTCGGTCGGCTCGTCGCTGCCGAAGATCATGTGGCGGCATCTGATGCCGAACACGATCGCGCCGCTGATCGTCCAGGGCACCTATGTCTGCGCCTCCGCCATCCTCACCGAGGCAATCCTCTCTTTCCTCGGCGCCGGCATCTCGCCGGAGACGCCGACCTGGGGCAACATCATGGCCGAGGGCCGCCAGTATTTTCAGCTCAAGCCGACGCTGATCTTCTGGCCCGGCCTGCTGCTCTCGATCGCCATTCTCAGCATCAACCTGATCGGCGATGCCGCCCGCGACGCGCTCGATCCCCGCATGAAGCAGCGGGAGGGCAAGTGATGATCGCCGGCTTTGCCCCACGTTCCGTCATTGCGAGCGAAGCGAAGCAATCCAGTCTGCCTCTGCAGAAAGGTTTCTGGATTGCTTCGTCGCTTCGCTCCTCGCAATGACGTCGGAGTGACCTGATGACCAACCCTATTCTCGACATCAACAACCTCGTCGTCTCCGTCGGCAAGAAGCCGGGCGGGCCGAAGATCATCGACGGCATCTCGATCCAGGTCAGCAAGGGCGAGACGCTCTGTCTCGTCGGCGAAAGCGGCTCGGGCAAGTCGGTGACCTCGCTCACCACGATGGGCCTGCTGCCGAAGGGCACGCTGGTTCCGACCAGCGGTAGCGTCAAGCTCGTCGGCGAGGAGATCCTCACCGCGGCCGATCGCCGCCTGCGCCAGCTGCGCGCGACGCAGATGGCGATGATTTTCCAGGAGCCGATGACCGCGCTCAATCCGGTCGTGCCGGTCGGCCGCCAGATCGACGAGGTCCTGCGGGCCCACACCGATCTCGACGCACGAGCGCGCAAGAAGCGCATCCTCGACATGATGGAGCAAGTGCGCCTGCCCCAGGTCGAGCGCATCTTCGCCTCCTACCCGCACCGCCTCTCCGGCGGCCAGCGCCAACGCATCATGATCGCGATGGCGCTGGTGCTGGAGCCGAAGCTGCTGATCGCGGACGAGCCGACCACCGCGCTCGACGTCACCACGCAGAAGCAGATTTTGACCCTGATCCGCGACCTCCAGCGCGATCACGGCACCGCGGTGCTGTTCATCACCCACGACATGGGCGTCGTCGCGGAGATCGCCGACCGCGTCGCGGTCATGCGGCAGGGTCGCCTGGTCGAAACCGGTCCGCTTGAAACCGTGCTGCGCAACCCGACGATGGACTACACCCGCAATTTGCTGGCGTCGGTTCCGAGCCTGGTGCCGCGGCCGCCACGCGAGGAGAGCAAGGAGCCGGTCGTGCTCGAGGCCAACGACCTCAGCAAGGTTTATAAGGAGCGCGCCTTCTTCGGCAAAGGCCGCGAGGTCGTCGCCGCCGACAAGGTCACGCTTACGCTGCGCAAAGGCCGCACGCTCGGCATCGTCGGCGAAAGCGGCTCCGGCAAGTCGACGGTCGCGCGTTGCATCGTGCGCCTGATCGATCCGACCTCCGGCGGCGTGCGGCTCGCCGGCCGCGAGATCTCCGATATCTCGCGCCGCCTGCTCCAGCCGCACCGGCAGAAGATCCAGATCGTGTTCCAGGATCCCTACCGCTCGCTCAACCCGCGCGTCACCGTCGGCGAGAGCATCGCGGAAGGTCCGATCAATTACGGCACCTCGCATGCCGATGCGATGAAGCGGGCGCGCGAACTGCTCGAGCTCGTCGGCCTGCCGGCCGACGCGGTGTCGCGCTATCCGCACCAGTTCTCCGGCGGCCAGCGCCAGCGCATCGCGATCGCGCGCGCGCTCGCGCTCGATCCGGATGTGCTGGTGGCGGACGAAGCGGTCTCGGCGCTCGACGTCTCCGTGCAGGCGCAGGTGCTGGAACTGTTCGACGAGATCCAGAAGCGGCTCGGCATCGCCATCCTGTTCATCACCCACGATCTGCGCGTCGCAGCGCAAATCTGCGACGACGTCGTGGTGATGCAGCACGGCCGCGTCGTCGAGCAGGGCCCGGCCGCCGAAGTGCTGACGCATCCGCAGGAAGCATACACCAGGGCACTTCTGGATGCGGCACCCGGGCGCGACTGGGACTTCGCGAACTTCCGGCCGGCGTCGGAAGGTGCGGCGGCCACGGCATAAGTCTCTCCTCCCGTCATTGCGACGGTGACCGGGGCAAGCATTCCCAAAACAGCTTGAGGCCATGCATGGCGCGAGTGCTTCCCACCTTGCTCTTGCCTCAGCGGCGGGGCTAACGTCCCGCATTCCTGATCGACTGGATTGGAATTGATGACACGTATCGCCGTCGGCGGCTTCCTGCACGAGACCAACACCTTCGCGCCGACGAAGGCGACTTTCGCGGACTTCCAGCATGGCGGCGGCTGGCCGGCGATGACTGAAGGTGCCGACGTGCTGAAAGTGATGCGGCGCATCAATGTCGGCCTCGCCGGTTTCGTCGATAGCGCTGAAGCCAACGGCTGGGAACTCGTTCCGACCATTGCCTGCGGTGCTAGCCCATCCGCGCACGTCACCAAGGATGCCTTCGAGCGTATCGTGAGGGTAATGGTCGACGGCATCGCGGCTGCCGGCCCGATCGATGCCGTCTATCTCGACTTGCACGGCGCCATGGTGACCGAGCATCTCGACGACGGCGAAGGCGAGATCTTGGCGCGCGTGCGCCGCGTCATCGGCAAGGACATTCCGCTGGTCGCGAGCCTTGACCTGCACGCCAACGTTACGCCCGCAATGATGGAACACGCGGATGCGCTGATTGCCTACCGCACCTATCCGCATGTCGACATGGCTCAAACCGGCCGCGCCTCCGCAAAGCACCTCGCGCTGCTGCTGAAGACGAAGCAGCGTTTCGCAAAGTCGTTCCGGCAATTGCCGTTCCTGATCGCGATCAGTTGGCAATGCACCAATGACTTTCCCACCAAGGGCATCTACGAAAAACTGGCCGCGCTTGAGAGCGACGCGGTTCCGACACTCTCTTTCGCGCCGGGCTTCCCCGCCGCCGATTTTCGCGATTGCGGCCCGAGCGTGTTCGCCTACGGAAAGACGCAAGCCGACGCCGATCGCGCAGCGGACGCGATCGTCAAGCTGATCGAAAGTCACGAGGACGATTTTGACGGCAAGATCTGGTCGCCCGATGACGGCGTGCGCCACGCCATGGAACTTGCGAAGAGCGCGAACAAGCCGATCATCATCGCCGACACCCAGGACAATCCCGGCGCCGGCGGCGATTCCGACACGACAGGCATGCTCCGCGCGCTGGTGCGCAACAAGGCCAGCGCGGCGACCGGCGCGATCTACGATCCGGTCTCGGCCAAGGCCGCGCATGCGGCCGGCGTCGGCGCCACCATCACGCTCTCGCTCGGCGGCAAGTCCGGCATTCCCGGCGACGAGCCCTACACCGAGACCTTCGTCGTCGAAAAGCTGTCCGACGGCCGCTTCATCGCGCCCGGTCCCTATTATGGCGGCCGCGAGATGGAGATGGGCCCGTCCGCAGCCTTGCGCATCGGCGATGTCCGCGTCGTCGTCTCCTCGCACAAGGCGCAGCTCGCCGATCAGGCGATGTATCGCTATGTCGGCATCGAGCCGACCGCAGAGAAAATTCTGGTCAACAAGAGCTCGGTGCATTTCCGCGCCGATTTCGAGCCGATCGCGGAAAAGCTGATGATCTGCGCCGCGCCCGGCGCGATGCCGGCCGACACCGCTTCGCTGCCCTGGACGCGCCTGCGGCCGGGCATCCGTATCAAGCCGAATGGCCCCGTTTTCACGCCCCCTTCACGCTAACCGGACAGGTCCCATGCCCACCATCGACCGCATCGACGGCTACGCCGAAGAACTCACCGCCATCCGCCGCGACCTCCACGCCCACCCCGAGATCGGCTTCGAGGAGGTCCGCACCTCCGGCATCGTCGCCGACAAGCTGAAGAGCTGGGGCATCGAGGTGCATCGGGGTCTTGGCGGCACCGGCGTCATCGGAATCATCAAGGGCAAGGGTTCGAGCGGCAAGCGCATCGGCCTGCGCGCCGACATGGACGCGCTGCCGATGGAGGAGAACACCAATCTGAAATGGCGTTCGACCGTTCCCGGCCGCTTCCACGGCTGCGGCCATGACGGCCACACCACCATGCTGCTCGGCACCGCGCGCTACCTCGCCGAGACCAGGAACTTTGACGGCACCGTGCACCTGATCTTCCAGCCGGCCGAGGAAGGCCTTGGCGGCGCCCGCGCCATGATCAAGGACGGCCTGTTCGAGAAATTCCCCTGCGACGAGCTCTACGGCCTGCACAACGCGCCTGACCTCAACCACGGCGAGATCGCGATCCTGCCCGGGCCGGCGATGGCCGGCGCCGACTTCTTCGACCTCCGCATCACCGGCTATGGCGCGCATGGCGCGATGCCCGAGCGCTCCAAGGACGCGGTGATCATCGCGACCACGCTGGCGCAGGCGATCCAGACCGTCGTCAGCCGCAACGTCGATCCGCTGCAGGCCGCCGTCGTCTCGATCACGCAGATTCACGCCGGATCCGCCTACAACGTCATCCCCGGCGAAGCGCATCTCTGCGGCACCATCCGCACCTTCTCGGATGAAGTCCGCGCCCTGATCAGTCAGCGCATCCGCGCGATCTGCGCCGGCATCGCCGCAACCTTCCAGTGCGAGATCGAGGCCGACATCCGCGACACCTTCGGCGTGCTGGTCAACCAGGTCGAGCAATCCAAGGTGGTCGAGGAGGTCGCGCGCACCGTCGTCAATCCCGCCAACGTGATCACCCGCAGCCAGCCGAAGATGGGCAGCGAAGACTTTGCCGACATGCTGAAGACCATTCCCGGCGCCTATTTCTGGGTCGGTCATGACGGTTCAGTGCCCGTGCACAATCCCGGCTATGTGCTCGACGACAAGATCCTGCCGATCGGCGCCAGCATGTTCGCGCGGATCATCGAAACGCGCATGCCGGTAGTTTAGCAATGCAGAAAAAGAGCGTCGAAGAGGCGGTCACCTCGCTGCACGATCTCTCCGCGGTCGACCTGATCGCAGGCTATCGCGCCAAGCAGTTCTCGCCGAGCGAGGTGCTGGAGGACGTGCTCGCGCACGTCGCTGCGTGGGAGCCGCACCTGAAGGCGCTCTATGCGTTCGATCCCGACAGCGCGCGCGAGGCCGCAGCGGCCTCGACCGCGCGCTGGAACGGGGGCGAGCCGTCCGGGGCGCTCGACGGCGTGCCTGTCACGGTGAAGGACAACATCGCGACCAAGGGCGTGCCGGTGCCGCTGGGGGCCGCGAGCGTCAAGCTCGTGCCGGCCGAGAAGGATGCTCCGCCCGCCGCGCGCTTGCGCGAGGCCGGCGCGATCATCTTCACCAAGACCACCATGCCCGATTACGGCATGCTGTCCTCGGGGCTGTCCTCTTTCCACACGCTCGCGCGCAATCCCTGGGACCTCTCCAAGAATCCCGGCGGCTCCAGCGCCGGCGCAGGCGCTGCTGCGGCGGCGGGCTATGGTCCTTTGCATCTCGGCACTGACATTGGCGGCTCGGTCCGCCTGCCAGCGGGCTGGTGCGGCCTCGTCGGATTGAAGCCGAGCTTCGGCCGCGTGCCGATCGATCCTACCTATGTCGGCCGCGTCGCCGGCCCGATGACCCGCACGGTCGACGATTGCGCGCTGATGATGAGCGTGATCGCAAGGCCCGACCGGCGCGACGGCATGAGTCTGCCCGCCGAACCGCTCAACTGGAGGGGATTGGAAAAGTCCCCGCGCAAACTCCGCATCGGCCTGATGCTCGATCCCGGCACCGGAATGGCGCTGGAGAAGCCGGTGCGCGAGGTCGCGGTCAAGGCGGCGAAAGCGTTCGAATCCACCGGCGCCGTCATCACCGAAGTCGACGGCATCCTCACGCGCGAGATGCTCGACGGCCTCGACAACTTTTGGCGCGCACGGATGTGGGACGATCTGTCAAAACTGACGGCGGCCGACCAGGCAAAGGTGCTGCCTTACATCTTCAAGTGGGGCGAGTCGGGCGCGAAGCTGTCGGGCGTCGACGTCATCCGCGGCTTCAACCAGACCATGGCGATCCGCGCGGCTGCGTCAAAGTTGTTCTGCGAGCTCGACTATGTGATCTCGCCGACCGCGCCGAACGTGAACTATCCGGCCGACTGGGCCTCGCCCACCAACGATCCCCTGAAACCGTTCGAGCACATCTGCTATACCGTGCCATGGAATATGTCGGAAAACCCGGCCGTCTCCATCAATGGCGGCTTCGACGCCAAGGGTTTTCCCATCGGCGTGCAGATCGTCGGCCGCCGCTTCGACGATATCGGCGTGCTCGGCATGGCCAAGGCTTTTGAAGGTCTGCGCGGTGCGCAGAAGCCCTGGCCGCGCCCGCCGGCGCATTGACGCTCCAATACCGTTAGACTGCGACATGGCCGGGCTTGCCCCGGCCATTGTCGTTTGGATATTCAGGACAACGGCATGCCCTGTCCGCGCAAGACGGATGGTGGCGCGCATGCGTGACGTGTTCTCAAGACTGCGTTCAAGAAGGAAGGAAACCACCATGGCGTATGAGACGATCAAATATGAGGTCGCCGAGCAGATCCTCACCATCACGCTGAACCGGCCCGACAAGCTCAACGCCTTCAACGCGCAGATGCAGACCGAGCTGATCGACGCGTTCGACGCCGCTGACAAGGACGACAATGTCCGCGCCATCATCGTCACCGGCGCCGGCCGCGGCTTTTGCGCGGGCGCGGACCTTTCCTCCGGTGCAGACACTTTCGATCGCGACGCGCGGCGCGGACCGGTGAAGCGTTTCGCCGACGGCAAGGTCGATTACAGTGATCCGCAGGTCCGCGACGGCGGCGGCCAGGTGACCTTGCGCATCTTCAAATGCCTGAAGCCGGTGATAGCTGCGGTGAACGGACCTGCCGTCGGCATCGGCGTCACCATGCAGCTCGCGATGGATATTCGCATTGCCTCGGATGCCGCGCGGTTCGGCTTCGTGTTCTCCCAGCGCGGCATCGTGCCCGAGGCCGCCTCGAGCTGGTTCCTGCCGCGCATCGTCGGCATCTCGCAGGCACTGGAATGGTGCTATTCCGGCCGCGTCTTCCCCGCGCAGGAGGCCCTCGCCGGCCGCCTCGTCAGCAAGGTCGTGGCCCCGGATGATTTGCTGCCGACCGCGCGGGCTCTCGCCAAGGAGTTTGCGGCGAAGACCGCGCCGGTCTCGGTCGCACTGATCCGCCAGATGATGTGGCGCATGATGGGCGCGGACGATCCGATGGAAGCCCACAGGGTCGACAGCCGCGGCATCTACGCTCGCGGCCGCTCTGAGGATGTCAAGGAAGGCGTGGTGTCGTTCCTGGAAAAGCGGCCGGCGCAATTCAAGAACAAGGTGTCGAGCGATATGCCGGATTATTTCCCGTGGTGGACAGAGCGGGAGTATAAATAACGCTCTCGGTGGGTGGGCAAAGGCGCACTTGCGCCGTGCCCACCACCTAATCAAAACCAGATGGTGGGCACGCTTTGCTTTGCCCACCCTACGGCACCGTCACCTCATCACCAGCGCCACACGCCCGATCGCCTTGCGGTCGAGCAGCAACCGCATCGCCTTCGCATAATCCTCCAGCGGCAGGCGATGCGAGATGTTCGGGCGGAGCTTGCCCTCTTCCGCCCATTGCAGCAGCGCCTTCAGCCGCACCTCGCCGAGCGCCGGATTTCTGCGCACAGCTTCGCCGGCGCGCACGCCGAGAACGCTGGCGCCCTTGATCAGCAAGAGGTTGGTCTTGGCCGAGCCGATGCCGCCAGTGAAACCGATCACCAGCAGCCGCGCGCCCCAGGCGATGCAGCGCATCGAGTTCTCGAACACCTCGCCACCGACGGGATCGAACACCACGTCGGCGCCACGGCCATCGGTGATGCGCTTCACGGCGTCGCGAAACGGCTCGCGGTCGTAACGCACGAGATGATCGGCGCCGCGCGATTTTGCGATCGCAAGCTTCTCATCGCTGGAGGCCGTCGCGATCACGGTCGCGCCCAGCATCTTGCCGATCTCGACGGCTGCGAGACCGACGCCGCCGCCGGCGCCGTGCACCAGCAGCACCTCGCCCCGCTCGACGCGGCCGCGATCGATCAGCGCGTGATAGGCGGTGCCATGACCGGCGAGATAGGTGGCCGCCTCCGCATAGTCGAAGGTCGAAGGCATCGGCGTAAGCTGCGACGGCGTCACCACGGCTTCGTCGGTGAAGGCACCGTGGCGCATCTTGACGATGACCTTGTCGCCGACAGCGACGCCCTTCGCCTCCGCGCCAATCTCGGTCACGTCACCCGCGGCTTCCATGCCGGGCGTAAACGGCAACTCCGGCTTGAGCTGATATTCGCCGGCCGCCATCAGCACGTCCGGAAAGTTCAGCCCAGCGGCGCGGATCGCAACCCGCACCTCGCCCGGCTTCAGGGCGCGCGCGGGAAATTCTTCTAGCCGCAGCGTTTCGGGAGCGCCGAGCGCGCGGCAGACGACAGCCCGCACCATCAGGCCGCGCTCGGCTTGCTGCGCATCAACGCCGCGCGGATCAGCGGCAGGCGATCGTTGCCAAAATACATGTCGGTCTTGTCAAGGAAGATCGTGGGCGAGCCGAAGCCGCCGCGCGCAACGACCTCCTCCGTGTTGATTTTGAGCTGGTCCTTGATCGTCTGATCCGAGATGCCGGCAAAGAATTTCTGCTCGTCGATGCCGACCTTCCTGCAGATCTCGGCGAGCACCGTGTCCTGCGAGATGTCCTTGTCGCCGCCCCAATAGGTCTCGAACACGGCGGTGGCGAACGGCACAATGTCCTTCCCCAGCCAGATGCAGCCGCGCATCGCCTTGACGCTGTTCACCGGGAACACCGTCGGCGGCATCTTGATCGCAAGCCCCGCCGAGCGCGCCCAATCGGCGAGGTCCTTCTTCATGTAGCGCGCCTTCAGCGGCACCGGCGTCTCGCGCTGCGCGTAGACGCTGGGATTGACCGTGTTGAAGATGCCGCCGACCAGGATCGGCCGCCAGACGATCTCTGCCCCCAGCTCCCTGGCCAGCGGCTGGATGTTGTGGAAAGCGAGATAGGTCCAGGGGCTGGAACAGTCGAAGAAGAATTCGATCATGGCGTTTCCTTGTATTTTGTTCCGTTCTCGCCTCCGTCATTGCGAGCGAAGCGAAGCAATCCACAATCTTTCCGCAGAGACAGCCAGGATTGCTTCGTCGCTTCGCTCCTCGCAATGACGGGCGTGGCGAGCAGCCTACGTCTTTCCCAACACTTCCTTAGCCCTCTGGCCGAACATGATCTTGCGTGATTCCTCGTCGAACGGCTCTTTCACGAATTTGCCGATCGCAAGCCCCGCCTGCACTTGCGGCCTGGCGCGCACCTCGGCGTACCATCGCTTCACGTCCGGATAGTCATCGAGCGTAAAACCCTGTGCCTTGTGGGTCATGGTCCAGGGAAAGCAGGCGATGTCGGCGATGGAATAGTCGCCGGCGACATAGGCGCCGGTCTTGGCGAGCTGCCGGTCGAGCACACCATAGAGCCGCGCGGCCTCGTCGCGGTAGCGCGCGATCGCGTAAGGAATTTTTTCGGCCGCATAGAGCGCGAAATGGCCGTGCTGCCCGAGCATCGGGCCGAGCCCGGCCATCTGCCACATCACCCATTGGATGGTGGTGGAGCGGCCGCGCAGGTCAGTGGGGAGAAAGCGGCCTGTCTTCTCTGCCAGATAGATCAGGATCGCACCGGTCTCGAACACCGAGAACGGCGCACCGCCATCGGCAGGTTCGTGATCGATGATCGCGGGAATGCGGTTGTTGGGCGAGATCGCCAGAAATTCAGGGCTGAACTGCTCGCCGGCGCGGATGTTGACGGGCTTCACGGTGTAGGGAAGCCCGAGTTCCTCCAGCATGATCGAGATTTTCCAGCCGTTTGGCGTCGGCGCGTAATGGAGATCGATCACGATCTTTCCTCTGGCCTTTCCTTGACCCTTCCTTGGGCCTTCCCTGTCGTCGCCGCTGGAATAGAGGGCGACTTTTGTTGTTCTGTACCTCGACGTTAAGTCATGGCAGACAGTGGCGCAATCACAACCCGCCGGGAGGGACCCATGCTGTTTCCAACGACGATCGCCGGCTCCTTGCCCAAGCCGGAATGGCTCGCCGAGCCCAACATGCTCTGGGCACCCTGGAAGTCGCAGGGCGACGAGCTTCTCCGCGCCAAGCGCGACGCGACGATGCTCGCGGTGAAGGTGCAGGAGGACGCCGGGATCGACATCGTCACCGAGGGCGAGCAGGCCCGGCAGCATTTCGTGCACGGTTTTCTCGAGAAGATCGAGGGCATCGATTTCGCCCACAAGGTCGAAATGGGCATCCGGAAAGACCGCTACAAGGCGATGGTGCCGCAGGTGGTCGCGCCGCTGCGGCTAAAGGGCCGCGTCCATGCCGACGAGGCGCGCGTCGCGCGCACGCACACGAAGAAAAAACTGAAATTCACCTTGCCCGGCCCGATGACCATCATCGACACCATCGCCGACCGCTACTACGGCGACCGCGTCAAGATGGCCTTCGCGTTCGCCGAGCTCTTGAACGAGGAAGCCAGGGCGCTGCAGGCCGACGGCGTCGATCTCGTGCAGTTCGACGAGCCCGCCTTCAACGTCTACATGGACGAGGTCAACGACTGGGGCATCAAGGCGCTGGAGCGCGCCGCGCAGGGCCTCACCTGCGCCACCGCGGTCCACATCTGCTACGGCTACGGCATCAAGGCCAACACCGACTGGAAGGAGACGCTCGGCGCCCAATGGCGGCAGTATGAGCAGATCTTTCCCGCGATCGACGCGAGCCCGATCCAGCAGGTCGCAATCGAATGCCGCAATTCCAAGGTGCCGCTCGATCTGCTCGCGCTGCTCAAAAACAAGATCGTGCAGGCCGGCGTGATCGACGTTGCCAGCGATACGGTCGAGACCGCGGACGACGTCGTCAAGGTGATCGACGCGGTGTCGAAATTCGTGCCCAAGAGCAACATCATCGCCACCACGAATTGCGGCATGGCGCCGATGCGGCGGGAGACCGCCGAAGCCAAGCTGATGGCGCTCGGCGCCGGTGCCGCGCTGGCGCGCGAGAAGCTGGGCTGATGTTGGTTGTTCGGACGGCGCTCGTCGTCGCGGCGCTTGCAACGTTCACCTTGCAGGCGCGCGCGGAGGACCGCTCCGTGCTCGCCAGTTGCAAGGCGATGGTCGAACGGGCATCCAGAGGTGCGAACGCTGCGAGCGAGGCCGAACTCGTCCGCTGCCGCCAGGTGATCCACGAATGGGCGCTGCGTGACGCACGGACGACGGTGGATGAGGAAGGGCGGCCGCTGCGCTAGGGCAACGCGGTCGGGTGCAGCAAGGGCCGATAGCCGGCATTCAGCGCTCGGAGCGTCGACGGCGGCGTGAGCAGCGTTGCGTCTCCCGGGGGATACTCCGCCACGGCATATCCCGCCGGCGACCACAGCAGCGCCCTGCCCTGTGTCACCAGAAAGCTCTCCTCGCCCTGCTGCAGCATCGCGCCATCGGGGAGCTGTTCGAGCGGCACCAGCAGCACGTGCAACCGCTTCCTGCCGTGGTCGAGGCGCTCGTGGTGCAGTACGGTGTCGATGTCGTGCATGCGGACGTCGTGCACGCGGTTGCCCTTCTCCCATGCCGCCCGGAAGCGATTGGCATCGTCGCGCCGGCAGTAGAAGCAGGGGCGATGCCCGGCCGCGAGCGCGGTGGGCTCATCCAGGAAAAACAGCTCGGTCCAGCTCTGCTGTGCCATCACCTCGCGGCGGCGGCCGCGGAATTCGCACGTGCAGGTGAGCCAGGCCGGCGACGACCAGCGCTTCTTCAGCAGCGTCTTCGTCGCGGGATCATGGATGATGCCGCGATTGCCGGTGAACATGCCCCGATGCGGGGTGGCGATGATATCGCCGGTCGGAGTCACGCGATTCTGCAGGGGCATGGCGGCCTCTACCCGTCACTGCAAGTGAAGCAATGACGGCGACAACTACGCGGCGCCGTCGCGCAGCGGCGGGTGATAAGACAGCGCGGTGTCCCAGGGGAAGAAGATCCAGGTGTCCTGCGAGACTTCCGTGATGAAGGTGTCGACCAGCGGGCGCCCCTTCGGCTTGGCGTAGACGGTGGCGAAATGCGCGTCGGGCAGCATCTCGCGCACCAGCCTGCCGGTCTTGCCGGTGTCGACGAGGTCGTCGACGATCAGGAGCCCCTTGCCGGTGCCGCCGCCGAGCTTCATCGCCGATTCTGAAATGCCCTTGAGGACCTGAAGCTCGCCCTGCTTGTCGTGATCGTAGCTGGCGATGCAGACCGTATCGATCACGCGCACGCCCAGCTCGCGCGCCACGATCGCAGCCGGCACCAGGCCGCCGCGGGTGATCGCGATCACCGCGTGGAACGGGCCGACCTCGTTGAGCCGCCAGGTCAGCGCCCGGCAATCCCGGTGGAACTGGTCCCACGAGACAGGAAACGGCCGGCCTGCCCGTTCCTGCGCACTCAGTTCCGGTGCTTCACCTGCCATCTTCGTCTCCTGCATTCGTCTGCCGGCAGCTCCATCTGCTACCGGGTGATGCTCAATCCCGCCAGCATGTCCTTCACTGCCGCCATCGCGGATGCGAGCTTGTCCGCGTCGCGGGAGCGCACCACCAGATTGGTGTTGGGCTTCTGCTCCTCATCCATGAACGGGTAGCTGCCGATGATGGTGTCGGGGTGGGCTGCAGCGATCGTCCGCAAAGGGCCGCCGATATCGCCTTCCCGCGCGTTGGCGCGGACCGATTCGGAGAGCATGCGGACGCCGGATTTCAGCTTGGGCGAGACGATGTCCATCATCGCCTGCATGATTGACGGCACGCCGGCCATCACGATCACATTGCCGATCTTGAAGCCGGGGGCGAGGATAGTCGCGCTCTGGATCAGCTCTGCGCCGTCGGGGATGCGGGCCATGCGCAGGCGGGCGTCGTTGAGGTCCTGCTCGCTCCACCGCTCGCGGAAACGAGCCACCACTTCGGGGTGATGGTCAATGCCGACGCCGAAGGCCTTGGCGATGCTGTCTGCGGTGATGTCGTCATGGGTCGGCCCGATCCCGCCGGTGGTGAACACATAAGTGTAGCGATGTCGCAATGCGTCCAGCGCAGCAATGATGTCGGGCTCGTCGTCGGAGACGACCCGGACCTCCTTCAGGTCGATGCCGATGTTGGTGAGGTATTCGGCGATGAAGCCGATATTCTTGTCCTTGGTCCGGCCGGACAGGATTTCATCCCCGATGACCAGAATGCCCGCCGTGACGATCTCGCTCATACCTTAAGTCCTTCACCTGTGGGCCCGACTTTGCCGAGGTAACGCGTTGAAGTCACGCAGTTTTGCTGCCGAAATAAGCAGTCCTCAGCCAATTTTTCAGGCAGGCCGCCGGCCATCCCCGGCAAATGCCCACTCTCCATGCTTATCGCGCTGGCCCGCCCCTTGCTACCACGTGAAAGTCATGCACTCTTGCCGCATGGCGACGGAGACAGTCGGGATCTATGGCAGTCGCGTTTGATGAAATGAATATTCCCGGCGGGGACCTTCGCCCTGCCTATCAGGAGCTGGCGCGCTGGCTCAAGGAGACGCCTCCCGAGGCGCTCGAATATCGCCGCCAGGAAGCCGAGCTGCTGTTCCGCCGGATCGGCATTACCTTCGCCGTCTACGGCGATACCGAGTCCACCGAGCGCCTGATTCCGTTCGACGTGATCCCGCGGATCATGTCCGGCAAGGAATGGGCGCTGCTGGAAAAGGGCCTGAAGCAGCGCGTGCGCGCGCTCAACATGTTTCTGCGCGACATCTATCACGGCCGCGACATTCTCCGCGCCGAGATCGTGCCCGACGATCTGATCTTCCAGAACCCGGTGTTCCGGCCCGAGATGAACGGCCAGCAGGTGCCGCACGACGTTTACGTGCACATCGCCGGCATCGACATCGTCCGGGTCGATGCCAACGATTTCATTGTGCTGGAGGACAATGCGCGCACGCCGTCCGGCGTGTCCTATATGCTGGAAAACCGCGAGATCATGATGCGGCTGTTTCCGGATCTGTTCGCCCGCCACAGGGTGGCGCCGGTCGAGCGCTATCCGGACGAGCTGCTCTCCGCGCTGCGCTCGGTCGCGCCACAGAGCGCCTCAGGCGAGCCGACGGTCGCCCTGCTCACGCCGGGTGTCTACAACTCGGCCTATTACGAGCACTCATTCCTGGCCGACAAGCTCGGCATCGAACTGGTCGAGGGCCGCGACCTCATCGTCAAGAACAACGAAGTGTTCATGCGGACGACCGAGGGCGTGAAACGGGTCGACGTGATCTACCGCCGTGTCGACGACGATTTTCTTGATCCCCTCACCTTCCGCCCCGATTCCGCGCTCGGCGTGCCCGGGCTGATGTCGGCCTATGCGGCCGGCAACATCACGCTCGCCAACGCGGTCGGCACCGGCATCGCCGACGACAAGGCGATCTACTCCTACATGCCGGATATCGTGAAATTCTACCTCGGCGAGGAGCCGATCCTGAAGAACGTGCAGACCTGGCGCTGCCGCGAGCCGAAGGACCTTGCTTACGTGCTCGACCACCTCGGCGAGCTCGTCGTCAAGGAAGTGCACGGCTCCGGCGGCTACGGCATGCTGATCGGTCCCGCGGCGACGAAAGCAACGATCGAAGCTTTCCGCGAGAAGCTCAAGCGCGAGCCGGAAGGTTTCATCGCCCAGCCGACGCTGGCGCTCTCGACCTGCCCGACCTGCACGGCCTCCGGCCTCGCCCCGCGCCACGTCGACCTGCGACCCTTCGTACTCACCGGCAGCAAAAGCACGACGATCGTGCCGGGCGGGCTGACACGGGTTGCGCTGAAGGAAGGCTCGCTCGTCGTCAATTCAAGCCAGGGCGGCGGCACCAAAGACACCTGGATTCTGGACGAGTAGAGAGATGCTGTCGCGTACCGCCGAAAACCTCTACTGGCTCGCCCGCTACGTCGAACGGGCCGAATACCTCGCGCGGACCATCGATGCGACCCTGCGCGTCACAGCACTTCCAGCAGCCTATATCGGCAAGACCAACGAGTGGGACTCAGCGTTGCTCACCGCCGGCGTCGCGGAGACCTTCTATCAGACCCACGAGGAAGCCAACGAGCATAACGTCGTCGACTACCTCTCGTTCTCGGCCGACAATCCGTCCTCGATCAGGAACTGCATCGAGGCAGCGAGGCTGAACTCGCGCTCGGTGCGAACGGCGCTCACCAGCGAGATGTGGGACACCATCAACTCGGCCTGGATCGAGTTGCAGGCGGTCTGGAGCAAAGGCACCTCGACACGCGAGGACCTCGCAAAATTCCTGCGCTTCGTGCAGGAGACCTCGCTGCGCTTCGACGGCTCGGCCTACCGGACCATGCTGCGCAACGACGCCTACTGGTTCTCACGCCTCGGCCTGCATCTGGAGCGCGCCGACAACACCGCACGCATTCTCGACGTGAAATATCACGTGCTGCTGCCGGAAGAGGAGCATGTCGGCGGCCCGCTCGACTTCTATCAGTGGAGCTCGATCCTGCGCTCGGTGTCGGCGCTGACGGCCTATCACTGGGTCTACCGCGAGACGCTGAAACCGTGGCTGGTCGCGGATCTTCTCATTCTCAACGGCACGCTGCCGCGCTCCCTTGCGAGTTGCTACGACAATCTGACGCGCAACCTCGACCAGATTGGCGTCGCCTATGGCCGGCAGGGCCCGGCGCAGCGCCACGCCCGCGGCATCCGCAACCGGCTGGAACACAGCAATATGAACGACATTTTCCAGCATGGCGTGCATGAATTCATTCAGGAATTCATCACGGATAATTCGAGACTGGGCGAAATCATCTCGAAGCAGTATTTGATCTGATACACGCAGTCACTCCGGGACGCCGAAAGGGCGAGCCCGGAATGGCGGAATCAAAACACCATGCGCTTGCGAATTCAGCACACCACGACCTATCGCTACGAGCCGGCGGCGACGAGCGTGATCCAGATCCTGCGCATGACGCCGTGCAGCCATGACGGGCAATATGTGGCGGAATGGCAGATCGATGTCTCGACCGACACCAAGCTCGACACCCATGAGGACGCCTTCGGCAACGTCACCCATGTGCTGTCGTGCGGGCCTGTCGGCGACATCAAGATCACCGCCGAGGGGCTGATCGAGACCCACGACACCGGTGGCGTGCTGCGCGGCGCCGACGAGCGATTTCCCGCCGACATGTTTCTGCGCACCACCGCCCTCACGACGGTCAATCCAGCGATGGCAGCAGTCGCGCGTCAGTTGCGCAGCGAGGCCGAGAGCGACACGCTCGGCTTCCTGCACACGCTGATGGCTGAGATCAGCGACCACATGACCTTCGACGAAGATCCGACCAACAGCGGCACGTCGGCGGCGGAGGCGTTCACGCTCAAGCGCGGCGTCTGCCAGGACTATGCGCATATCTTCATTGCCTGCGCCCGCAGCGGCGGCGTGCCGGCGCGCTTCGTCTCCGGCCACTTCCTGCGCTCCGACGGCACCGTGCACCAGGACGCTGGCCATGCCTGGGCGGAGGCTTACGTGGACGGCCTCGGCTGGGTCGGGTTCGATCCCGCCAACAGCATCTGCACCACCGACGCCCATGTTCGCGTCGCGATCGGGCTCGACTATCTCGGCGCGGCACCGGTGCGCGGCACCCGCTATGGCGGCGGCACGGAGACGCTGACGGTCGCGGTCAAGGTCGACCAGGCCGGCCGCGGCGGTCAATCACAATCGCAGTCGCAGCGGCAGAGCTAGTCGTCTCACCTCCCCCCGGGAATCGGGGGTTGGAGCGGCCGGCGAAATTGGCTAGTAATTCCGCGCAAACGCGTTCGGGGACTGGAAATGACCTATTGTTGCGGAATCCTGGTTCGGGACGGTCTGGTGATGATCGCCGACACCCGCACCAATGCCGGCCTCGACAATGTCTCGACCTTCCGCAAGCTGCACATCTTCTCCAAGCCGGGCGACCGCATCATGGCGATCGCCAGCGCCGGCAATCTCGCCATCAGCCAGTCGGTGCTCTCCACCCTGACCGAAGGCCTCGAGGACCCCAACACGGGCGAGGTCGAGACGCTGATGAACGCGCCGACCATGTTCCAGGCTGCCCAGCGCATCGGCCGGGCGATCCGCTCCGTGCATGCCACCGAAGGGCCGGCGCTGAAATCCGAGGACGTGTCCTTCGACGTCTCCTTCCTGTTCGGCGGCCAGATCAAGGGCGCGCGCATGCGTCTGTTCATGGTCTACACCGCCGGCAATTTCATCGAGTGCACTACCGACACGCCTTACCTGCAGATCGGCGAGCACAAATACGGCAAGCCGGTGCTCGACCGCGCCATGCATTATGACGTCGAACTGTACGAGGCGCTGAAGACCGGCCTGATCTCGATGGACTCCACCATGCGCTCGAACCTCGGCGTCGGTCTTCCCATCGACGTGCTGGTGGTACGCGCGGACGCCTGCGATGCCGACCTCAACCATCGCATCGAGGCGGGCGAGCCCTATTTCCACGATCTGCGTTCGCGCTGGTCGGCGGCCTTGCGCGCGGCGCATCAGAACATTCCGCGGCCGCCCTACAAGAACGAAAAAGAATCCAAAACCTGACAACTGAAGAAAAGGCAGGAAACGATGAGTGAAGCAAAGAAGATCGCAGTGGTGACGGGTGCGGGCACCGGTGTCGGGCGCGCCGCGTCGCTGGCGCTGATGAACACCGGCTTCACCGTGGTGCTGGTCGGGCGCCGGCTCGACATGCTCGAGGAGACCGCGAAGCTCGGTCCCGCGGGCAAGAGCCTGTGCGTCACCGCCGACATGACCAAGCCGGAGCAGATCGCCGCGCTGTTCGACAAGGTGAAGGCGACCTATGGCCGGCTCGACGTACTGTTCAACAATGCCGGCATGGGCGCGCCCGCCGTGAACTTCGAAGACCTCGGCCTCGAGCAGTGGCAGGCGGTGGTGAACACCAACCTCACCGGCCCGTTCCTGTGCACCCAGCACGCCTTCCGCATCATGAAGGACCAGAGCCCGCGCGGCGGCCGCATCATCAACAACGGCTCGATCTCCGCGCATGCGCCGCGGCCGTTCTCGGCGGCCTACACCTCGACCAAGCACGCCATCACCGGCCTCACCAAGGCCTCCAACCTCGACGGCCGCATGTACGACATCGCGGTCGGCCAGGTCGACATCGGCAATGCCGCAACCCCGATGACCGACCGCATGGTCAATGGCCCCGGCGTGCTGCAGCCGGACGGCACCACCAAGCACGAGCCGCGCATGGATGCGAAGGCCGTCGGCGATGCCGTCGCCTACATGGCCGGCCTGCCGCTCGACGCCAACGTGCTGACCATGACTGTCATGGCCAGCAAGATGCCGTTCGTGGGACGGGGCTAAATCAAAAACGCGAAAACAACCCCATGCACAGTAGGCGGCGTGGGGCGCGTAGCAGCGGGGGTGAAGTCACTTAAGACCCCGCACTGTCTCCACAATCGTCATTGCGAGCGCAGCGAAGCAATCCAGACTGTCCCAGCAGAGGGATTCTGGATTGCTTCGTCGCTTCGCTCCTCGCAATGACGGGTGGAGAGAGCGGAGGTTTTACTCCAAACTCTCCACCCGCCGCAGGCCGGGGAACAGCTTCATCCAGAGCAGCGCCACCGCCACCGTGCAGACGCCGCCGAGCACGGCGGCGGGCACGGCGCCGAACAGGGCGGCTGCCACTCCGCTCTCGAACTGGCCGAGCTGGTTCGAGGCGTTGATGAAGAGGAAATTCACCGCACCGACGCGGCCGCGCATTTCGTCAGGCGTGGCGAGCTGCACCAGCGAGAAGCGGATGACGACGCTGATCGTGTCGGCCGCGCCGAGCACGGCCAGCGACAGCACCGACAGCCAGATCCACGACGACAGCGCGAACACGATCGTGGCGACACCGAACACGATCACCGCCTGGAACATGCGCAGGCCCACATGGCGCGTGATGGCGTGGCGCGCCAGCACCATGGTCATCAGGAGCGCACCGACCGCGGGCGCTGCACGCAACACGCCGAGTCCCATCGGGCCGATCTGGAGAATGTCGCGGGCGTAGATCGGCAGCAGCGCCGTGACGCCGCCGAACAGCACGGCAAACAGATCGAGCGAGATGGTGCCGAGGATGGCCGGATTGCGCCGGATGAAGCGGACGCCGGCAAAGATGTTGTCCGCGTCCGCGCCCTCTTTGGCGACCGCCTGTGGGCGTGGCTGGATGAAGCCGGTCAGGATCATCCCAAAAATCCAGAACAGCAGCATGATGGCATAGGCCAGATGCGGCGCGATCGCGTAGGCAAAGCCGCCGAGCGCGGGCCCGGTGATGGTCGCGACCTGGCCTGCGCCGCTCGCCACCGCCGTTGCGCGCTGGAGCGAGCCCTGCGGCGCGATCAACGGCAAGAGTGCCCCCGTGGCCGGGCTCTCGAACGCACCGGCAATGCCGAGCACGAAGGTCGCGACGAAAATCTGCACCTCGCTGACCGCGCCGAGATAGGTGATGATGGCGAGATAGAGCGCGGTGGCCGCTTCCACGAGCTGACAGAGCTGGACTACGCGCTTGCGTTCAAAACGGTCGGCGGCGTGGCCGGCGACGAAGACGAGCAGTGCGGTGGGCGCGAATTGAACAAGCCCGACCATGCCGAGGTCGAAGGCCGAACCGGTGAGGTCGTAGATCTGCCAGCCGATCGCGACCGCCGCGATCTGGCTGGAAAAGCGTGACAGGCTGCGCGAGAGCAGGAAGAACAGGAAGGCGCGGTGGCGGAGGAGCTCACCGGCGGTGACCGGCGGACGGGCTGAAACTGGCTCTTCTGGCATTGCCTCTTCGGTCACGCTCGGACGGTCCGCCCCTGATCTCGACGCGCCCCGCGTGGCCGACGCGGGCGTGCTTGTCAACAGCGGGACTGCCAGCACCATTCCCGGCATTGCGTTTGCAATGCACGCGCGGCCATAATCATTGGGGGTTTGGGGACATCATGCTGCGGCTGCAATCGACACTCGGCGTTTTCGCATTGCTGCTGATCGCCTTCGCGCTGGCGGAGAATCGCCGCGCCGTCTCGGTGCGACAGGCGCTGATCGGCCTTGTCGTGACCTTCGTCACCGCGATCTTGCTGTTGAAGGTGCCCGTCGTCGCGCATGCCTTCGGCGCCGTCAACGACGCAGTCGGCGCGATCTCCGCGGCCTCGCGCGCCGGCTCCTCCTTCGTGTTCGGCTATGTTGGCGGCGGTCCCCTGCCCTTCGACCTGAAGGCGCCGGGCGCCGATTTCATCCTGGCGTTCCAGGCGCTGCCGATCGTGCTTGTCATGAGCGTGCTGACCACGCTGTTGTTCTATTGGCGCGTGCTGCCGCCGATCGTGCGCGGCATGGCCTGGCTGCTCGAACGCACGCTGGGCGTCGGCGGTGCGGTCGGACTCTCGACCGCCGCCAACATCTTCCTCGGCATGGTCGAGGCGCCGCTGTTCGTGCGGCCATATCTGGCGCAGATGAGCCGCAGCGAATTGTTTCTGGTCATGACCGGCGGCATGGCCGGCATCGCCGGCACGGTGCTGGTGCTCTATGCAACGCTGCTGGCGCCCCTCATCCCGGATGCGGCCGCGCATTTCGTCATTGCGTCGGTACTGGGCGCGCCGGCTGCGATCCTTGTCAGCTTGATCATGGTCCCTGAAACCTCCGACAAGCGCACCGGCGGCGCGCTGGAAGATCCGGAAATGGAAGTCTCCAGCACGATGGACGCGATCGTGAAGGGCACGAGCGCGGGGATCGAGCTGCTGATCAACATCGTCGCGATGCTGCTGGTGCTGGTGGCGCTCGTCTATCTCGTCAACGCCATCCTCGGCCTGCTCCCAAGCATCGGCGGCGCCGCGATCTCGCTGCAGAGGTTGCTGGGCCTCGTGATGGCGCCGGTGTGCTGGCTGATGGGATTGCCCTGGGATCAGGCGGTGACGGCCGGCAGCCTGATGGGCACCAAGACCGTGCTCAACGAATTGATCGCCTATGTCGACTTCTCAAAGCTGCCGCCGGGCACGCTCGACCCGCGCTCGCGCCTGATCATGCTCTACGCGATGTGCGGCTTCGCCAATTTCGCCAGCCTCGGCATCATGATCGGCGGGCTCGGTGTAATGGCACCGGACCGGCGCGACGAGATCAACGCGCTCGGGCTGAAATCGATCGTGTCGGGGACGCTGACGACGTGTCTGATGGGAGCGATCGTGGGGGTGTTGAGTTAGCAACGAGTCCGTAGCCCGGATGGAGCGCAGCGCAATCCGGGTCCACCATCTCCGCGGAGAGACTTTCCCGGATTTCGCTTCGCTCCATCCGGGCCACAAGACCCCGTCATTGCGAGCGCAGCGAAGCAATCCAGAATCGTTCCGCGGGTAGACCCTGGATTGCTTCGTCGCAAGAGCTCCTCGCAATGACAAGGAGAAAGCCTACGCCTTCAACTCCACCGTCTTGAACTCTGCCGGCAGGATCACTTCCAGCAATTCGACGTCGTCGGAATAATCCAAGATCATGTGCTTGATCTTCGGCGGCTGGGTCCAGGCGCTGCCTTCCTGCATCAGGGTCTCGCCCTGCCCGTCCATGTAGGTCTTCACCCAGCCCTTGAGCACGTAGACCATCTGGAAGTCGACATGGTGGAAGTGCAGCTTTGACACCTCGGCCGGATCGCAGGGACCTTGCAGGCGGATGACGTGGGCTTGCGCGAGGCCGTGGCTTGCAGCGGCGATGCCGAGGTCGCGATACTTGGCGTAGGCGCGCAGGCCGTCGGCCTTAAAGTCTTCCTCGCGGTGATGGCTGATGGCGATGCGTTGCTTCGGGCGGGCGGGTGTCTTGACGGATGACTTTGCGGTCGTCGTGCGCGCCTTCGCCTTCACCGCCTTGCGTGCAGAGGAACGCGCGGCGGACTTGGCGCCGCTCCGCTTCTTCACCGCGGTCTGGGTTGCGCTGCGCGATTTTGTTTTTTTGGCCATGAGCGACCTCCCTGTTGTTATGGCAAGAGGCTAGCACAGAAACGAGATGCCGTAGGGTGGGCAAAGCGAAGCGTGCCCACCATTGCCAGATGCGATCGCGGAGAGATGGTGGGCACGGCGCGTGCGCGCCTTTGCCCACCCTTGTACGGCACCGGTGCTCTATCTCAATTCAATCGGAACACGCCGTCCACGGCGCGGAGCTCGGCCGGCTTGATCAGCTTGGAATGCGCGACCGTCACCGAATGCAACGGGCCGTCGAGCTTCTCCTGCCAGAACGCCAGAAAATCGGTCAGCGCCGGGAATTTCGGAAACATGTCGTAGTTCTGCCAGACATAGGTCTGGAGCAGCGAGCGATGATCCGGCATCCGGTAGAGAATTTCCGCCGTCGTCAGCCCGTAACCCAGCACCTGTTTCCGGAAGTCATCGGAGACAACCCCAACCCGCGAGACCATGCCAACCTCCTTTGCAGGAGCGCATTCAGGGGGTGGCTTGCCGGTACGCTTCTAAGAGCCACCCGGTGGAGACGCGCTCACATGAGACAAATGTGACGCAAACTGACAATCCATCTCAAGCCCAAAAGTTTAACAAGCTGTTGAAATTCAATGCGTTAGCAGCAGAGACGGCTCCGTGCTAATACGGCCCCGATCGCTGGTTAAGGATGGTAAAGGATTCTGGCAGGCAGGCCTTCAGAGCGCCAATTTTTCTGCTAGAAGCCCTTGCTCCCGCAAAAATCCTGTCCTATTTGAGCTTCACCCGCATTAGCACTCGCGGGCACTGATTGCTAACATCCATAAAACATCAATCTGAGCAACTGCTTAGGAGAGCTGCATGAAATTCCGTCCGCTTCACGACCGCGTCGTGGTCAAGCGTATCGACGCAGAAGAGAAGACCGCCGGCGGCATCATCATCCCCGACACTGCCAAGGAAAAGCCCTCCCAGGGTGAAGTCGTCGCCGTTGGCCCGGGTGGCCGCGACGAGGCCGGCAAGCTGATCCCGATCGACCTGAAGGTCGGCGACCGCGTGCTGTTCGGCAAGTGGTCCGGCACCGAGGTCAAGATCGACAACGTCGATCTGCTGATCATGAAGGAAAGCGACATCATGGGCGTTCTCGACGTCCCCGCTTCCAAGAAGAAGGCGGCCTAACAGCCCCTCTCTCCCTCCAGTCAAACCCTCAAGGAAAAAATCCACATGGCAGCCAAAGAAGTCAAATTCTCGGTTGATGCGCGCGACAAGATGCTGCGCGGCGTCGACATTCTCGCCAACGCGGTGAAGGTCACGCTCGGCCCGAAGGGCCGCAACGTCGTGCTCGACAAGTCGTTCGGCGCTCCCCGCATCACCAAGGACGGCGTCACCGTCGCCAAGGAGATCGAGCTCGAGGACAAGTTCGAGAACATGGGCGCGCAGATGGTGCGCGAAGTCGCCTCCAAGTCCGCTGACGCGGCCGGCGACGGCACCACCACCGCCACCGTGCTGGCCCAGGCGATCGTGCGCGAAGGCGCCAAGTCGGTTGCCGCCGGCATGAACCCGATGGACCTCAAGCGCGGTATCGATCTCGCGGTTGAAGCCGTGGTTGCGGACCTCGTCAAGAACTCCAAGAAGGTCACCTCGAACGACGAGATCGCCCAGGTCGGCACCATCTCCGCCAACGGCGATGCCGAAATCGGCAAGTTCCTCTCCGACGCCATGAAGAAGGTCGGCAACGAGGGCGTCATCACCGTCGAGGAAGCCAAGTCGCTCGAGACCGAGCTGGACGTCGTCGAGGGCATGCAGTTCGACCGCGGCTACATCTCGCCCTACTTCGTCACCAACGCCGACAAGATGCGCGTTGAGATGGACGATGCCTACATCCTCATCAACGAGAAGAAGCTCTCCTCGCTGAACGAGCTGCTCCCGCTGCTCGAGGCCGTGGTGCAGACCGGCAAGCCGCTGATCATCGTCGCCGAAGACGTCGAAGGTGAAGCCCTCGCGACCCTGGTCGTGAACCGCCTCCGTGGCGGCCTGAAGGTCGCTGCCGTCAAGGCTCCGGGCTTCGGCGATCGCCGCAAGGCCATGCTGCAGGACATCGCGATCCTGACCGGCGGCCAGGCGATCTCGGAAGATCTCGGCATCAAGCTCGAGAACGTCACGCTCGCCATGCTCGGTCGCGCCAAGAAGGTGATGATCGACAAGGAGAACACCACGATCGTCAACGGCGCCGGCAAGAAGGCCGACATCGAGGCGCGCGTGGCTCAGATCAAGGCGCAGATCGAGGAAACCACCTCGGACTACGACCGTGAGAAGCTCCAGGAGCGTCTCGCCAAGCTCGCTGGCGGCGTCGCGGTGATCCGCGTCGGCGGCGCGACCGAGGTCGAGGTGAAGGAGCGCAAGGATCGCGTCGATGACGCGATGCATGCGACCCGCGCGGCTGTCGAGGAAGGCATCGTCCCGGGCGGCGGCGTCGCCCTGCTTCGTGCTTCCGAGCAGCTCAAGGGCCTGCGCACCAAGAACGACGACCAGAAGACCGGCGTCGAGATCGTGCGCAAGGCGCTCTCGGCTCCCGCTCGCCAGATCGCGATCAACGCCGGTGAAGACGGCTCGGTGATCGTCGGCAAGATCCTGGAGAACAAGACCTACGCTTACGGCTTCGACTCCCAGACCGGCGAGTACGTCAATCTCGTCACCAAGGGCATCATCGACCCGACCAAGGTGGTCCGTACCGCGATCCAGAACGCAGCTTCGGTTGCCGCGCTCCTGATCACCACGGAAGCCATGGTCGCCGAGCTGCCCAAGAAGGGCGGCGCCGGTCCGGCGATGCCCCCGGGCGGCGGCATGGGCGGCATGGACTTCTGATCCAGCCAGTCAGGCAAACAACGAAATGCAAAACCCCGGCAGCGATGCCGGGGTTTTTGTTTTGGGAGCCTGACTCTATCCCCGTCATTCCGGGGCGCGCCCCTTGGGCGCGAGCCCGGAATCCATTCCACCGTTTGCTCCTGGCCTATCCAGAGCATACTCATGAGTACGAGCCGAGCGTGTGGACCAATGGATTCCGGGCTCGCGCTTCGCGCGCCCCGGAATGACAGAGAGTGACACAGTGGCCCGCCCACTTGCCTGCCTCACCGCGAGACATTTTTACAGATACATGCAGAGATGGCATCCTCGCTTCGTCATTTCGGGGCGGCGCAAAGCGCCGAGCCCGGAATCCATTTCACCACTTGCTCATGGCCTATTACGTCTACCTTCTCGCCAGCAAGAAATACGGCACGCTCTATCTCGGCGTGACGAACAGCATCATCCGCCGCGCTTACGAACATAAGGGCAAGGTCGTTGCAGGGTTCACCAAACGATACTCTGTCGATCGGTTGGTTTGGTACGAGATCTACGACGATCCCATCACTGCGATCACCCGCGAGAAAGAACTGAAGAAGTGGCGGAGGGAATGGAAAATCCGGCTTATAGAAGAAAAAAATCCTGAATGGATTGATCTGTATCCGCAAATTACTGCCTGACCTTGCGGATCAATGGATTCCGGGCTCGCGCTTCGCGCGCCCCGGAATGACAGAGGCGACCACAGGACCGGGATCAGCAGGATCAGGATGACAATCGCCTTCCATTCGCTGGACTTGGCCCGCGGCCGGATGGTGTCCCCAAGAGTGGTCATCGCCTGTCCTGCCCGATGAGGTCGTGCACGGAGACTAGCGCAAGCGACGGCACGCGCAATCCCGGACTTGCCTGACTTGGTCGTCAGGTTGTCGGGCCGCGTTCAAAGCGGCCGCTCGCCGGCGATCAGCTCTGCGCCAGATTCCCGAAGCAGCAGCGAATCCACTCTATGGTTACCCGCGTTGCGGCGTCGCGCTTGAGGTGGTTTTGCACGAGCAGCCAGACGTCGCGCCGTTTCGGCAGCAGCGTCGCGCGCAGGCGGCGGTCGCCGAGCAGATCCGCGCAGACATACTCCGGCAACACGCCGGCGGCCTGATGCGCACGGATCAGGTTACGGATGACACGAACGTTGTCAGTGACGCAGCGCGCGCGTCCTTGCTTCGTGCGCAGGAATTGCATCTCGGGAATGGCACCGAGTTCGTCCGGATAGGCGCACAGCACCGGCTCGCCCTCGGTCGTAACAGGCTCAAAATAATAGATGCGGGTCTCGCCGAGCTTTGAGATCGCGAAGTCACCCTTGTCGGGTTTGCGCAGGCGGATGGCGAGGTCGGCTTCCCAGCGCGAGAATTTGACGTTCTCGCTCGAGGTGAGGAATTGCAGCGTCAGGCCGGGATTGGCGCGCAGGAAGTCGCTCGCGCGCGGCGACAGCACCTCCTCCGCGACCGTGTTGGTGGAAGCGATGCGCAGGCGTCCCACCGGACCTGCCATGCTCTCGCCGACGCGACCGATCTCGGCGGCATGTGCGGCCATCGCCTCGACATGCGCCAGCACCGCCTCGCATTGCCGCGTCGGCCTGCGGACGCCGTCGGCGGCCTCGAACAGACGCACGCCGAGCGCACGCTCGATGCGCGACAGCCTGCGCCCGACCGTCGTCTCGTCGACGCGCAGCCGCGCGCTGGCACCTGCATAGGTGCCCTCATCCCTGACGGCGGCGATGATGCGCAGATCGTCCCAATTCATGGTTTGAGGCTACATCGGCTCCGATCTGCCTGCAATATCGCAGCCACCCGCTGCAATATCCCTGCATATCGGCAGGCTATCCCGGGGCTATGTTTGTCAAACCTTCCGCGCCGGAGATTTTCAGACCATGACGACCGCAAAGACCCTGCTGCAGCTCGCCGGTGCCGATCTCAACCCGCCGCGTCTTGGCGACGCCGCGCTGGTGCTGATCGATATCCAGAACGAATATCTCGCGGGCCCGCTCGCCTTGCCCGACGCCCGGCCCGCAATCGTGCGGGCAGCTACGCTCCTGGCAAGGGCCCGCGAGAGCGGAGCCGCGATCATCCATATCGCCCATCGCGGCAAGGCCGGCAGCCTGTTCGATCGCGGCGCCGACCGCGGCGCCATCGTCACTGACCTGAGCCCCCGTGCCGGCGAACTGGTGATCGAGAAGGAGTTGCCGAATGCGTTTGCCGGCACCGATTTGCAGGCCCGCCTTGCCGCAACCGACAGGAAGAACATCGTACTGGCCGGCTTCATGACGCATATGTGCGTCAGCTCCACGGCGCGCGCCGCGCTCGACCTCGGCTTCCGCACGACGATCGACGCCGATTCCTGCGCCACGCGCGACCTGCCCGACGGACGCGGCGGCACGCTGGACGCCCGAACCATCCACGAGGTTGCACTCGCCGAGCTATCCGACCGCTTCGCGATCATCGCGCGCGGCGATGCGCTGAGATAACGGAGCAACGCGATGCTGCAACTCTATTTCTCGCCGATGGCCTGCTCACTTGCGAGCCGCATCGCGCTGATGGAAGCGGGCCTCGATGCGCGCTATCATCAGGTACATCTCGGAACCAAGAAGGTCGCGGACGATGACAGCGATTTTCGCGGCATTTCGTCGAAGGGCGCCGTGCCGGTCCTGGTGTTGGACAACGGCGAGCAGCTGACTGAGAGCGCGGCGGTGCTGCAATACATCGCCGACGCGAAGCCCGAGCGCGGGCTTGCGCCGCGGCCGGGAGAAGCAGATCGCTACCGCCTGCAGGAATGGCTGAGCTTCATCGGCGCCGAGATCCACAAGGCGTTCCTGTTTCCGACCTTCTGGTACAAGGACGATGCCTCGCTTGCCAAGCCGCGCGCGAGGATCGCGCAGACTTTGTCGGTGCCGGCAGCGCATCTCGCGGACCGCGAATTCCTCGTTGGTCAACGCTTCACCGTCGCGGATGCCCATCTCACCTGGGCCTTGCTGCTGCTCCGTGCCGCAGGCGTCGACATCGCGCAATGGCCGTCATTGTCGGCCTATCTCGCGCGCATGCAGGCACGGCCCACGGTGCGAGAGGCGATCGCGACCGAGATGGCGCTGCGCAAGGCCGTGGCGCTCTGAGCGCGGATCACTCGACCCGCGCCAGCACCGCGAGCTTGCGGATACCCTTGTTGCGATAGGCGTCGAGGAACGCGTAATAATCCTTGAAAGACACGCAGCCGTTGGAGTCGCCGTTCGGCCCGAGCATGAAGGTGTGCGCGAGCAGGCCGTCGCGGCCATAGATTGCGTTCTCTCCGCCTATCGGGGTGAGGCGCAGCGCCGGCACGCCGTGGAACAGCGCTTCGCGCGGCTTCAGATTGTAGATGTGCGGCGGCGTCACGCCGCGCATGCGGACCCGCGAGGAGTGCGGATCGTCGAGATTGGAGCCGAGGCCGGAATGCGCCTCGAGCTTGGTACCGTCGGGCAGATAAACCGTCTTGGCGGTGATGTCATAGACCGCCGTGTCGCGCTCGTAGGGTGCCGAACCACCAAACATCGGGTTCTGCTCCCTCGGCGCGATGGCCGAGGTCACGCTGGCATCCGCCGAGGCATAGGCGAGCAAGCCGCCGGACGGCTCACGCTTGCCCCAGAGCTTCTCCACCATCGATTGGTGCGGGCCGGTGATGGACATCACTGCGGCCTTGGCGCGATCGGCAAAGGATTTTGGCTTCGCTTGCGGCGCCGGGACGATCTGGGCCGGGTCGGCCGAAGCGAGCTGCACCGGCGCATCAGCGCCGCGCTTGGCCTTGGCGACATCGGCGATCTTCTCAGTGATCTTTTCAGTGACCTTGGCCGCGGCCGGCTTCAGCACTTCCACGACCTTCGCGATCACACTCGGCTTTGGAGCGGCTTCGGCGACCTTCATCGCGGGCGCCGCGCTCGCCGCGTTGGACTCGACGCCTTGCGTCGCTGCCGCGGCAAAGCGCTCGTTGAACATTTCGCGCGAGATCGGTGCAGCGACCTGCAGCCGGTCGGGCAGCAGCGCAAACGTCTCCCGGATGGCCTCGTCCGCCTCGCGCAGCGCGACCTTGGGCGCGCGCTTGATCACGGGCTCGTCGTAGCCGGAGCTGCCGACGGTCGGATAGACACTGGCGGCAAAGATGTTGTTGTAGACGGTCCAGCCGGCCAGCACGACGCAGCCGATCACGGCGGCGCCAAGCACGTTTTGGGTGGTCATCTTCCGGGAAGACTTCCGATGAAAACTTTTCGGCTTCCGTGCCGCGTAACTTTGCGCAGCGATACTCGTACTCATTCGCCTTGCGTCCAGAACGGTGTCACTCAGTCCCCCTTCGAAGTGCCGCTGGTCACGATCCGGGAACAGCATCTCGCAGAGGGTCGGAGCGTCATTAAGGCGACTTTTAGTTAAATGCGGATTAAGTTCGGGCAGATGTAGGGCAAGTCGTTAACGCTGTGCCATTTCGAGAAAAAGCCCGCAGGACTACGGACTTAGACGAAGCTGTTAACCATAATTCTCGGCCGGTTCGGCACGGTCAGCGGACGTCTCCGGCCGCATCTCTAAACGCACCAACCAAGTCGTTTTCGTGATCACCAATATCCGGAGATAGCGGGGAAGCGTTGCGCGAGGCTGGTGCAGTCGACTGCAGATGTCAGCGGAACGGCGGCAGCTCACACGCATCACGCATCGCGCGACGATCGCTCGCGCGGCACGGCGCCCTGACTGAAAGTTGATTGCGCCGGTCTGGAATTGGTCGTGTTGAGAAAATAGCTACGACCTCGGCACTTTTCAGCAGCCTCTGCGTGTGATACGGCACCGTATCAACATTGCCTTGAACTGTGCCGCACACGCAAACGGAGGCTGGCATGAGAGAATTTTGGCGCGCCGGGTTTTGCGCCCTGGCGTGGTCGTTGTGGTTGATTGGATCTGCGTCTGCACAGCCTGCCGCCAATGCCGGTTGCACCACATCGCCGTCCACCGCCGGCACGCAGACCTGGCGTTGCGACAACGGCATCACCATCGTTGCAGAAAGCGGCGCCAGATTTGAACTAAAGGACGCCAACCGCGACGGACATATTGACTCCGTGGAGTTGAGCAGCAAAGCGCTGCTGGTCGAGGTGCCCAAGAAGCCCGGCGGCAATCCGTTCAAGGTGCTGACGCCGCAAGCCATCGCCGCGGTGCGCGGTACCAAATGGGCCGTCGATGTCGGCGAGGCCAAGACCTCTGTGTTCGTCGCGAACGGACGTGTCGGGGTGACCCGCAGGACGCGTGGACGCGGCGTCGTGCTGGGACATGGCGAAGGCGTCGACGTGGAAGCGACCGGTCCGCTGACCGTCAAGACATGGGGCCAGCCGCGGGTCGACGCGCTGATGGCAAGGCTTGGTCAGTAAGACAAGGCTTGGTCAGCAAAACAAGGCTTGGTCAGTAGGACTCGGTCAATAAGGCCTGCCCGGTCAGGCCCCGACAGCAAAAGAAGATTGCAGTACGACCGAATGAAGAGACGCGTTCAAATTCTGGTGGCACTTGTCCTCACCGCGCTGTGGGGCGCGGGCATCTATGCGGGCCACGCCAACGGCCATCTGCGCTTTCTCGATCGGCTCGAGGCTACGCTGACGGATTGGCGAACGCAGGCCCGCGGCGTGCAAGCTCCGCCCGATCTCGTCACCATCGTCGCCATCGACGACACCGTGGTGAAACGCGGCGGCAGTTATCCGCTGCCGCGCGCCGATCTCGCGCGCGTGGTCGACACCATCGTGCAGTTCAAGCCGAAGGTCGTCGCGATTGACCTGCTGCTGGTCGACCGCAGCGCCGCGATCGGCGACGCCACGCTGGCCCACACGCTCGCCACCGGTCCCATGGTGCTCGCAGCTGCTGCGATCTTCCCGGGCGCGAACGAGACCGTGGCGCCCGCCAGCGCCGGGCCGCTCGCCGCCCTGCCCCAGGCCGAGCGCTTCCTGCTGCCATTGCCGGCGTTCGCCGAACACGCCGATGTCGGAATCGTCAACGTCGCGACCGGGCAATCCGGCTCGCCGCTCTCGGTGCCGATGCTGTTCCGGACAGGCGACAGGGTCGAACTGTCGTTTCCGCTGCGGGTCGCAAGCCGCGCACTCGACAAGCCGCTGACGATCGCGCCCGATCATCTCATGCTCGGCGATCGCGCAGTGCCGACCGACACCGACTTTGCGCTGCCGATCACCTATTACGGCCCGCGCCGCACCATCCGCACCGTGAGCGCGCAGAGCATTTTCGACGGCACGCTCGACCGCAAGGCGATCGAGAACCGGATCGTCGTGATCGGCGCCGCCGTGGCCGGCGGCGGCGACTTCTATCCGACGCCGTTCGATTCCCTGATGCCCGGCGTCGAGGTGGTCTCGACCGCGATCACGCATCTCCTCGCCGGCGACAGCATCGTGCGCGACCGCAAGGTTCACATCGCCGATGCGCTCATCGCGATCCTGCTGCCGATGCTGCTGGTGGGCCTGCTCGCCTGGCAGCGCAGCGCGCTCGGCTTCGTCGTGGCAGCCGCGGTGATGGTCGCCTGGGCCGGGCTCAATCTGTTCGCGTTCACGCACGGCGTCTGGCTCGATGCCGCGACCACGTTCGCGGCCACCGTGCCGCCGGTCGCGGTGTTCGTTGGCGTGCAATTGTGGGCAGGAGGCCGCCGCACGCAATATCTCGCCGCCCAGAGCCGTTCACTGGCGCAATTCCAGGCACCGGCCGTGCAGGAATGGCTGGCGCGCGATCCGAATTTTCTGGCGAAGCCGGTGCGGCAGGATGCGGCCATCGTCTTCATCGATCTCTCCGATTTCACCGCATTGAGCCAGCGGATCGATCCGGACGAACTCCAGGACATTCTGAAGGCGTTTCACGCGCTGATCGACAGGGCCGCGATCGATTGCGGCGGCATGATCACCAGCTTTCTCGGTGACGGCGCCATGATCCTGTTCGGCCTGCCGAGCGCGATGCCGGATGACGCTGCGCGTGCGCTGAAATGTGCGATCGACCTGCATCGCGGCGTCGAGCGCTGGATGGCCTCCCTGCCATCGGCCATCCGCGGCCGGCTCGGCTTCAAGATCGGGGCGCATTTCGGCCCGATCGTCGCCTCGCGTCTCGGCGAGAGTCACCAGCACATCACGGCAAACGGCGACACCGTCAATCTCGCCAGCCGGCTGATGGAGGTCGCAGCCCAGAACGGTGCGCGGCTCGCATTGACCGACGCGCTGCTCGATGCGGCCGACTTTCACGGCGCGCCGGACGGCGTCCTGTCGGGCCCCCTGCGCACGCAGATCCGCGGCCGCTCCGGCACCGTCACCGTGTGGTTCTGGCGCGACCAGGACAAGCCGAACCAGGCCGCAGCCAAGGTCGAGATGATCGACTGAGGCCGAGCTCGCTTCCGCCTATTGCGCCTTGCGCCTCAGCACACCCAGGCCGCCCAGCTTGCCGCGCGACATCAACTCGCGGAAACTGTCGTTAAGGAGGATCTCGTCGACGTCGTCCGAGATCAACTTCACTTCGGCCTCGGTCATGACGTTGGACGTGAACACGCCGCTCTGCTTCATGGCGTTGAGCACATCCTTGACCAGGGGCGCGCCGTTGGACGGGATCTCCGGCGGCTGCCAATCCAGATCTTCGATCACGAACATGCCGCCCGGCCTCAGCGAAGGAAACAGCACGCCGAGTGTCAGATGCTGATGCGCCGAGGCGTGAGAGCCGTCATCGATGATGATGTCCAGCGGCTTTTCCTTGGCTGCAAGCTGCTCCAGCATGCCGCGATCGCCCTGATCGACGAGATGGATCCTGACTCGCGGATGGGAGAACCAGCTGAAATCCTCGATGTCGGCGCCGATGACTTCGGCATTCGGGAAGTAATCCAGCCACATCTGCAGCGACGGCACCTGATCCTGAGACCAGCCTTCGACCCGCCCCCGGCATAGACCGATTTCCAGGATACGAATGGGCTCGAGGGCCTTCGACCGAAACAGCTCGTGATAGATTCGCGTATAGTGATGGGCAAGATGGCCCTTGTAGACTGCGCCCTTGTCCGAGTCGTATTTCGCCGCAAGCTGCGTCAACCAATTCGGCTCAAGCACCAGCTTCTTGAGATAACCTGCCACGCTCTGCTCGGGGACCGCATCGAAGCGCAGCCCTTTCTCGGCCCACATTTTTCCCCAGAGATGGACACCCGTCACACGGGGGTCGCTCAAGAGATCGAAGCCAGCCCGGCCTTCGGCGGCAAACAAATCCACTTCACGCCAGTCGATCGCGTTGAAAGTTGTCGGCGGCAAGATCGAGGATTGGAGTTCCTCGTCGCCTGCCACCAGCAGGTATTCGCTCAGCAGCAACGGCCCCACCGCGCCGTATTCGACGCGCTTTTCGCTGAAGAGCCGCTGGAGGGACAACGCGTATAGATTGGCCATGTGAAGCGAGCCCTTGGGCGCGCGCATCACGTCGCCGACGCACACATGCCCGTTCTCGACTCCCGACCATTGCGCCGAAAACACGTGCTCCCTGCCAAAATCCAGAGGCTTTACGAGCACGATGTCCGTATCGAGCCACCAGCCGCCGAATTCATGAAGGACGGCATAGCGAAAGATGTCGCTGAAGTAACGGATCTCGCTGTTCAGGACGGCGTGCTGGTAGATCGCACCCGGCACGAGGTTTGTCGCATCGACCACCATGACGCCCGGCGGCACACGTGCCTGCATGGCGCCGACATTGTCGTAAGTGTACAGCTTCACTGGATGGCCCTGACGAACCATCGACTGCAGCGAGAGACGCGACATCTCGCTCAGCGGCGCATTCGACCAGAAGCAGTGAATGGGATCGCGGGCTTCTTCCAACCCGGGGGGGGCTTTGAAGATGCGGATTGAATGGCTTTGTCAGGGCATTCCAGCCGCTGCGAGGAACCGAACGGCACTCTGCAAGGAATGGCAATTTCTGATACGCGCGAGCGATCAGAAAGCAAAGGCTCGCCTGGTTGACGTGCCCCGCCCTGTTCAATGCATTGCCAAAGTTCTCCCAGATTGAGGGATCAACGGGATCAAGCGCCACCGCGCGTTGAAACGCCTCCAGCGCCTCCGCCTGAAGCCCCTTCCCTTGCAGAGCCGTCCCGAACGTTGCGAGATAGGTCGCCTTCATCTCGTTCGTAAGAGCACGGCCGGCCCACTCGATGGCGGCATCGTAATTCCCGTTGAGCAGCGAGACACCCGCCATCAGATGAAGCAGGCCGGCATGGTTCGCGTCCGAGGCAAGGCCTTCGCGACAACGGGCTTCGGCCTGTTCAAGCTCGCCCGTCTTCAGGTGTCGAAGGCAGATCTGGTAAACTTCATCCCGTGTCAAGGAAGACGGCTCTGTCGAAATCTCGTCTGCCCTTGCGAGAGTGCCGTCGTGATAGTTCATCGGGGACCTTCCGGATCAAGGGAGAGCGGGCAGCAACGCGATTCCCGAGACGGCAGGAAGGTTGCCGCCTCTCAATTATCCCATGGAGCTTGCTCGAAGCTGGACACCGCTTTCGCCTCGGCGCGCCGGCGCGTGGCGAATCAAGGTGGCCATTGATATGGCTGCAACCAGCGGTCGGGGCGCTTCATCCGATCTTTGAATCTGGTCCTTGCATGAAGAACTTTGTCGTCAACCTCAACCGTCAGCCGGAAAAGTACGAAAGCTTCCTGAGACTGAACGCCGGGTCGAAGATCGCCTTCGAGCGATTTGAGGCGTCGGACGGCGCATCGCTCTCATCGCAGGATGCGCTTGGGATGAACCTGGTGGTGCCCGGTGCACAGTTTACGCCGGGTGCTGTCGGTTGTGCGGCCTCACACTTGCGGATCTGGCAACAGATAGCTCAATCCGAGGTGCCGGCACTCGTATTCGAGGACGACGCGATTGTCCGCAATGACATCACCGAGCATCTGGATTTCCTTCGCCGTCTCAAGGACTGGGATTACGTCGCGCTCGGCTACAATACGGACTCCATTCTCGAGCTCGAGCTGACGCCCGGCTTCAAGTCCGCGATGGTGTTTGCGCCCAAGCAGCCAAGCGACGAAAGTGCTGCCGTTTTTCAAAGATCGACCGCAGAGGTCGCCGCGTTTCGGCTCATCAATTGCTTCGGCACGGCGGGTTATGTGGTTTCGCCCCGAGGCGCGAAGAGACTCCTGGAGCTCTGCTTTCCGATGGAAAACCGGTTTCTTCGGGTTGCGGCGCTCAATCGCACGATCCCGGTCATGGGGGTCGATGGCATGATGAACTTCATCTACAATTCGATCGAGGCCTTCGCCTGCCTCAGTCCGCTGGTCATTCCAAAGAACGACAACGCCGTCTCGACAACCGTTCCGACCGGCGAAATTCCCCGCTGGTGAATGTAGCCCGCACCGCGGGGTGCCCCAGGTTCAAGGCAGGAGCTCAGGCGGCGGCGAGCGGTCCAGCACGTCGCCCTTGGCGCCCTCGAGCAGATCGATCCCGTAAGTCTCGACGACGAGCGGCCCGCGCTTGCGCTGCAGCTCGGCGACACGCGTCACCTGCGCGAAGAGGTCGTTCAGGAAAGGATGGCCGTCGGGACGCAGCTCGTCGACATAGATCAGCTTGCCCGCGAGCAGTTTTGGATCTGGCTCGGGCATGTTGACCCAGCGGATGCGCTGGTTCTGCTGCACCACGCAAGTGCCGCGCGGCAGATAGAAGGCAAGCCAGCCCGTCGTGCCATAATCAGGCGTGAGCACACAGGTTGCCCCGTTGCGGACGCGCGCGGCTTCGATATCTGCGGCGAGTGCGCGCCAGCCGACGCCGACGCTGCGCACGGTTGCATCACGGCGATAGCCGGATAGCCAGCCGGTGTTGGCCTGCAAGATCAACGCAGCAAACATCACGATGCCGGTGGGCGCGGCCCACCGCAGGCTGAAATCCACCAGGCGTCGCGTACGCGGTTTCCACTGCGCGAGGTTGGCGGCCGCTGCGGCCGCAACGACGAAGGGCGGGTAGACCGGTGCGAACCAGTTGGCCTCGACGCGGGCATGCAGCGAATGCCAGACGAAATAGGCAACGATGGTCCAGAACATCGTCTCGATCAGCACGCGCGAGGCGAGCGCGCCGGCACGGCGCCAGGTCAGCGCGTGAAGCCCCATCGCGCCGAGGATGAACACCAGCGGGGTCGCAAACGCAATCTGGGTCGGGATCAGCTCGGCTATGAAAACCGGGCGAAAATCCTCGATCCTGGCGCGCCCGAGCTGTTTGACGAACGAGACCCAGTGATGATCCGCATTCCAGAGGATCACCGGCGAGAACAGCGCGAGCGCAACGAGGCCGCCGAGATAGGGCCAGGGCGAGAGGAACCATCGCCGCAGTTTCGGCACCGCCCCGAGCCAGATCAGGATCGACGCGCCAAAGAACATCGCGGTGTACTTTGACAGCAGCGCCGCGCCGACCGCGGCGCCGACCGCAAGCCACCAGGCACCGCGGCCGGTTTCAAGCACCTTGGCGAGGAAGAACAGCACGAAGCTGGAAGCAACCAGCAGCGGGGCATCCGGCGTCACGATCAGCGTACCGACCGAGGCCATCATCGTTACATTGAGCAGGATGGCGCTGGTCGCGGCCACGCGGGCGCCGCCGAACAGGATCGCGGCCGTGCGATAGATCGCATAGCTCATCGGCAGCGCGAGCAGGACCGAGACCAGACGGACACCAAGCTCGGTGTCGCCAGCGATCATGGTGCCGGCGCGGATGACGTAAGCCACCATCGGCGGGTGGTCGTAATAACCGCCCGCGAGGTTCTTCGACCACATCCAGTAGTAGGCTTCGTCGAAGGTGATCGGCGTGAAGGCGGCGGCGACCAGCCGCAAGCCGACCAGTGCAACAATCACCAGCGCCGTATTGCGGACGATCCGCGCGTCAGCCCCGCCCATACGAGCTTCCTTGCAAGCTGCCTTGACGCGCTATTTCTTGCGCCAGACGAACAGTCCGGACATCGCGTAATTCCACACCACGCCCATCAACGCTCCGGCGAGACCCGCCAGCCACCAGATCGGCTCCTGGTCGTAGACCGAGAAGGCGACGCCGACATTGGCGAGCAGACCGACACTGCAGACGATGTAGAACATGATCAGGCCGCGCAGGATCGCAAAGCCCTTCAGCCGCTGGTCGCGATAAGTGAGGAAGTTGTTCAGGATGAAGTTGGTGGTCATGGCGACGATGGCGCCCGCGGCTTGCGCCTCCGCGAACGGTGCCTTGATCAGCTCGAGCGCGATGAACAGCGTGGTGAGATGCACCACGAGGCCGATGCCGCCCACCATCGCGAACAGGATGAAGCGCAGCGAGACGATGTCGTTGCTCAGCTTCGCCAGCACCAGGCCGACGAAATCCAGCGCGACCATGGAATCGAGCTTGCTCTCGCCGTGCTGGCGGGCGCCGAACGTATAGGGAATCTCGACCGCACGCAGATCGCCATGCGCGGTCGCGACGAGGTCGAGCAGGATCTTGAAGCCGTGCACCGACAGTTTCGGTGCCAATTGCTCGAAGCGGTCGCGGCGGACCATGAAGAAACCGCTCATGGGATCGGCGATCTCGACCCGGAGCATCTTCCTGGCGAACTCGGTCGCGAGCGCACTGGCGCCGGCGCGCTGCTTGTTGAAACCTTCGCTCTTGTAGCCCTCGATGTAGCGGCTGCCGACGACGAGTTCGGCCTGGTCGCTTGCGAGGAGCAACAGCATCTTCGGCAGCTGCGTCTCGTCGTGTTGGAGGTCGGCATCGATCACGGCAGCGTAGGGCGCGCTGGAGGCCAGGATGCCCTCGATGCAGGCCCCCGACAGGCCGCGGCGGCCGATACGGCGGATGCAGCGCACGCGGCTGTCTTTCTGGGCAAGCTCGCGCACGACATCCCAGGTGCCGTCGGGCGAATTGTCGTCGACGAACACGACCTCCCAGACGACGTTGACGAGCGTCGCCTCCAGCCGCCGGTACAGCACCGTGACATTGTCGCGCTCGTTGAAGGTCGGGACGATAACCGACAGTTCCGGCCCCTCTTGAGCCTGAGGCGGGTTGTCGGAGCCCTGTCTGATCGCTTCATTCATGACGGCAGCGTATATCCGCCGCGTCCTGCGCTGCCAAGTTCTAGGGCTATGAAGCTCGGGTTTCTGTGGGGAATGGCCCAAAAGGGGCCCTAAAATGCCAACGACCCCGGAATTGCGAACCGCGCGTACATCCGGCGCAGCCCAAGCTATTCCAAGGTCGTTCCAGCGCCGGAGTTTTCGCTCAACGTCGCCGTTACAAGCCAGATAGGAATGACGAAGCGGCTTCGCAAGGGGTCAGAAAGCGCTTTTATCAGGCCGTCACTGGTTCGGGACTTCCCGGATCACCGGGCCTCGCGGCGCCGGTGCCACAGGGGCCGCGGGCGCCATGGCGGCGGGGGCCGGCTCGACCTGGGCCGGCTTGGGGGGCTTGCCGTACTGTCCGATCGGCCCGAAGACGACAGCGACCGCAAGCACGACCGCCGCGACGATCGCGCCACAAATGCCACCCACCGACTCAGACGACATGCCAACCCGTCCCCGTTCCAGATGGACCCAGTCTTACCACGCATGAGCGCGCAGCTGGAAGGGCCCTTCGCGGAGGGGCAAATAGCGATTGGCGAGTAGCGAACGAGGCAGGCCGGCCTTCTTGCCCACTATTCGCTATTGGCCATTCGCCTCTCCCCTACTTCTGCGGCGGCCGATGCTTGACGAAGGCGGTCACGATGTCCTTTTGCGCCGCCTCCACCGCCCTGTTCGCGGTCGCGAGATGGGCACCGGATTCGATGTTCGGGTATTGGGAGGTGAGATAGTCGAGCAGCGCCACCCGGTAATATTGCCGCTCCGACGGGCATGCGCCGGCGACCGAGCGGCCAAAATCCTGTTCGGACATTCCCTGATTGCCGTCGCGCGAATATTCCCGCGCCAGGCAATGCCAGTAATCGTCGCGGCCCTGCATGGCGAGCTTCTGCGCGCCTTTCGTGTCGTCGTCATCCGCCATAGCAGCAGACGTCATGGCAGCAGATGTCATCATGACGAGCGCCGCTCCCAGCATCAGCATCCGCATCTTGTTCTCCATTTTGCGCAGATTTCGTCGTGAGCTTAGACGGGATGCGACAACTGGCCAATCACTTCTGGTTTGAATAGGATGCAGCGCTCCCCTTCCCGTCGATGCGAGATCCCTCCGTGGCCAAAGCAAAAACTGCGTCCAAAAAATCCGGCAACATCTTCATCGGCATCGGCGGCTGGACGTTCGAGCCCTGGCGCGGCGTGTTCTATCCGGAGAAGCTGACGCAGGCGAAGGAGCTGTCCTACGCGGCCTCGAAGCTGACTTCGATCGAGATCAACGGCACCTATTACGGCTCGCAGAAGCCGGAGAGCTTTCGCAAATGGGCCGGCGAAGTGCCCGAGGGTTTTGTGTTCTCGGTGAAGGGGCCCCGCTTTGCCACCAATCGCCGCGTGCTCGCCGAGGCCGGCGATTCCATCAAGCGGTTCTATGATTCCGGCGTGCTGGAACTCGGCGACCATCTCGGCCCCGTGCTCTGGCAATTCGCGCCGACCAAGAAGTTCGACGGCGCCGATTTCGGCAAGTTTCTGGAGCTGTTGCCGCGCAAGCTCGAGGGGCGCGCACTTCGCCACGTGGTGGAGGTGCGTCACGACAGCTTCTGCGCGCCGGACTTCATCGCGCTGATCCGCGAGTTCGAAACGCCGGTCGTGTTCGCCGAGCACGGCAAATATCCGGCGATCGCCGACGTCGCCGGCGATTTCGTCTATGCCCGGCTGCAGAAGGGCAATGACGAGATCAAGACCTGCTATCCCCCGAAGCAGCTCGATGCCTGGGCCGGGCGCTTCCAGGCCTGGGCCGCGGGCGATGAACCCGACGATCTCCCGAAGGTCGATACGGCGAAGCCGAAGAAGGAACCGCGCGACGTGTTCGCCTACGTCATTCACGAGGGCAAGGTGCGCGCGCCGCACGGCGCCATGGAACTGATCGCGCGGGTGAGTTGAGGATCACTCATGGCCAGGGCGAAAAAGCTCTTCACCATCGGTTATGAGCAGACGCCGCCCAAGGCCGTGTTGGACGAGCTGGAGCAGGCCGGCGTCAAGCTCGTGGTCGATGTGCGCGCGGTGACGTCGTCGCGGCGGCCGGGCTTTTCCAAGAATCAGCTTGCCGCAGGCCTCGACGAACGCGGCATCGCCTATGTCCACCTCGCAGCCCTCGGCACGCCCAAGGCAGGCCGGCTCGCCGCGCGCAGCGGGCAATATGACGTGCTGGAGAAAGTTTACTCAAAGCACCTGAAGACGCCAGAGGCTCGAGAACAGATAGACGAGCTCTCGGCGCTGGTGAAGAAGGCCGGCCCGGTCTGCCTGCTCTGCTACGAGCGCGACCACACCCACTGCCACCGCCAGATGATCGCGGAGATCATCGAGGAGCGCGACGGAGTGGCGGTGAAGAATTTGGTAGGGCGGCAGGTGTAGCTACAACGTTCCAGGGCCCCGTAAGACGGGAAGACGATCCAGCAGTAGCCGTCATCCTGAGGTGGCCGCTTCTTCAGCGGCCCTCGAAGGACGACGGCGTGCCACCGACGTTGCAGCACCCGGGCCGTGCATCCTTCGAGGCTCGCAAGGGCTCGCACCTCAGGATGATGGATCGTTCTGCGTAACGAGTGGCGAGAGCTACCCCTCCCCCGCCAGCTTGAACGTCCCCTCCATCATCTGCACGCAGCTGCCGCCGACATGGGCGGAAACGATCTTGCCGTCCTGCTTGCGTACGCGCGTTAGCAACAGGCTCGGGCGGCCCATGTCAAAACCCTGGCCGACCGTGAGCTTCAATTCACCGTCTCGCACGGGATCGAGATCGGCGAACAGCGCGGCGGCGGCGACCGTGGCGCTGCCGGTGGCGGGGTCTTCGGCGAGACCGCCGGCACCGCGCATGAACATCCGCGCCTGCCGCTCGCTAGGCGCCTCCGATGCGGGCACATCGCTTGTATAGAACCACACCGAGCGGGCGTCATCGCGCGGCAATACCCTGCTGAACGCAGCCGCGTCAGGCCTCGCCCGCTTGAGCGCATCGCGCGAATGCAGCTCCGCCACCAGGAACGGCGTTCCGACGCCGACAACCTGCGGCGCGTGGCGATCGACCTTGATGTCATCAGCAGTCAAGGAGATGCAGGCCGCAACGTCAGCGGCGGAAACCTCCGCCAGTCGCGACAGCGGCTGCGGCGCGGTGAGCTCGGTGCTGATCACCCTTCCTTGCTCCCGCACGATATCGACCGGGACCAACCCAGCTATCTCCTCGAACAGCAATCGCGGCTTCGGCTCCTTGGCGAGGCTTGCCAGCACGAAGGAAGTGCCGACATTGGGATGGCCGGCGAACGGCATCTCCCTCACCGGCGTGAAGATGCGCACCTCGGCGTCGCTGGCCTTGTCGCGCGGCGGCAGCACGAAGGTCGTCTCGGAATAGTTGAACTCGGTCGCGATCGCCTGCATCTGCTGCGTGGAGAGCCCGCCGGCATCCAACACCACGGCAAGCTGGTTGCCGCCGAAGGCGCGGTCGGTGAACACGTCGACGGTGATGTAGCGGCGCTGCATGGTGTTTCCTCACGCAAATGGCGGCCGCGACCGGCCGCCTCGCGCGCACTCTACAAGCCCAAAACATCGCCCGTCATGCCGCAAAATTCGGAGCAATCGGAGCAATCGCGAAAGCGTGTCAGACGCGGAAGAGCGGCCGTGGCGACGCCAGCACTTGCGCGCGTTCGCGACCGCGCCAAGCCCGACGCCGGGTCGGTGAACGTCACCAACCCGGCTTCGTCTGCTTCGTACGTCAGTTCGTTTTGGGCATGCAGGGCGGCTCCTTGTAGGGCGCAGTGGCATACGCACCCTCGGCCGGAGCCCTGACGCAATCCGCCGTTGCGTGAACCGCGGCGCGTCGCGCAGGGGCGACGTCGCGTGCGGCAGCGGACTCGGTTTGATAGACGGCGGCAGCGATCTAGGCGACCGCAACAAGGGGCAATCGGGTCATTGGTTTTCTCCAGATCACAAACGGAAGCTGAGCTGTTTCGGCTTCCACAGTGCAAGACCTGAAAGGTACCAAGAATATTTCATCACGCGTCTTCAAGGAAACGCGACCCGCTTCACCGAAGCGCGACTCGCTTTTGAAGACTCCTCACCCCAGTTGAAACACCGCGACCGGGTGCTCGTAACCGCGCACCATGACCTCACCGAGGGCCACCGCATCCTCGCCGTCGTCCCCCAGCACCTCGCGCACGGACGCGGAGATCAGGAGCTGCGTGCCGAACTCCTTGTTCAGCGCCTCCAGCCGCGATGCAAAATTCACGGTGTCGCCGATCACCGTGTATTCCTTGCGCCGGGGCGAACCGATATTGCCGGCAACGACCTCGCCGAAATGGATGCCGATGCCGATCCTGAGCGGCCAGCTCGTCTGCGCATTGATGTGATCCATCGCGGTCAGCATGTCCCGGCCTGCGGCGACCGCGCGATGCGCGGCGTCGGAGGCTTCCAGGGGCGCGCCGAACAGCGCGAGAAAGCCGTCGCCCAAAAACTTGTTCACGATGCCGCCGTGGCGGTCGAGAATATCGACCAGCACCGCGAAGGCGCCGTCGAGCCGGTCCACGACCTCCTGCGGCGTGCGCGACTGCGCGCCGGCGGTAAAGCCCCTGAAATCGACGAACATCACGGCGACACGGCGAAGATCGCCAGCCCCGCTTGTCCCCTCCGCCATCAGCCGCTCGACCACCTGCGGGGACACGTGCTGACCGAACAGGTTCGTCACCCGATCGCGCGCGGTCGCCGCTGCAATGCTCGCGGCGAACTGCCGGCGCAATTGTGCGCCGACGGAGCCCGCCAGCACGCCGCAGATCAGGATCACCAAACTACGCACGGCGTGGAAATAGATCAGAGGTTCGCCGGCGTCGCTCGTCGAATTAAAGAACAGCGCAACAGCCAGCAGTTCGGCTGCCGCGACGAATCCGGTGAAGGTGGACAGCCAGAAATCGAGCCGCAGTGTCGAGAGAATGACGAAGATGAAATAGACCAGTGGCAACACGAAACCGAGCGCCTGGCTCGCGCCCATACTGCGGATCTGGAGGATCAGGATAAGCGTCGGTAGCGACGTTTCGATGAGGGTACCGATATAGCGCCTGATCACCGGCAGGTCGCGATCGAGGTCGAGGTTTCGCCTGATCTGGCCGTGGACCCAAATCTCGAACAGCAGGAATCCCGCCAGGAGGACATATTCGCGGACCATACCCTCCGTCCCGCGCCAGATCCGGTTCGCGATGGCGGGATCGATCACGAAGGTTGCCGTGAGCAAGACGACCATGACCAAGCCGGTGGCGATCAGCGCCTTCACCCGCAACAGCTCGGTGCGCAGCACCTCGCGTGTCAGTTCGCGCTCGAACGCCTCCGACAAGACGGCTTTCTGCCGGGCTATCCCGCTGACCAAGCTGACCATTCCACCCCCTCGATTCCGGGGCAGTCTGCCTCAATCCAGCGTGCGGCGGAAGCGCGTCACTGCGATGGTCATGGCGACCACCATCAGGGCGGCCAGCGCCAGCGTATCATAACGCAGGTTCTGCATGGTCGCGCCCTTCAACATGATGGCACGGACGATGCGCAAATAGTGCGTCAACGGCAGGCATTCGCCGACATATTGCGCCCAGACCGGCATGCCCGCGAACGGGAACATGAAGCCGGACAGCAGGATGCTCGGCAGGAAGAACATCATCGACATCTGCATGGCCTGCAGCTGGTTCTGCACCAGCGTCGAGATCGTGTAGCCGATCGACAGATTGGTGGCGATGAACAGGGTCGAGAGCAGCGCCAGCAGGAGAACGTTGCCGAGTATCGGCACGCCAAACAGGACAACACCGATACCGATGATCAGGAAGGCCTGGACGAAGCCGACCAGCACGTAAGGGATGATCTTGCCGAACATCACCTCGACCGGCTTGATCGGCATCGACAGCAGGGCTTCCATGGTGCCGCGCTCGACCTCGCGCGTCACCGACAGCGCGGTGAAGATCAGCATGGTCATGGTGAGGATCGTGCCGACCAGGCCCGGCACGATGTTGAGGCTGGAATTCGCGGCCGGATTGTAGCGGGCATGCGCGCGGATCTCGAACGGCATTTCCGGGGGATTGCCGATATAGAGATCGTGTGCGAGCGCGGTCTGCACGATCATGCCGAGCGAGCCGAGCGCTGCGCTCGCCGCGACCGGATCGGTCGCGTCGGCCGCGACCAGGAGCGCCGGCTTGTCGCCGCGCCGCACCGCACGCTCGAAGCCGCGCGGGATCTCGACGCCGAACAGCACCTTGCCGGATTTCAGGAGATTGTCGAATTCCTCGACGTCGTGCACCTCATAGAGGAAGCGGAAGTATCTGGTATTCTCCAGCGCCTTCAGCACCGAGCGGGCGAGATCGGAATCCTCCTGGAGCAGCACCGCACTTGGCAGATTGTGCGGCGTGGTGTTGATGGCATAGCCGAACAGCAAAAGCTGCATCACCGGCAGCATCACGATCATCGCAAACGACACCCGGTCGCGCTTGAGCTGGATGAACTCCTTGATCAGCATCGCATAGGAGCGCTTCCAGAAGCCGAAGCGTTCGCGGATCTCATGCGTCGGGGCCGATTGATCGGCGGCACTCATTGGAAATTGTCCTTGGAGCGGCCCATCAATTCGATGAAGACGTCTTCCAGCGAGGGCGCCGATTTGTGCCAATGAAGACCGCTCTTGTCGCGCCACGGCGCGATGCTCGACTCGAGCGCGGCGACATCGCGCCCCGAAACGTGCAGGGAGGTGCCAAACGGCGCCACCATGTCAACCCCGGGCTTGCCGGTCAGCGCCGCCGTGAGATCGTTCAGCTCTTCGCCGGTCACGGTGTAGGTCGTGAGCGCAGATCCCGCGATCACCTCATCCACCGTGCCATGGGTCAGCAGATGGCCGTAGGCGATGTAGGCGATCTCATGACAGCGCTCGGCCTCGTCCATGTAATGGGTCGAGACCAGCACGGTGAGCCCTTCGGCCGCAAGTGCGTGGATCTCGTTCCAGAAATCGCGCCGCGCCTTCGGATCGACACCCGCCGTCGGCTCGTCCAGCAGCAACAGTTTTGGGCTGGGCAGCGTGCAGGCACCGAGCGCCAGCCGTTGCTTCCAGCCGCCGGAGAGCTCACCGGCGAGCTGCTCCTCGCGGCCCGACAAGCCGAGCCGCTTGATCATGTCGCGCGCTGCACCCCGCGCATCGCTCATGCCATAGAGCCGCGCGACAAATTCGAGATTCTCGCGCACCGACAGGTCCTGATAGAGGCTGAAGCGCTGGGTCATATAGCCGACCTGGCGCTTGATCTTGTCGGCATCGCGCAAAATGTCGTAGCCGAGGCAGGTGCCCTCGCCGCTGTCGGGCGTCAGCAGGCCGCAGAGGATGCGGATCGTCGTGGTCTTGCCCGAGCCGTTCGGACCGAGGAAGCCATAGATCGAGCCACGCTTCACCTGCATCGACAGATCGTGCACGACCTCGCGGCCGCCGAACGATTTGGTCAGGCCCTTGACGTCGATTGCGATGTCGTTGCCCGCGTTCATCGCTTGTCCGCCACTGGGGTCTTTGGACTGAGATAGACGTCGATCGGCTGCCCCACTCGCAAGGCATCTGGCCGCGAAGGCCGCGCCTGGACCAGATAGACGAGCTTGTTGCGCTCTTCGAGGCTGTAGATCACGGGTGGGGTGTATTCAGCCGAGGTCGCGATGAAGTAGATCTTTGCGGTGAGATCGGCCGCGCAATTGTCGCAGGCGACCCGCACTTCGTCGCCGATCGCAAGCTTCGGCAACTCCGTTTCCGGCACGAAGAAGCGCAGCTTCATGTTGCCGGGCGGCATGATCGAGAGCACCGGCCGCTGCGCCGCCACCATTTCGCCCTCGCGGAAATAGATCTGCTGGATGGTGCCGGCGACCGGCGCAAAACCCTTGCGACGCGCCAGCCGTGTCTCCGAGGTCACCACCCGCGCCTGCGCGACCCGCAGATCCGAGACGGCGGAATCGAGCGCGGCCTGTGTGCCGGAACCGGTCTTGCGCAGGGAATCCGCACGATCGAACACCTGCTGCGCGTTGGCCAGCGTGGCCTTGGTCTGGTTGAGATCGGCAAGCTGGAGATCATCGTCCACCGAATAGAGGTGATCGCCGACCTTCACGGTGTCGCCCTCGCGGATATTCAGCTTCGTCACCCGGCCGGCCTCGTCCGGGCTGACATAGATCATGTCGGCCTCGACCCAGCCCTGGAAGCCCGGATCGCGCTTCTCCTTGCAACCGGCGAGCCCGGTCGCGAGGACAGCGGCTAACGCGATTGCAAAAATCCTTTGCGACGACCTCATGTCGCCCTCCGTTCGCCAAAAATCAAATCGAGATGAACGCGAAGCATGTCCTGCACGTCGAGCGGCGCGTGCCGCGCAAACAAGCTCTGCCAGATGACCGCGATCATCGCGGGTGCGATCATGATCTGCGGATAGCGCGCGAGGTCCTTTTCGCGGATCTCGCCGCGGGCAATGCCGAGCTCGATCAGCGCGCGCATCCCGGCGATCCCGCGCGAGACGACCTCGCGGTAATAGAAATCGGCGACCGATGGAAAGCGCGGCCCTTCCGCCACGATCAGGCGGACGAGATCGCCGCGCCGGGTGCCGATCACCTCTTTGATGAAGTTGCCGGCAAATGTTTCGATCAGATCGCGCACCGAACCCGTCGGCGGCGGCAATGCGTTGAGCCGCGCCACCACCGGCACGATCACGGTGCGCACGAGCTCTTCGAACATGGATTCCTTGTCCTTGAAGTGCAGGTAGATCGTGCCCTTCGCGACACCAGCGCGCTTCGCAATGTCGTCGAGCCGCGTCGCGGCAAAGCCCCGCGCGATGAATTCCTCCATCGCGGCCTCGACGATCGCATGACGCCGCTCCGCCGCGCGCGTGGCGCGGTTCGATGCCGGCGCGACTTCCGCGTCCGCGTCGTGCATCCGGTTCTTTGCGTGGGCCGGAGCCGCTTTGGTGGGCTTTCTTGTCATTTTACATTTATGACTGACTGGTCAGTCACAGTCAATTTGAATTCAGAGCCCGCCGTGGCAAATAAATTAGCATTGACTAATGAATTAGCGAACGCTAATTGATAGCCATGATCGAAGCCGTCCCAAACCCTGTCACCGCCGTGATGCGCGCCCTCGCCGATCCGACTCGCCGCGCGGTGTTCGAGCGCGTGTTCGACAGCGAGGAGATCAGCGTCGCCGAGCTCACGCGCGGCAGCGGCGTGACGCAGGGCGCGATCTCGCAGCACCTGAAATCGTTGAAGCAGGCCGGCCTCGTCGCCGAGCGCGCCGAGGGCCGCAACGTCTATTACCGCGCCGCCCCGCAAGGCCTCGAGCCGCTGGTGACCTGGATGGATCATTACGGCGTCTTCTGGCGCGAGCGCTTCGAGAACCTGCGTGACCTCTTGAAGGAGATCGACCCGTGAGTGCAGCTGAGTTGAAACCCGAGACCCGAGAAAACGTCCGAGATATCGTCATCGACGAGGTGCTCCCTCATGCACCGGAGACTGTCTGGAAGGTGCTGACAAGCGCGCAACTGATCGCGCGTTGGCTGATGAAGCCGACCGGCTTTGAAGCCATCGAAGGCAAGGCCTTCACGTTCCAGACCACACCGGGCGGCAACTGGGATGGCGTCATCCATTGCCGCGTCCTGGAGGTCGTAGCTCACAGACGCCTCGTCTACGCCTGGAAAGGCGGCGATGAGCGCAACTCCGGCTACGGCGCCCCGCTCGACACCGTCGTGACGTGGTCCCTCACCCCGGTCGAAGCCGGCACACGAATCCAGCTGGTCCATGCGGGCTTCGTCATACCCAGGAACGAGAGCGCCTACGCCGTCATGAGCGGCGGCTGGAAGAAGGTCGTGCGGCAGCTCGACGAGATCAGCGGCGAAGACAAGTAAGGAGTCATCACGATGGACACGCCCTATACCGGCGGCTGCGCCTGCGGCGCGATCCGCTATTCGATTGCCGGCGATCCCCTGTTCAGCAATCACTGCCAGTGCCGGGACTGCCAGCGCGAAAGCGGCAGCGGCCACGGCTCCTACGCCACCTTCGCGCGCGCCGGCGTCACGGTGACGGGCGAGGCCAAGACATGGGACATGGTCGGCGACAGCGGCAATGTGAAGACGCGCGCCTTCTGTCCCGAGTGTGGCGTGGCCGTCTACATGACCTTCAAGGCAATGCCCGATATCTTCACCATCCGCGCCGCCAGCCTCGACGCGCCCGCCCGCTACAAGCCGCAGGTGGTCACCTACGCCGCGCGCGCGCATGACTGGGATCATCTCGATGCTGGCCTGACCAAGTTCGAGGGCATGCCTCCGGGGTAGCCACGCACTCCGTCATTGCGAGGAGCGAAGCGAGGATGCAATCCAGAAGCCTTCGGGGAAAACTCGCTACGCTCGCAATGACGACGTGGAAGCCGTCGAGCACACCCACTAGCTATGGAACTTCAATCCATCGGCGATCTTGTCAATCACCTTGCGATCGGCGCGCATCGCGATGCCGACGAGATTGAGATCGGCGCGCGCGACCGCCTTCACCGCCTCGCGATTGGCGGCATCATGTGTGGTCTTGAACATGTCCTCGGTATAGACCGCCGGTGTGACATTGCGCGCAAGCGCGCGATCGAGTGCGCGTAACAACGCCGGACCATCGGCACCATAGATCAGGATCGGCTGGCCGATCAGCGCAAGATATTTCGTCGCCGAGGCGTCCTCATAGGCATCGCCAATGCACTCCGGAAAGGCGGCCGCGACGCCGCTCGTCAGGAACGATGCGACATTGAGCTTCTGCCAAGCCTCGAGATCGTTGCGAATGACAACGGCAATCTTCGTGTCGAACTGCATGAATTCTCCCAACACACATCCAAGCGTCGGGAAAGAATAGAGGATTCCTCGCGCGCCGGCGGCGAACACCAACGTAACCCGGATTGACCCATCGATCACAGCTCGGAAATTTCAATGGAGATGCGACCGGCTGCGCTTCTCCTCGCGAGTCAAGTCGGGTATATGTCGGCACTCTATTACCGAACTGTCATAAACCGTGCATGTCCGAATCTGGCGCCATCAAACGAGCCATCGAACCCGTACAAGGGCTTGCGAAAGCCAACGGCCATCCGATCCCCGAGGACGGGAAGAAATCCAGCAGCTTCGTTGTTCCTCCCGATCGTGAGGCGCCCGGTTCCGCATTCCCCGACAGCACGTCTTCGCGTGACGAATCTTTTTCCGCTGATGAAGCTCGTGCGGAGACGACTGCGCCGGAAACCCCGCCTTCGCGCGATGCTGCGCCGCGCGCCACCGAAATCGAGCTCAAGCTGCTCGTCGACGCCAATCGCCTGGCGAATTTCAACGATGTCCCGATCGTCGCCGCGAATGCGCGCAACAAGGGCACGCGCAAGCACCTGAAGGCGATCTATTACGATACGCCCAAGCGTACGCTCAAGCGTAGCGGATTGAGCTTTCGAATCCGTCAGAGTGGCGCGCGTTTCACGCAGACAGTGAAAGCCGAATTGACCAGCGATCCGCTACGCCGGGGCGAGTGGGAGGCAAGTGTGCCTTCCTTTGTGCCCGACATCGCGCTGGCACTCCCCTTTATCCCGGAGAAGCTGCGCGCCGATCTCGAGCGTCATCCGTTCGAAGCTGTCTTCACGACCGACATTCGTCGGCATCAGCGCATGGTGGACCTGCCGTCCGGCACGGTCGAGATCGCCTTCGACAAGGGCCATCTGATATCCGGCGATCGGTCGCTGCCGGTCAGCGAGATCGAGCTGGAGCTCAAGAGCGGCAGCCCGTCCGCCATCTGGGAGCTCGCGCTGCGGTTTGCCGAGCATGGTTCGGTGAAGCCGTCGATCCGGACCAAATCGGCGCGCGGCTTTGACCTCGCGGCCGATACGCCGCCGCGCGCACCGAAGCCGCCAAAGCTTCGTCTCGATCCCTCGACATCGCTCGATGAAGCTTTTTCCGAGATCCTGCGGTCCTGCCTTCTGCATCTGCTCCAGTCGCTGCCCGCTGCCGACGACGGTCGCGACCCCGAAGGGATGCATCAGCTTCGGGTCGCGCTGCGGCGCCTGCGATCCGCACTCGACCTGATGCGGTCGGTGGTGTCGTTGAACAAGCTCGACCTGATGCGCGCCGAGGCGAAATGGCTCGCGGCAAGTCTCTCCGGTGCGCGTGATTGGGACGTGTTTCGGCAGGACACGTTGCGGACCGTCGCGGATGGCTGTCCGTCGGTGACAGGCTTCGACACACTGGGTGAGCTCGCCGACGAACGCCGCGCGACCTGCTACGACAAGGCCCGCCTCGCCCTCGCCGACCGGCGCTGCCAGTATTTCGTGATCGGGCTCGGGGCCTGGATCGAAGCACGCGGCTGGCGCAGCGAGGTTGCTCCCGAAGGTCTGGCGCAACTGGCGGAGCCGGCGATCAATTTCGCGCGAGACATTTTGTCGGCGCAGCATGCGAAGGTGCTGAAGCGGGGCCGTCGCTTCAAATCGCTGCCGACGGACGAGCGGCACCGGGTCCGTCTCGCCGCGAAGAAGTTGCGCTACGTCGCCGACTTCCTGCTCCCCCTCTGCGGGCAGCGCAAATCCGCGCGGCGCTTCTCGCGCAGGCTCGCCGATCTCCAGCAGGAGCTCGGTATCTACAACGACATGGCGACGACGACGTCACTGCTTGCGGATGTCGACGCCGGCTCGACTGGCAGCGGCATGGCTGCGGCGGCGATCGCCGGCTGGCAGGCCCATGCCATGGTCGGCATCGAAGCGCGCCTGCTCAGGGCCTGGTCGGAATTCACCAGGGTCAAAGCGCCTTGGTCGATCGACGCGCCGGAGCAGCCGGTAAAACTGGTGCAAACCAACGCGGGATGGCTGCGCTAGCCGTTGATGGCAGCGCTAGCCTTTGGCGTCGCAGGCCCAGGCGCGGATCACGCATTCCTTGCCGCCATATTTGTAGCATTCGCGCGTGGCGGCATTGAGCGTGGCCGAGATCTTCGGCTTCACGGCATAGCCATAGGCGCCGCAGGGGTTGGCCATGTCGACCGACATCGCCGCACAGGCGCGCTTCATCGTTACGGTCGTGCAGTCACCCTTGCACTGCTTCTGTGCGGCGGCGCGCGCCTCGCGCTCGGCACCATAATCATAGGCCTGGCCATAGGCGCCGCACTTGCCGACGGCAAAGGCGCCGGCCGCATGGGCTTCGGTGATATGACGGGCGCCGGCGATACAAACCGACAGCGCAAAGAAAAACATCGCGCAGCGGCGCGCGACGACGTTCGAAACCATGGAAAAACCCCTCACCCCCAAGGCAAGTGCAGAGGACTCTAAGCCGCGGTCGTTTCCAGATGGTGAACGAGGGGTTGAAATTGGTGATGTGTAATGTGTCGCTGCGGAAATAGTGCCGTAGGGTGGGCAAAGCGTAGCGTGCCCACGATCAACTCGCCGCATTGCGAGATCGTGGGCACGGCGCTGCGCGCCTTTGCCCACCCGGCACCGTTATTTACGGCACCTTTATCCGCGTCTCGCTGCTTCCAGCGCCTGCGGCGTGTCGATGTCGAGGAAGGCGCCCTCGCCGTCGACAGGGACCTCGGCAACTGCTTCCGTATGCTTGGCGATCAAATGCCGCGCGCCGATGTCGCCATCGAGCGTCATCAACTCCTTGAAGAAGCGGCGCGACCACAGCACGGGATTGCCGCGGCGGCCCTCGCTGACGGGCACGACGATGAGATTGCCGCGGTCCGGCGCAAAGCCATCGATGAGACGGTCGATGAGGCCGGCGTCGATCAGCGGCATGTCGCCGAGGCAAACCACGGCGCCATCGCTGGCGTCAGACACGGCCGCGATGCCCGCCTTGACCGAGCTCGCAATGCCGCCGGCAAAATCCGGATTCTTGACGAAACGCACCTTCAGGCCCTGCAGCGCCTGCTCGACCAGCTCGGTCTGGTGGCCGGTGACGACGATCACCTCGGATGCCTTGGACGCCAGCGCCTGCTCGGTCGCGATCCGCACCAGCTTCTTGCCATCGAGCTCGGCGAGCAGCTTGTTCGGTCCGCCCATGCGGGTGGAGCGACCGGCTGCGAGCACAATGGCGGCGACCTGGCTGTTGCCCTCGATTTCCGGTTTGGCGCGCGGCTGCGGCCGCGTCACGATCTCCATCAGGAGGCCGCCGACGCCCATGCCCATCAGCTCGGAGCGGGTCACCTTGATACCGGCGAGCAGCCGCATCAGCACCCAGTCGAAACCGTTCTCGACCGGCGAGCGCGCGCAGCCCGGCGCGCCCAGTACCGGCACGCTGCCGGCGCGCGCGATCAGCAGCAGATTGCCGGGATCAACCGGCATGCCGAAATGCTCGATCTCGCCGCCGATCTCAGTGACCGCGGCCGGGATCACGTCACGACGATCGGCGATCGCCGACGCGCCGAACACGATCACGAGCTCGGCCCCTAACGCGAGCAACTCCTTGATCGCCGCCGACAGTGCTCGCTCGTCGTGCTGGACCCGCCGCTCGGCGATGATGCTGGCGCCGGCCGGCGCGAGCCGCTCGGCGGTGACGCGCAGCGTCTTGTCGACCACCTTGGACGACAGGCCCGGCAGCAGCGTTGAGACCACGCCAACGCGCTTGATCACATAGGGCGCGATCCTGAGCACGTCGCGGCCTGCAGCCTTCACCGCGGCATCGCGCAGATTTCCTTCAACGCCGAACGGGATGATCTTGACCGTGCCGACCATCTCGCCTTCGACCACCGGCTTGTAAGCGGCGAGCGTGGCGAAGGTGATGGCCTCGTCGATATTGTTGATGCGGTCGACCGCGGCGCGATCGATCACCAGCAGGCCCGGGCGCGCGGCAAACAGGTTGGCGCGGCCGGTGAAGGCGCGCTCGACATGAATGCCCTCGCCGCCGATCGCAAGCGCGATGCTGGCAGCCGCGACGTCCTCGGAGACGTCGCCCGCTTCCATCCGCACCACCACGACATCGTTGATGCCGGCGCGCGTCAGCGCCTCGACCTCGGCAGGCCCGATCGTCGTGCCTTTCTTCAGCACCAGCGGACCCTGACGCAGGGTGTGGACGGTCACCCCGCCGATCGAATCCTGGGGGCTCGCCGGGCCGAACTTCATGCCGCTTCTTCTTTTTCTTTGGGAGGCAGGCGAAGCACCGCCGTGATCTCGGCCATGATCGACACCGCGATCTCGGACGGCGAGACTGCGCCGATCGCCAGCCCAATCGGCGCATGGATGCGCGCGATGTCACTATCCTTGGCGCCCTGCGCCCGCAGCCGGTCGCCGCGCTTGGCATGCGTCTTCCGCGAGCCGAGCGCGCCGATATAGAAGCACTTGCGCTCGAAGGCGTGCAGCAGCGCAGGATCGTCGATCTTCGGATCGTGCGTCACCGCGACGAAAGCCGTGTAAGCATCAACGTTGAGCGGGGGCAGCGCGGTGTCCGGCCAGTCGGCGACCAGCGGAATGTCGGGGAAGCGCTCAGTACTCGCAAACGCAGTACGCGGATCGACGACCGTGACGTCATAGCCGAGCGAGCGCGCCAGCGGCGCCAAGGCCTGGCTGATATGGACGGCACCGACGATGACGAGTTTTGCGGTCGGCGCGTAGACGTTAAAGAACAGCTTCTTGCCGCCGGTCTCGACATTGGCGCTCTTGCCCATGCGAAGCTGCTTGTCGAGCTCGGCGCGGAGCGGATCCTTGGCAAAATCCGCCGATTTCACCAGGCGCTGCTCGCCGCTCTCGGTATCGGTCACCAGAATCACGGGCCGGCGTGCGGCGCGCTCGGCATTGAGTTCGTGCAGGATTGCGAGCTTCACGGCTAGCCGACCTTCTCGACAAAGACGCGGATGGTGCCGCCGCAGGACAGACCGACATTCCAGGCGGTCTCGTCGGCGACGCCAAACTCCAGCATCTTGGGCTTGCCGCTCTCGATCACGTCCATGGCCTCGGTGACCACGGCGCCCTCGACGCAGCCGCCGGAGACCGATCCCAGAAACGTGCCCTCGTCGTTGATGACGAGGCTCGACCCGGCCGGGCGCGGGGCCGACCCCCAGGTCTCGACCACGGTTGCCAGCGCGACGCCACGGCCGGCCTTCTGCCAGTCCTCCGCCGCCTTCAGAATATCCTCGTCGCGATCGAGCATGGCTTTGCCTCTCAGGCTGCGGGGCGGATCAGGCTGCGGTGATGCGGCGGCAGCGGCCGGGACAGCGTGGTGATCAGCTCCTGGATTGAACCCAAATTATGCACGGGCCGGAATTCGTCAACGTGCGGGAGCATCATTTTGATACCCTGGGCTTTAGCCTCGAAGCCGCCGAACCGGAGCAGCGGGTTGAGCCAGATCAGCCGCCGGCAGGAGCGGTGCAGCCGGTCCATCTCGAAGGCGAGCTTGGAATCGGCCTCCCGCTCCAGCCCGTCGGAGATCAGCAGCACGATAGCGCCCTGGCTCAGCACCCGCCGCGCCCACAATTTGTTGAAGTTGTGCAGCGAGGCCGAGATCCGGGTGCCGCCGGCCCAATCCTCAACCGAGGCCGAACAGCTCGCCAGCGCCTCGTCCGGATCGCGCTGGCGCAGCGCGCGGGTCACGTTGGTCAGCCGGGTGCCGAACAGGAACACCGAGACTCGCTTGCGGGCGTCGCCGACGGCATGCAGGAAATGCAGGAACAGGCGCGTGTACTCACTCATCGAGCCGGAAATGTCGAGCAGCGCCACGATTGGCGCCGGCTTCTCGATCCGCCCGAGGCGATGGATGTCGATGATCTCGCCGCCGGTGCGCAAGGACGCGCGCAGCGTGCGGCGCATGTCGATCCGCAGGCCGCGCCGATCCGGCTGATGCCGCCGCGTCAGCAACTCCGCCTGCGGCAGCCGCATCCTCTCGATCGCGCGCAGCGCCTCGGCAATTTCGGCTGCGCTCATCTGCGCGAAATCCTTCTTCTGAAGGATCTCCTTGTCGGAAACCGACAGGCGCAGATCCTGCTCCTGGTGCTGCGGTGTCTCCGTCATCCGCGGCTGCGACATCGCCTCCTGCACGCGGCGCGAAGCGGCCTGTGGCTTCTTCTTGGCGCCATCCGGCAGCGGCACCGAATCCAGCATGTGCTTCCACTCTTCGGAGGCGCGAAAGAACAGGTTGAAGGCCTGCTTGAAAATCAGCGCATGCTCGTGGCGCATGACGAAAATCGACTCGAGCGTCGTGAAGACGTCGGCGCGGCTGCCGATGTCGATCACCTGCAGGGCGTTCATGGCATCGATCACCGCGCCCGGGCCGACCGGCATGCCGGCCGCACGCAGCGCACGCGCAAAGCCGACGATGTTGTCGGCGAACTGCTCGGTCTGCTCAGGCGCGAGGTGGTTGATGGCCATGGTCTGCTGTCTCTGCCGTCATTCCGGGGCACGCGAAGCGTGAGCCCGGAATCCATTTATCCGCGATCCCTCCCGCCTGATGGATTCCGGGTTCGCGCTGACGCGCGCCCCGGAATGACGGGCTAATCGCTCGTCGCTTCCTTCAGCACCTTCTGCAAGGTGTCGCCCTGCATGCGGGTGATGTCGTCCTGGTATTTGAGCAGCGCACCCAGCGTGTCGCCGACCACTTGCGGGGTCAGCGAGCGGGCGTCGAGCTCCGACAGAGCGGTCGCCCAGTCGATGGTCTCGGCGACGCCCGGCGACTTGTAGAAATCCTGGTTGCGCAGCGCCTGCACGAAGCGCACGACCTGCTGCGACAGCTTTGCCGATATGCCGGGCACGCGCGACTTGACGATCGCGAGCTCGCGGTCGGCAGCGGGATAGTCGACCCAATGATAGAGACAGCGACGCTTCAGCGCGTCGTGAATCTCGCGGGTGCGGTTGGAGGTGATGATGACGATCGGCGGGTGCGGCGCCTTCACGGTACCGAATTCGGGGATCGTCACCTGGAAGTCGCTGAGGATTTCCAGGAGATACGCCTCGAACGCTTCGTCGGCGCGGTCAAGCTCGTCGATCAACAGCACCGGCGGACCGGCCACGTCGGGCTCCAGCGCCTGCAACAGCGGCCGCTTGATCATGTAGCGATCAGCGAAGATGTCGCTCGAAAGCTGCTCGCGATCGGTATCGCCGGCTGCCTCCGCCATCCGGATTGCGATCATCTGTGCGGCGCTGTTCCACTCATAGACCGCGGAGGAGACGTCGAGGCCTTCGTAGCACTGCAGGCGGATCAGCTTCCGGCCCAGCGCCGCCGACAACACCTTTGCGATCTCGGTCTTGCCGACTCCGGCCTCGCCTTCGAGAAACAGCGGCCGTCCCATGCGCAGCGAGAGATACGTCACCGTCGCCAGCGACCGCTCGGCGAGATAGCCGCGCGAGGTCAAAAGTTCGAGCATCGCATCGACCGATGCCGGCATGGCACCGGAAGTATTGGTCGCTGAAGTCATGAAACTGCCAGTCTCGCTATGTCCCTACAAGGGACAAGTTTGGCCGAAGAGTGAGGTCACCTCACTCCTTGGCGTTGGCCGCGTCGAGGGCACGCCGCGTCAGCACGCCGATGAGATGCGCGCGGTATTCGGCGCTGCCGTGGATGTCGCTATTCAGCCCTTCCGCCGGCACCTCGATGCCATCAAGCGCCTTCGCGGCGAAGCGCTTCTTCAAGGCTTCCTCGAACGCCTCGACGCGGAACACGCCGTCGGAGCCGGCACCGGTGACGGCGACCCGCACGTCCGAGGGACGCCGCGCCACGAACACGCCGACCAGCGCGTAGCGCGAGGCCTGGTTGCGGAACTTGATATAGGCGGCCTTCTTCGGCAGCGGGAACATCACCTTGGTGATGATCTCGTCGGCTTCCAGCGCGGTCGAGAACAGGCCCTGGAAATACTCCTCCGCCTTGAGACGGCGCTTGTTGGTGACGATGGTTGCGCCGAGCGCGAGCACGGCGGCCGGATAGTCCGCAGTCGGGTCGTTGTTGGCGAGCGAGCCGCCGATCGTGCCCTTGTGACGCACTGCGGGATCGCCGATCTGGCCCGCAAGATTCGCGAGCGCCGGGATTGCCTCGCCGACGATGGCGGAGGTCGCGACCTCGGCGTGCCTGGCGGTGGCGCCGATGACCAGCGAACGGCCCTTCATCTCGATCGTGTTGAGCCCCTCGATGTGGGAGAGGTCGACAAGATGCGGCGGGCTGGCGAGGCGCTGCTTCATAACCGGAATCAGCGTGTGGCCCCCGGCAATAATCTTGGCGTCCTCGTTCTTCACCAGGAGGTTGGCGGCCTGCCGGACGGTGCCGGGGCGGTGGTATTTGAATTCGTACATTTGAATGTCCTGATCGCGGAGGGCGCGCGCGGTTACGCGAGATCGGATTTCGACATCGCCTTCGCGCCGGCGGCGATCGAGGCGACGATGTTCTGGTAGCCGGTGCAGCGGCAGAGATTGCCTTCCAGCTCCTCGCGGATGGTGTGGTCGTCGAGTTCGTGGCCCTTGCGATGGACGATGTCGATCGCGGTCATGATCATCCCGGGCGTGCAAAAGCCGCACTGCAGGCCGTGGTGCTCGCGGAAGGCTTCCTGCATCGGATGCAGCGGCGCGCCATCGGCCGCCAATCCCTCAATGGTCTTGACCTCGTGGCCGTCGGCCATCACGGCCAACGTGGTGCAGGCCTTCACGGCCTTGCCGTCGAGATGCACGACGCAGGCGCCGCACTGCGAGGTGTCGCAGCCAACATGGGTGCCGGTCAGGCGCAGATTCTCGCGCAGGAACTGCACCAGAAGCGTACGCGGGTCGACATTGCCGGTAACAGGATTGCCGTTCACGATGAGGGAGATTTTTGCCATAAGCACTCTCTATCAGCGCCCCGACGGGTCCCGTCGAAGCGGTTCTTTTTTATAATTATTCCAACCCATCATATGGGCCATTATGGCCGGGGGCAACATCGCCCGGGCACAAGCGGCCATGCCAAAAAGGCTATGCCCTCAGCCCTGTACAGCCTTGACGAAATTCGCGAAAAATTCGTCGGCCAGCTTCTTGGCGGTGCCGTTGATCAGGCGCTGGCCGAGTTGCGCCAACTTGCCGCCGATCTGCGCCTCGACCTCGTAGGACAGCAGCGTGCCGCCATCCTTCTCCGCGAGCTTGACCACCGCGCCGCCCTTGGCGAAGCCAGCCACCCCGCCCTCGCCCTCGCCTGATATCCTGTAGCCGTTCGGCGGGTCGAGATCGCTCAGCGTCACCTTGCCCTTGAAGCGCGCGGACACCGGGCCGACCTTCATTTTCGCCGTTGCGCGAAAACCACCGTCGTCGGTCTTCTCCAGCTCCTCGCAGCCGGGGATGCAGGCCTTCAGCACTGCGGGGTCGTTGAGCTTCTCCCACACAGCTTCGCGCGGCGCCGCAAGCTGGACTTCGCCGTTCATTGTCATGGCCATGGGGCGTCTCCGGAGATATCGAACTTGGATCGCATCAGAATAATAATATTGCTCAAGTAACGCACGGAGGCCGCAAAGGAAAGGGCAGCCCCCGATCACGTGCAATGCATATTCGCACCTGCAAAATGTCTTGTACGGTCGGTCGGGGATTGGCAGAGCCGAAACATGGTGATTAGGTCCGGCGCAACATGAGCACAGCCCTCTCCCCCCTGCTTGCGCCGATGCTGTCGAGCCCGGCCATGCGTACCGTCTGCGACGACCGCTCCACCCTGCAAAACATGCTCGATTTCGAGGCCGCCCTGGCCCGGGCCGAGGCCGCCGCGGGTGTGATTCCCGCATCCGCCGTGGGCCCGATCGAAGCCGCCTGCAAGGCTGACACCTTCGACATGGCGGCGTTGGCCGAGGCCGCGACCCGGTCGGGCAATCTCGCGATCCCCCTGGTCAAGGCGCTGACCGCCAATGTCGGCAAGGCCGACGGTGAGGCCGCGCGCTACGTCCATTGGGGTGCGACCAGCCAGGACGTCATCGACACCGCGACCATGCTCGGCTTGCGCGCGGCCATCGATGCGCTGGACGCCGACCTCAGCCGCGCCATCAAGGGCTTTGCGACACTCGCCCGCGCCCATCGCAACACCGCGATGGTGGCGCGGACTTGGCTTCAGCACGCGCTGCCGATGCCGTTCGGGCTGAAGGCCGCCGAATACGCCGCAAGCCTCGCCCGCGCCCGCTGCCGCCTGCGACGGCTCCGCCGCGAGGGCCTTGCCCTTCAATTCGGCGGCGCTGCCGGCACGCTCGCGGCCCTCGGAGACAATGGGCTCGCGGTCGCCGAACGGCTGGCGCAGGAGCTGAACCTGCCGCTGCCCGAAGCGCCCTGGCACACCCATCGTGACCGCATCGCCGAAGCTGCGTCGGCCTTCGCGATTCTCGCCGGAAGCTGCGGCAAGATCGCGCGCGACGTCTCGCTGATGATGCAGACCGACGTCGGCGAAGCGTTCGAGCCCGCCGGCGAAGGTCGTGGCGGCTCCTCGACCATGCCGCACAAGCGCAACCCGGTCGCGGCCGCAAGCGCGCTCGGCTGCGCGACCATGGCTCCGCAGCTCGCCGCGACGATTTTTGCCGCGCAGGTGCAGGATCACGAGCGCAGCGCCGGGCCGTGGCACGCGGAATGGCCGACGTTGCCGCAATTGATGCTGGTCACCTCGGGCGCGCTCGCCGCCATCGTCGATATCGCGGAGGGGCTGGACGTCGATGCCGCGCGCATGCGCGGCAATCTCGATGCGACGCACGGGCTGATCATGGCGGAAGCCGTCACCTTTGCGCTCGCGGACAAGATCGGCAAGAGCGACGCCCATCATCTGATCGAGGCCGCCAGCAAGCGCGCGGTTGCCGAGAAGAAACATCTGCGCGAAATTCTCGCGGCCGATTCGCAGGTCACTGCGCATCTGACGCCCGAGAAAATAACGGCATTATTTGAGCCGATGGCCTATCAAGGGGCTTCTCAAGCCCTGATCGACCGGTTGCTCGACAGCCTCGAGCGCGGATAGAGCAGCCCTGGGCGAAAAATAAGCAGCCCTGAGCGAAAACAAACGGAGACGCCGCATGCCCATGATCGATGCCGACGGTTGCTTGCTCAACGTCTCCGTCGAGGGCCGCGACGGCGGGCCGACCCTGATGCTCTCCAACTCGCTCGGCTGCACGCTGCAGATGTGGGAGCCGCAGATGAAGGCGCTGACGCAGGTGTTCCGCGTCATCCGCTACGACCGTCGCGGCCACGGCAAGTCCAACGTGCCGCCCGCTCCCTATACGATGGAACGCTTCGGCCGCGATGTGCTCGCGATCCTCGACGATCTCAACATCGAGAAAGTGCATTGGTGCGGCCTGTCGATGGGCGGAATGGTCGGGCAATGGCTGGGCGCCAACGCGCCGGAGCGCTTCGGCAAGCTCATCCTCGCCAACACCTCATGCTATTACGCCGAGCCGACCAAATGGCTTGAACGCATCGATGCGGTGAAGAAGGGCGGCATCGCCGCCGTCGCCGATGCCGTGATCGCGGGCTGGCTCACCCAGGATTTCCGCGAGCGCGAGCCTGACATCACCGCCAGGATGAAGTCGATGCTGCTCGCGACGCCGGTCGAGGGCTATCTCGCCTGCTGCGAAGCGCTGTCGACGCTCGACCAGCGCGCGCTGCTGCCTGACATCAAGAGCCCGACGCTCGTGATCGCCGGCCGTCACGACCAGGCAACCCCGATCTCGGCGGGCGAGATGATCCGCTCGAACATTCCCGGCGCGAGCATGACCATCATCGACGCCGCCCACATTTCCAATGTCGAGCAGCCGCACGCGTTCACCGATGCGGTGGTGGGATTTTTGACGCAACGCTGATCACACAACGCCGTCATTGCGAGGAGCGAAGCGACGAAGCAATCCAGAATGTCTCCGCAGACACATTGCTGGACTGCTTCGCTATGCTCGCAATGACGAAAGGGGAGGAGACAACATGGACGATCAGAAGCGCCGCGATGCCGGCATGAACGTGCGCCGAAAAGTGCTGGGCAATGCCTGGGTCGACAAGTCGATCGCCAACCGCAACGCCTTCAACACCGACTTCCAGGACATGATCACCCGCTACGCCTGGGGCGAGATCTGGACGCGGCCGCATTTCGACGAGCGCACGCGCCGGGTTCTGGTGATCGGCACCATGGTCGCACTTGGGCAATGGGATGAATTCCGCCTGCACGTGCGCGCGGCGCTCGCCGAGGGCGGCTTCACCCCCGACGACATCAAGGAAATTTTGCTGCAACAGGCGATCTATTGCGGCGTTCCGGCGACCAACCACGCCGTCAAGGAAGCCTCAGCGATTGTGCAGGAGCTCGGCCTGCTCAAGTCCTAGCGGCGCGGCGTCCGCGACGTCGACGGTCTTGGGCGCAGCCGCCGGCCGCTCGATCACCAGCACGACCGCGGCACCGAGCAGCAACAGAAGCTCGGTGGCGTGCAACCGAAGCGCGGCCATCTCGCCGACCTTCGAGGCCATCACCATGCTCGCGAACGAGATCAGGCTGCCGATCGCAAGCGCGATCCCGAGCGCCTCGTCGCTGCCGCCGCTCTTGCGGGTGCGCGGAATGGCGAGCAGCGCGAGATAGATCGCGAAGAACGCCACCACGGTCAGCCGTCCGAGCGCCAGCAGCCAGGCGGCCCGCACCGTGCTGATGCCAGACATCTGAAGATGGTCGCTGAGGAACAGCGCCACCGCGACGGTCGGTCGTTCATAGAGGCCGTGCACCGGCGCCATCATGATGTTGAAGGCGACCATCGTCCATGCCGGAATGAAATAGGCCGCCAGCAGCGCGCCATTGACCGAGCCGATCCGCCAATTCCTGAACATGCCGCTTCCCGCTTCGCCTGCTACCCGCCTTCGAGGGAAGGCTTTGCCGGGAGCTAACTCGCATCGGACTGTGGCGGCAATTTAAACCCTTTGTTTACCTTAATCGCCCGGCCGCCGGACGAAGGCCAAAAAAGGGCCCCGCCTTCCGACGGGGCCATCTTCGCTACCCTTCGCGCGGGCACCCAATTTTGGGCTCTCCCAAATCTACTTGTTGTCCTGACCCTGCTGGCCGGACTTACCGCCCTGCTGCTGACCGGGCTTGTCACCCTTGCGCTGCGGATCCTGCTGCTGCTGGCCGGGCTTCTGGCCGCCACCCTGCTGCTGGCCGGGGTTCTGGCCCGGGTTCTGATTCTGCTGGCTCGTCATGGGGGAAACTCCCTGTGTTGGACGTCAGAGGTGAGCTAACGGTCCGCACCGCATTTGGTTGCTGTGCGGAACCCAGTTCCTCGCACCTGCGGAACCGCGACATGACGACCGTAACGGAAATGACCTCTGTACAAGACCTTATGCCGAGGCATGCCCAGTTGCGGTCGCCAGTTCCCTCCTGTTACAAAACGGGAAGATCGCTGAGGGGCTGCCGGGGCCCGAGAAGAAACGTAAGCACACTCTCTCGAAGACCTCCCTTTGAGTCGCGTCAGGTTCGGGTAACGGCAGCCTATGGATTATTTCGCCCAGCAGCTTATCAACGGCCTCGTGCTCGGCTCCATCTACGGCCTGATCGCGATCGGCTACACGATGGTCTACGGCATCGTCGGCATGATCAATTTCGCCCATGGCGACATCTTCATGATCGGCGGTTTCATCGCCCTCATCACCTTCCTGATCCTGATCTCATTGGGCCTGACCGCAATCCCGGTGATCCTGCTCGTGGTGCTGCTGGTCTCGATGGCGATCACCGCGCTCTATGGCTGGACGATCGAGCGCATCGCCTACCGGCCGCTGCGCCATTCCTTCCGCCTCGCGCCGATGCTGTCGGCGATCGGCATGTCCTTCGTGCTGACGAACTACTCGCAGGTGGCGCAAGGCGCCCGCGTCAAACCGATCCCGCCCCTCATCACCGGCGGCTACACGCTGCATGAGAGCGCGGACGGTTTCGTGATCCGGCTCTCCAACGTCCAGATCCTGGTCGTCATCACCACCATCGTGCTGCTGGCGATTTTCACCTGGCTGGTCTCGCGCACTCGGCTTGGGCGCGACATGCGCGCCTGCGAGCAGGACCAGACCATGGCGGCGCTGCTCGGCGTCAATGTCGACCGCACCATCTCCATGACCTTCGTGATCGGCGCCGCGCTCGCCGCGGTCGCCGGCCTGATGTACCTGCTCTATTACGGCCTGGTCGATTTCTTCATGGGCTTCGTCGCAGGCATCAAGGCCTTCACCGCCGCCGTGCTCGGTGGCATCGGCTCGCTGCCCGGCGCCATGCTCGGCGGCCTCGCGATCGGCCTGATCGAGACGTTCTGGTCGGCTTATTTCTCGGTCGAGTACAAGGACGTCGCCGCGTTCTCGATTCTGATCGTCGTGCTGATCTTCATGCCGACCGGCCTGCTCGGCCGTCCCGAAGTCGAAAAAGTCTGACGGACCGCCCCGCGTGACACCCACTCCGCACGAGACCAGTACTACAAGTCGCATCGCCGGCATCCCCGCCCTTCTGAAAATCGCCTTCGTCAATGCGCTGATCGCGCTGGTGCTGTTCTCGCTGATGGTCGGCATCCGCACCGAGGCAGGCTCCGACGGCCAGCTCACTTACTGGACGCGCTTCGGCGATCTCGCCTCTCTCGTCGCTGCGGTGTTCGGCGGCTCGATTGTGATCGAGCTGCTGCGACAATGGATCGGCCCGATGGGCACCGAGAAGCTGGTCCCGCCGTCGGTAAAGAGCGGCATGTCGTTCGTTGGCCGCTACCTTGCGCCGGCGCTTCTGATCTTCACCGTGCTGGTGCCTGTGATCTTCTATGACCAGCGCTACATCCTCGACCTCGCGATCCTCGTGCTCACCTATGTGATGCTGGGCTGGGGTCTCAACGTCGTGGTCGGGCTCGCGGGCCTGCTCGATCTCGGCTACGTCGCCTTCTACGCGGTCGGCGCCTATTCCTACGCGCTGCTTGCCACCAATTTCGGCTGGTCGTTCTGGGTCTGCCTGCCGCTCGCCGGCATCCTTGCCGCGTTCTGGGGCATGCTGCTCGGCTTCCCCGTGCTGCGGCTGCGCGGCGACTATCTCGCGATCGTGACGCTCGCCTTCGGCGAGATCATCCGCCTCGTCATCATCAACTGGCAGGATTTGACCGGCGGCCCCAACGGCGTCTCCGGCATTCCCCGCCCCTCCTTCTTCGGCATCCCCCTCGACAACAGCGACGACGGGCTCGCGGCCAAGCTCGGCATCGAGTACTCGCCGACCCACCGCATCATCTTCCTGTTCTATCTGATCCTGGCGCTCGCGCTGCTCACCAACTGGGTGACGATCCGCCTGCGCCGCCTACCGATCGGACGTGCCTGGGAGGCCTTGCGTGAGGACGAAGTCGCCTGCCGCGCGCTCGGTATCAACACCACGACCACCAAGCTCACGGCGTTCGCGACAGGCGCCATGTTCGGCGGCTTCGCCGGCGCGTTCTTCGCCACCCGCCAGGGCTTCATCAGCCCGGAATCTTTCACCTTCCAGGAATCGGCGCTGGTGCTCGCCATCGTCGTGCTCGGCGGCATGGGCTCGCAGCTCGGCGTCGCGCTGGCAGCGCTTGCGATGATCGGCGGCTTCGAATTGTTCCGCAGCCTCGAGACCTATCGCATGCTGGTGTTCGGCCTCGCCATGGTGCTGATCATGATCTGGCGGCCGCGCGGCCTGATCGGTCATCGCGCGCCGACCGTGTATCTGACCAAGGCGAAAGCGATCTCCTCCGACCTCGTCAAGGAGGGGCACGGATGAGCGAGACAATTCTCAGCGTCGACCGGCTCGCCATGCGCTTCGGCGGTATCGTCGCCGTGCAGGATTTGTCGTTTGCGGCCGAACGAAAGAAGATCACCGCGCTGATCGGACCAAACGGCGCCGGCAAGACCACCGTGTTCAACTGCATCACCGGCTTCTACAAGCCGAGCGGCGGCGCGATCCGCCTCACCCACGACGACGGCAGGCAAATTGCGCTGGAGCGGCTGAACGATTTCCGTATCGCCAAGCAGGCCAAGGTTGCGCGCACCTTCCAGAACATCCGGCTGTTTCCCGGCATGACCGCGCTGGAGAACCTGATGGTGGCGCAGCACAACGCCTTGATGCGCGCCTCCGGTTTCACCTTCCTCGGTCTGATCGGCGCACGCGGCTATCGCGACGCCGAAAAGCAGGCGATCGCGCTCGCCACCGACTGGCTCAAGCGGATCAATCTGCTCGACCGCGCTGATGACGCTGCCGGCAATCTCGCCTATGGCGACCAGCGCCGGCTCGAAATCGCGCGCGCGATGTGCACCGAGCCCGCGCTTCTCTGCCTGGACGAGCCCGCCGCTGGCCTCAATGCACGCGAGAGTGCTGCCCTCAGCGAGCTCCTGCTGTCGATCCGCAACGAGATCGGCACCTCGATCCTCCTGATCGAGCACGACATGTCGGTGGTGATGGAGATTTCAGACCACATCGTGGTGATGGACCATGGCGTGAAGATCGCGCAAGGCACACCCCAGGAAGTACGCGACGATCCCAAGGTGATCGCGGCCTATCTCGGCACCGACGAGGACGAGGCTGTGGCCGTGATGGAGGGCGGGTCGTGACGTCCGCCCCCACTCCTCTGCTCGCGATCCACGGCTTGCGCGCCGCCTACGGCAAGATCGAGGCGCTGAAGGGCGTCGACGTCGCGATCAATGCCGGCGAGATCGTCGCCCTGATCGGCGCCAACGGTGCCGGCAAATCGACGTTGATGATGACGATCTTCGGCAAGCCGCGCGCCCGCGCCGGCCAGATCCTGTACGAAGGCCGCGACATCACCGACGTACCCACCCACGAGATCGCGCATCTGCGCATCGCACAGTCGCCGGAAGGCCGCCGCATCTTTCCACGCATGAGCGTGGCTGAAAACCTCCAGATGGGCGCGGACGCCACCGAATGCACCGATGCGGAGCGCGAGGCGACGCTGGAACGCGTGTTCACGCTGTTTCCGCGGCTTAAGGAGCGGTACTTCCAGCGTGGCGGCACGCTGTCCGGCGGCGAGCAGCAGATGCTGGCGATCGGCCGGGCTCTGATGAGCCGCCCGCGCCTGCTTCTTCTCGACGAACCCTCACTTGGGCTGGCACCATTGATCGCCCGCCAGATTTTCGACGCGATCCGCACCCTGAACCGTCAGGACGGCCTGACTGTCCTGATCGTCGAGCAGAACGCCAACCATGCGCTCAAGCTCGCCCACCGCGGCTACGTCATGGTCAACGGCCTGATCACGCTCGCCGGCACCGGCACCGAATTGCTGCAGCGCTCCGAGATTCGCGCCGCCTATCTGGAAGGCGGCCGACACGGCTGAGGTGGCCCACGTCGAGGGTCGAGTCCGGGCAATGCGGCCGAATGCGGCGAAATATCTGCGCTTGTGCCCGTATTTTGCCGGTGACTTCTCCCAGGATTCATTCAAGAATGGCGCCGGTTTGAACCGGGCGAGCCCGGCAACTTCCACAGGCGATCACCCGCGAGGTATCTCATGAAATCACTGAAGCTCATCGGTCTGGCATTCGGCGCGTCGATCGCGTTGTCGAGCGCGGCATTCGCGCAGGATGTCACCATCGCAGTCGCAGGCCCGATGACCGGCGGCGAGTCCGCCTTCGGCCGCCAGATGAAGAACGGCGCCGAGATGGCCGTGGCTGACATCAACGCCGCCGGCGGCGTCAACGGAAAGAAGCTCGCGCTCGACGTCGAGGACGATGCCTGCGATCCGAAGCAGGCGCGCTCGGTCGCTGAGAAGATCGCGAGTGCAAAAATCCCGTTCGTGGCCGGGCACTATTGCTCGTCGTCGTCGATCCCGGCGTCGGAAGCCTATGCCGACGGCAACGTGCTCGAGATTACGCCGGCCTCGACCAACCCGCTCTTCACCGAGCGGAAGCTCTGGAACGTGGCGCGCGTTTGCGGCCGCGACGATCAGCAGGGTCTGATCGCGGCGCAGTACATCGCCAAAAACTTCAAGGGCAAGAACATCGCGATCCTCAACGACAAGACCACCTACGGCAAGGGTCTTGCGGACGAGACCAAGAAGGCGCTCAACAAGGCCGGCGTCACCGAGAAGATGTACGAGTCCTACAACAAGGGCGACAAGGACTTCAACGCGATCGTCTCGCGTCTGAAGCGCGACAACATCGATCTCGTTTATGTCGGCGGCTACCACCAGGAAAGCGGCTTGATCCTGCGCCAGATGCGCGACCAGGGCCTCAAGACGATCCTGATGGCCGGCGACGCGCTCGCCGACAAGGAATACGCCTCCATCACCGGCCCCGCCGGCGAAGGCACGCTGTTCACCTTCGGCCCCGATCCGCGCGATAAGCCGACCGCGAAGAAGATCGTCGACGCCTTCAAGGCCAAGAACATCGACCCCGAAGGCTACACGCTCTACACCTACGCGGCGATGCAGGTGTGGTCGCAGGCGGCCAAGAAGGCTGGCACGACGGACGCCAAGAAGGTCATGGAAGCCATGAAGGCCGGCAAGTGGGACACCGTGATCGGCCCGATCGAGTACGACGCCAAGGGCGACATCAAGCAGCTCGACTACGTCGTCTACAAATGGGACGCGAAGGGCGGCTATACCGAGATCAAGGGTAACGGCACCTGAGACAAGATGCCTGACCTTCTAACCGCATCGTCAACGCCCCGGTTCGCCGGGGCGTTTTCTTTTGCAGTCCGATCAGACGGCTGCGGACAATTCGCCGCCCGCCGCCTCTTGCGCCTTTCGGAGCGCTTGCAGCAGGTCGTTCGGCCGAAACGGCTTTTGCAGACAGACGACGCCGTCAAGGCCGGGTGCTTCGCCCATGAAATCCAGCGCCGTCATGCCTGATATCGCCACGATCGGAAATCCGGGGACCCGGTCGCGGATAGCGGCCATGATCTCGATACCGCTGGTGTCGGCCAGGAAAATGTCGACAATCGCTGCGTCGAAAAGGTTCTCGCCGAAGGCCCTCAAGCCGGCCGCGCCGCTCTCCGCTTCAACTACGTCAAAACGGTTGACCCGAAGGACGATCGAGACCATGGCGCGGACGTCCTTCTGGTCGTCGACAACAAGCACACGGGGCATATGGGAACAACTCCCAGATTCGTATCATTAATTGGTTCAATTCAACGGCGGAGTGCGCCAGGGCAGTATGGGTCCGTCCAGTAAAGCCAACCTTACCGATTCCCTATTCCGATACCCTGTCCACGTTAAGTAACTTGTAACCCTCGGTTGAGTCGTGGGCGTATCCTCTCGAACACGCGCCCGGAGCCGGCTACCATGGAGGCCAAGGCAGAAATCCGGGGCAGCCAGCCAACGAAGTCACGTGGACTAGCCATGACGACCCAGCGAGAGGTCAACGTGCACGCAAAGAACGACCGAAGCACATTCCTTTCGACTTTGCCGGCGATGCAGAGCGACCGCACCGCAGCATTGGCGATTGTCGGCATCTCCGCGATTCTGTTCGCGCTGGCCGTACCCTTCGCAGGCAAGCCGCTGATCCAGGTGCCGGGCTTTGTGGCCAGCTACCAATCGGCACTGGCCGTCAGCAACATCATCACGGCTGTTCTGCTGCTGTCGCAGTTCGCCGTCCTGCGCAGCCGCGCCCTGCTCCTGCTGTCGACCGGATATCTGTTCACGGCGGCGGCGGCCATGACCCATGCCCTCACCTTCCCGGGACTGTTCGCGCCAGCCGGACTGCTGGGCTCGGGTTCACAGACCACGGTCTGGCTCTACATGATCTGGCACGGCGGGTTCCCGCTGTTCGTGCTGGCCTATGGCTGGCTGAAGGACGGCAACGGTGGCAACAGAATCGATGGACCGGCCGGGCGTCCGATCATGCTTGCCGTCCTCGGCGTGGTTGCGGCGATGGTCGTCATCGCCTGGACCGTCACGGCGCAGCACGATCTGCTGCCGATCCTGCTGAGGGACGGCCGCTACACCACCACCATGATCGGCGTGGTGTCGTTCGTCTGGTCGTTGAGTTTCGCGGCGCTGATCACGCTGTGGTTCCGCAAGCCGCATACGGTGATCGACGTGTGGCTCATGGTCACGATGTGCGCCTGGCTGTTCGACATCGCGCTGTCGGCGATCGTCAATGTCGCTCGCTACGATCTCGGGTTCTATGTTGGCCGCCTCTACGGCCTCTTCGCCGCGAGCTTCGTGCTTGCCGTGCTCCTGATCGAGAATGTCCGCCTCCAGGCGCAGACGATGAGCCTCGTCGGCCGGCTGCGCGAACAGTCGGCGTCGGAACGCGATTATTACGGCAAACGCCTCGCGCTCTACAAGTCCGTGGTCGAGTCCTCCAACGATGCCATCATCACGGAGTCGCTCGACGGCGTCATCACCGGCTGGAACAGGGCTGCCGAGCGCCTGTTCGGCTATTCGGCCGCTGAGGCCGTCGGCCAGTCGATCCAGCTCATCGTGCCGCAGGAGCGGAGGGCCGAAGCCAGGGGCATCCTCAACAGTATCAGCGCAAACGAAACGATCGACCAGCACGAGACGGTCCGCATCCGCAAGGACGGCCGTGAGCTCGACGTGATGCTGAACGTCTCCCCGCTGCGATCGGACGGCGGTGAGATCATCGGCGCCTCCAAGATCACCCACGACATCACCGAGGAAAAGCAATCGCGCGAAAAGCTGCGCCGCGAGACCGAGGAGCGCCAGCGCATTTTCGAGACCTCGCAGGACCTGATCCTGGTTACCGACGGCTTCGGCAATTTCATCCAGGTCAGCCCGAGCGTGAAGGACATCCTCGGCTTCAGTCCGGACGATATGATCGGGCACAGCGCGACGGAGTTCATCCATCCCGATGATCTCGAGAGGACGCGCCAGGAGATGCGCGCGGCGAGGCATGGCCACATCAAGCGCAGCTTCGAGGCGCGCTACTACCACTACGATGGCCATGAGGTCACGCTGAACTGGGTGGGGAACTGGTCCGAGCCGGTGAAGCGCCATTTCTTCATCGGCCGTGACCTCACCGACAAGCAGGCCGCGGAGGCCCAGTTCCGGCAGGTCCAGAAGATGGACTCGATCGGACAACTGACCGGCGGCGTCGCCCACGATTTCAACAACGTGCTCACCGTCATCACCGGCACGATCGGTATTTTGGCGGACGCGGTGGCTGACAGGCCCGAGCTCGCTGCTATCACCAAACTAATCGATGATGCCGCCGAGCGCGGCGCGCAGCTGACCAAGCATCTGCTCGCCTTCGCCCGCAAGCAGCCGCTTCAGCCGCGCGAAATCGACGTCAACGCGCTGGCGCTCGAGGCCGCCAAGCTGCTGCACCCGACGCTCGGCGAGCAGATCACCATCTTGCCGCAGCTCACCGAGGATGCCTGGCCCGCTCTGGTCGATCCCGGCCAGCTCTCCACCGCGATCCTCAATCTTGCGCTGAACGCGCGCGATGCCATGCCGGACGGCGGCACGCTGGTGCTGGAGACCCGCAACATCTTCCTCGACGACGGCTATGCCAGCATGAATCCCGACGTCGCCGCCGGCAATTACGTGATGATCGCGGTCAGCGACACCGGCACGGGCATTCCGGCGGCCCTGATCGAGCGGGTGTTCGATCCGTTCTTCACCACCAAGGAGGTCGGCAAGGGCACGGGCCTCGGCTTGAGCATGGTGTTCGGCTTCGTCAAACAGTCCGGCGGACACATCAAGATCTACAGCGAGGAAGGCCACGGCACGAGCGTGAAGATCTACCTGCCGCGTTCCACCGGCGTGCAGGAAACCGAGTACGAGGCGCTGCAAAACGTGCCCATCGCCGGCGGCAACGAGAGAATCCTCGTCGTCGAGGACGACGCGCTGGTGCGGCAGTATGTCATGACCCAGGTCAAGAGCCTCGGCTATACCGCGCTCGAAGCGGCCAATGCGGCCGAAGCCCTCGTGATCATCGATGCCGACAAGGACATCGACCTGCTCTTCACCGACGTCATCATGCCCGGCAACATGAACGGCCGCCAGCTCGCCGACGAGGCGGCGCGACGGCGCCCCGAGCTGAAGACGCTGTTCACCTCGGGTTACACGGAAAACGCGATCGTTCATCATGGGCGGCTCGATTCCGGCGTGCTGCTGCTGGCAAAGCCCTATCGCAAGTCGGAGCTCGCCAAGATGCTTAGAACGGCGCTGGCGAGTTGAGCGGGCCGCTCGCCTGCGCTATCGCTGAGGCGATGCAGCGCCTGGAGTGCCGGCCTTGAAAAATCTCCTCACCGATATCGCCGGCGTCCGTGTCGGCCACGCTCATGATGCAAAACTCGCCTCGGGCACGACGGCAATCGTGTTCGACCAGCCGGCGGTGGCCGCGATTGATGTCCGCGGCGGCGGCCCCGGCACGCGCGAGGACGCGTTGCTCGATCCGGCCAGCACGGTCGAACGCATTGACGCAATCGCGCTGTCCGGCGGCTCCGCCTTCGGGATCGAGGCCGGCGGCGGCATCCAGGCCTGGCTCGCCGAGCAGGGGCGCGGTTTCCGCGTCCGCGAGGCGCTGATCCCGATCGTACCGGGCGCGATCCTGTTCGACCTGCTCAACGGCGGCGACAAGGCGTGGGGCCGCTTCACGCCCTATCGCGATCTCGGCTACGCCGCGGCGGTCTCGGCCGGGACGGAGTTTGCGCTCGGCAGCGTTGGCGCTGGTTTTGGGGCCACCACCGCCACATTCAAGGGCGGGCTCGGCTCGGCGTCCGCCGTCACCAGCGGCGGCATCACAGTCGCGGCGCTCATCGCCGTCAATGCGGTCGGCAGCGCCACCATCGGCGACGGCCCCTGGTTCTGGGCGGCGCCGTTCGAGGTCGACGGCGAGTTCGGCGGCCGCGGACTGCCTGACAAATTCACGGACGACATGCTCAAGATGCGCATCAAGGGCGGGCCTGCCGCCACCGAGCGCGAGAACACGACGATCGGCGTCGTCGTCACCGATGCGGTGCTGACCAAGCCCCAGGCCAAGCGGCTGGCAATGATCGCGCATACCGGTTTTGCGCGCGCGATCTATCCCGTGCATGCCCCGACCGACGGTGACGTGCTGTTTGCCGCCGCGACGTGTGCGAAGCCGATTGATCCAATCGTCGGCCTCACCGAGCTCGGCATGGTCGCCGCCAACGTGGTCGCGCGCGCAATCGCCCGCGGCGTGTACAGTGCGACCGCGCTGCCGTTCCCGGGTGCACAGCCCGCGTGGAAGGATCGGTTTGGCTAGCGCCTCAGAACGCGCGTCACACGCTCATCGACATCGTGGAAGCCGCGGATCCCGACGATCCCTGCGTCTGGTTCTGCATCATCTGTGCGAACCAGTCATAGGGCGAATTGCCGGCGCCCGACCCATTTGAGGAGCTGGAGGCGCCCGGCACCGTCGTCGTCATCTTGAAACCGTCGGCATAAGTGACGGTGGTGGTGCTCGAGCCGTCGGCGCCGGTCGTCGTGGTTGAGGTCGACCCGTTGCTCGACGATGACGACGAGGAATCCTGGTCGCTGCCCGAGGCGTCGCCCGAACCGCTCGCAGCATGGGCATGGTGGCCGCCATGATGGCCGCCGCTGCCCTTCAGCGCCTTCGACATCTCGTCGAGGCCAACACTGCCGTCGGAATTGGTGTCGAGCTTGGAGAACACGTCGTCGGCCTGCGCCAGATTGGTGCCGCCGGCGCCAAGCGCGTTCTCGAACTCGGACTTGGTGATCTGGCCGTCGCCATTCGCGTCGATCTGCGAGAACAGGTCTTTCATCGCACCATCCCGGCTCGTCGATGTCGAGGACGTCGAGCTCGACGATGTGGAGCTGGTTGTGCTGCTCGTCGAGTCCGTCGACTGGCTTTGCGCCGCGATCAGCGCGCTCATCGTCTCCGGTGCGATCTGGGCGCAATTGCCGGAATTGACCGATGACGTCGCGCCGCTGCTCGTGCTGTTGCTGCCGGTGTCGATCGCGAACGGATCGGTCGCGCCTTGCGACGATCCCGTCTTCTGCGTCGACGACGACGATTTCGAGTTCGTCAGCGATTGGATGGCATCAAGCGCACTCGAGACGGCGCCAAGCGCGAACAACATTGCACAAACTCCAACCCATGCGGCAATGCCGCGGCCATTGTTCCGGCCGTAGAGTCAGCAAGCGCCGTGCCAGCGCGAAAAGCTCAATGAAATCCGTATCCACCTGGTCTTTCGGGATCGGGGAACATCGGCAATTCATGCCGTCGGCGGCAGAATTTTCCGCCCACAGGAAGCTCACCCTCCCTGCATTGCCCGGCTAAGAGGCCCATGTTAGGCGAGGCCATTCGCCCTTCGGCCGCCACGGGAAACCGCGCCATGACCCAAGCCTTCGCTCCCCGCCCCCTGGCAATCGCGCCCTCGATCCTGGCCTCGGATTTCTCCAAGCTCGGCGAGGAGGTTCGCGCGGTGGACGCCGCAGGCGCCGACTGGATCCATCTCGACGTGATGGACGGGCACTTCGTGCCCAACATCTCATACGGCCCCGACGTCATCAAGGCGATGCGCCCACACACCAAGAAGGTGTTCGACGCGCATCTGATGATCTCGCCCTGCGATCCCTATCTCGAGGCCTTTGCCAAGGCCGGCTGCGACCACATCACCGTGCATGCCGAGGCGGGTCCCCATCTGCACCGTTCTCTTCAGGCGATCCGTGCGCTCGGCAAGAAGGCCGGCGTCTCGCTCAATCCGGGCACGCCGATCAGCGTGCTCGAATACGTGCTCGACCTGGTCGACCTCGTGCTGGTGATGTCGGTCAATCCGGGCTTCGGCGGCCAGGCCTTCATTTCCTCCGCGATCGGCAAGATTCGCGACATCCGCGCGATGACGGCGGGCCGGCCGATCGACATCGAGGTCGACGGCGGCGTGGGCCCTGATGTCGCAGGCGCGCTCGCAGCGGCCGGCGCCAATGCCTTCGTCGCCGGCACCTCCGTGTTCAAAGGCGGCACGCAGGAAGCCTACAAGACCAACATCGCGGCGATCCGCAACGCGGCACTCGGCGCCCGCGGCGAAGCGATCTGAGCCGCGACTGAGCTCGGTCTCGCGCGGCAAGAGCGGCTGCTCTCGCCGCGGCGCAGCGCGCAATAGTTAAAACCGCAACCTCATTCCGTACTCCTCCGGACTTCCCTGATTCGCGCAAATCACTGCTAGTGATTCTTGCCTGTTTTCGGGGAGCACATCATGACGACGACCCTGGTTTGGACTGGCGTGGCGTTGTGGCTTGGTTTTTGTGCGTGTGTTGTGTTTGGCCCGTCGGTCGGACCGGCGCAGGTCCCGGCGCGTTCGGCGCGTCACATCCGTCGCGATCGGATGTGACCCCGTGCAGTGCGCGCCCGTGAAGCGTCAGCCGAAACGCAGGTGTCGTATCCCACGGCGTCCACATCCGGATCTCGATTTCTTCTTCGGTCGGCTCGAACGCACCGAAGCCGAGATGCGCGACGATCCGGGCGCCGAAGGCCGACCTCTACTACCCATTCCGGTCACCGCGCCGGCATTGAAATTCTGAATCGGACTCTGAACTGATGAAACCGCACTGCCCGAACTGCCTGAAGGAAATGACCAAGGCGTCAGCGTCGCGTAACCTCTTCAACTGCGAACCCTGCCGTGAGATCATTCAGTACTTCGGCGGCAGCCCGGATCACGGCGAGGCTGGCCCGCACTTCACCTGGCCGATCCGCCGCAAGCGCTCGGTCCACACCGCCCACGCAGCCTGATCTCTTCCCCGCGACCCCGAGCGCGGCTTACCCCGCCGCCTCGCCCGCATCGGCTTCTCCCGCATCGGCAGCCATCCGCGGCGGCCGCACCACGGTGACGGTGCAGGTCGCCTCAGCAGCCACCTTGGCCGAGACGCTGCCGAGCAGCGTGCGCCTGAACGATCCCTGCCGCGCGCCGATGATGACATGGTCGACGTGGTTGACCTCGGCGAACTCCAGCAGCGCGGCCGCGGGATCGACGGCCTCCAGCACATGAACCGACAACCGGCTCTCGTCGAGCTTCAGCGGCGTGGCCCAGTGCCGCAGCGCGACGAGGCGGTCGATATGCTTGTTGGAGCCCTGCTCGTCCAGCGTCTTGTCGACTGCAATGCGATTGAGCTTGAGTATGTTGACACAGGCAAGACGTGCTGATGGCAGGGTTGCCAGGATGCGTTCCGTGGTGACCCGCAGCGACTCGTTCAGCTCCGGCGCGCCCTCCGTTGTATCGAGCGCGACTGTGACGATCGGACTCATCGCAATTTGCGTCGCAAGATCTGATCTCGCCCGCGACGGCGTAACGTCGGGGTTGAAACGGCGCCGCCAGGCGACACTGAGGGGATCGCGCTTCATCCGCTCCGCGCGCGCGGTGAGCTTGACCTGGTCCGGATGGGTGAGATCGAAGGCGAGTTGCGCCGCTGTCGGATAACGCCAGACCGGCTCGATCTCCAGGCACCGCAACACCACCTCCTGGAGCCAGGGCGGATAGTCGCTGCGGAGCGCACGCGGCGGATAAGGATCGCGCCACAGTCGGCGCCGTATCGCGCGCAGCGTCTCACCTTCACCAAAAGGACGTTCGCCTGTGGTGAAGAAATAAAGCAGCACGCCGAGCGAAAACAGATCACTGCGCGGATCGTCGCGCACACCTCGAAGCCGTTCCGGCGCCATATAGGGCGCGGTGCCGTAAGGCAGGCGGAACTCCGCCTGCAACAGATCGGGCAGATGGTTATGGTGCGAGAGGCCGTAGTCGATCAACACCGCTTCACCCAGCGCCTTCTCGCCACTCCCGCGGAACATGATACTGCTCGGCTTGATGTCGTGATGGATCACGTTCTGCCGGTGCAAATCAGCGAGCGCGGTCGCGATTTTCGCGACAAGCAACCGAACTTCGTCGTATGGCAGCGGCAGTTCGGGCAGCCGCTTGTAGAGTGTTGTCCCCGAAATGCGCTCGATCACCGCGTAGGCCTGATGCGCGAAATCGCCGGTGCCGTAGCAGTGCGGCACATGGGGTCCCGCCAGCCGCGGCAGGATCGTCATCTCCATCTCGAAGGAGACGATCGCCGCCGGGTCCTCGCCCTCGGACGCCCGCGGAATCTTCATCAGCAGCGGCGTGTCGATGCCGGCATGGGTGACGGTCCAGAGCGTTGCCATGCCGCCGGCGTGCACGCATTCGCCGATGGTGTAGCCGTCGATCACGGCGCCAGGTTTGACCAGGGGTATCGGCATGGTCTCTAGCGCCCCTCCGAGAGCCGATCGGCGAGCCAGTGCGGCAGGCCGTTCTCGCGGATCCGGTTCGCCGCGCTGGCGACGTCATAGGGCGCGCGGCAATAGGTGATCTGGCACGAGACCGTATCGAACAGCACGAAAGCCGCCGATGGATCACCGTCACGCGGCTGGCCGACCGCGCCGAGCACGGCCAGCCATTGCCGCCCGCGCAGGAGCGGCACCGAAACATCGGTCTTGGGTACGAGGCCCGTCATCTTCGCCGTCACTGACATCGAATAGAGCGCGGGACGGTGGATGTGACCGCAGAAGGTGACGTGGGACGGCGTCGATATCAGGCTCTTGGCAGCGTCCGCGGTCGAGCGAATGTAGTGCCAGCGCTGGGGTTGAGAGGCTTCCGAGTGCACGAACAGACGGTCGCCGTCCTCGACGAGCATCGGCAACTCGGCGAGAAACCGGCGCTGCGCGACGTCGAGCCGCCCGCGCGTCCATTCGATCGCAATCTGGGCCTCATTGTTCATGGTTTCGGACGAGGAGTTCACCGCCTGGTCGTGATTGCCCCGGACGGCGACGGCGCCCTGGGCGACCAGCCCCATCACGGTATCGACGACCCATTCCGGGTCGGCGCCATAGCCAACGAAATCGCCGAGCAGGATGAACCGCTCCGCACCCTTGGCGCGGGCCACCTTCAGGCACGCCTCGAACGCCTGCCGGTTGCCGTGGATATCCGAGAAGACAGCGAGAAGCACGCACCCTCCACCCTCAAAATTCCTGTTGGAAGCCGATAAAGCCAATTTGAGGGAGGTCAACAAGATGCGCCAGCGCGGGGCGGTTGACCAGCGCCGCGCTGACGTGATGGTGAAGAGCCTATTGCTCGTCCTTGGGCGGCATCCGGGGTGGCGGCAGCGGTGTGAAGACCGCTCCTTGCGCGCCGGCCGGCGGAGCATTGAACTCCCCGGTCGAGGAATCGCCACCGCTGGTTTCCAGGATGACCTTGGGCGTCACATATTCCCGGACCATGTCGATCAGGCTGCCCTCGCCGCCGCCGAAATCCGCCGCACGCCCGCCTTGCGCATGCCCCGCGGCGATCTCGTTCTCCGCCGCGTGGGTCTTGTCGGCCAGTGTATCGTTGTAGGGGACGCGGAAGGCGCGTGGGATGCCGCTGGGCCGATGATCCTCGTCGAGTTCTTCGACCCACAGATAGATCGAGCCGGGATCGCCCTCCAGCGAATGCGGCTCGACGATGCGCGCCGCGAGCAGCTTGAACGCGGTCGGCATCCTGTCGGTGCTGGCCCAGCCCAGCAGCCCGCGCATTTCCGTGAAGCTGACGACATAGAAGGCGCTGGTCACGACCACCGCGATCGCCTTCAGCGACCAGTGCAGCCGTGCATAGACCAGAACGACCAGCAGCAGCCCGCCGATCACGGCATAGGCGACTGACAAAGTGAGGATGACCGTCTGCAGATCAATCACGGCGCACCCTCGTCGCGTTCTTGCTCACACCGGTCCTCGGGTCGAGATCGGCGCCGTTGCGCCAGGTGCTTCGGAAGGTCTCCAGCAGCGATTTTGGCCGCTGGTCCACATTGACCACCTTGCCTTCGGCATCGAGCCGGAACCGCACCGCGGTCTTCTCGTCGCCGGTGTGGTCGAGCGTGAATTTGTTGTCGAAGACCACCTGCGCGGTCGGGTTGAGTTTCTGCACCTTCACATTGGCCATGACGGGCTCGCCGGTCGTGGCGACGAAATGCGAGACGTTGACAGTGTATTCGCCGGCGACGATGCCGCGCACCGTCACGATCTCCTCGCGGATGGGCGAAGCGATCTTCTTGCCGTTGACCATGATGAAGTCGTTGGCCCCTCCGCGATCGTCGCGGTCGAGCGTAAGGAATCCGGCCTCGCGGTGGCGATACCAGGCGATGTTGCCGGCGGGGTCCTGCACGAACAAGTCGAGATCGTCGGGATGATTGTCCGGCCAGTCCAGCGTGATCATGAACTCGGCCTTGGAGTCGATCTTGCCCTCCTTGGCATCGGGAGAGACCGCGAGCAGCGCGAGGAAGAACAGGAAGGCGACCACCTGGAGTGCTTTGAACAACATCACGCCCAGCGGATCGAACGGCTCCTCGCGCGGATAGAGACCGAAATCATCCATCATGACGGAATTCCGGCGCCTTTGCGTTCCAGGACCGGCGTCACATAGGTCTCGGTCAGCACCACGGCATCCGAGAACACCCGCTGGGTCGCGGCGTCGAGCATGCAGTACTGGATGCGGACCAGGATGGAACCGACGAGGCCCGCCAACGTCGTGTACATCGCGACCGCCATGCCATCGCTCATCAGCCCCATCGAAGAGCGCATCGCGACCTTGTCAGCGGCGTCCAGCCCTGCAATCGGCGCCAGCATGATGATGAAGCCGACAATGGTACCGAGCAGGCCGAGCTTCATCAGCGTGTCGGAGACGAAGGCACCGAAGCCGTTCGAGCCACGCAGGCGATCGGCGAGCGTCCGCAGCAGCAGCGTCTGGTCGACCGGGCGGTAATCCTGCGCGGCGGCCTTCGTCACGAGGCTTTCGATGTGGTCCCGCACCAGCCCGCGCGGCAACGCGGCGGCGTTCGCATCGAGCACCTTGCCGCCGTCGGGCGCCGCCAGCACCGCGCGACAGCGCCGCGCCGCGGCCCCCTCACGGGCAATCGCCCGCGTCCGCAGGAAGCAGTGGCCGCAGGTCAGAAGATAGAGCACCGCGATCACGCTCGAAATGTAGGTCCGATCCGAGGCCAGCATCAGATGGATCAGGCCGAACCGCCACAGCAGCACGACCGCAAAGATCGACAGCCCCGTGAAGATCATCCAGAACAAGAGCGCGCTGCGCTCGGATGGGTCGGTCGCGGTGTCCGCGATCGGTCCAATCGTCATCGAACTCATGCTGCGCTGCTCCTGACCTGCGATTCCACCCGATTAGATCAAAGCCGCCGCGCCCGGTCCAAAGAGCCATGCCCAATCCGGCTTGGGAAATTTGCCCGAGCTGCAATCCGGCCCAACCCTGCAATTGGCAAGGCGCGGTGGCGTTGTTAGGCTGAGCTTACCAAACTTTGGGGTGATCGCATGCGCCTCGTGCTCCAGCTTGTCGCTCGTCTGCTTCTCATCGTTGCGCTGTGCCTGGGCGCGGCAACGGTTTGGGCTACGTTCGATGCCTATCGCAGTGTTGACCGGGCAACCGCAACGTCCGCCCAGCGGGTCGCGCAGGCGCTTCAGGGGCTGTATTGGCACGAGCTCTTGTTGCGCAGCAGCAGAACGCGCGAGCATCTCGTGCCGGTTCCGGAGTGGCGGACACTGGAGACGATGAAGCTGATCTCGCCCGGCGTCTGCGTCGAGTTCCAACCGGCGACCGCATTCGAAAAGCCGCTCTGCGGCCAGAGCGAGGGGATCGGCAGGACGCCGCCACGCTGGTTCACGTCCATTGTTCCGACCTTCCTTGGCAGCCACGCCGAAGTGGTGCGACCCGTGAGCCCCCGCGCCGCAACTGCCGGAACGGTGGTTGCTACGCCGGATGAAGCAGCCTCAATCTCGCTCGCCTGGGAGTACATTCTGAACGTGATCGACGTCGCGCTATTGATGGCGGCGGCGATCGCCCTGCTCGCCTCGCTTGCGATCGCGCACACGCTGGCGCCGGCGCGCGCCATTGTGACTGCCCTGCAACGCATGGCGCGCGGCCAGTATCGCACAAGACTGCCGCGATTCCGTTCCATGGAGCTTGCCATGATCGGCGGCGCCGTCGATGCGCTCGGTGGCCGGTTGGAAGAGGGCACGGAACAGCGCGCGGCGCTGACGCGACGCTTGATCGAGATCCGCGACGACGAGCGGCGCGCGCTCGCCCGCGAGCTGCATGACGAGTTCGGGCAAAATCTCTCGGCCATCCTCGCGTTTGCCAACACGATCGAAATGGCGAGCGCGCAGCAAGCCAAAGATAACGGCATCGCGCAGGATGCGCGCATGATTTCTCAGGCCACGCACCATTTGATGGCCTCGCTCCGCGATGCGCTGAAGCGGCTGCGCAATCCCCTGCCCGAGGAGCTTGGGCTGGAAGCCAGCCTCGTCAACCTTGTCGACAGCTGGCGCTCGCAGAGTGCAACACAGCCGACGATCCAGCTCGACCTTAAGGGCGATCTCACCGACGTCAGCGGTCCGGCCGCCACGACCGCCTATCGGGTCGCCCAGGAATGCCTGACCAATGCGCTGCGCCACGGTACGGCGCGCGAGATCTCGTTGCACGTCGAGCGCCGCACGGGCGAGGACGATGCGCTCCTGATCCGCGTCGAGGACGACGGCGGCGGCGACGCGGCGCGCGTGGAACGGTCAGCCGGCTTCGGCCTCACCGGCATCCGCGAGCGCGTGACGGCCGCCGGCGGCTCGCTGTCGATCCTGCCTGCGAGGCGCGGCCTCAGCGTCGCCGCGACGATCCCGCTGGCTGCGTGAGGCCGCCATGAGCGATGTTGCAGCAACAGGCATTTCGGTGCTGTTGGTCGACGACCATCCGATCGTCCGCCAGGGCTACCGGCGCGTGCTGGAGAGCCAGGGCGATCTCCACGTCGTGGCGGAGGCCGACAATGCCGCGGATGCCTACGGCGCCTTCAAGACGCACGACCCTGACGTCGTCGTGATGGACATCTCGATGCCCGGTGCCAGCGGGCTCGAGGCAATCCGCAACATCCGCGCGCGCAATCCGCGGGCGCGGATCCTCGTCTTCACCATGCACAATGAAGCCGTGCTGGTGAAAGCCGCTTTCAATGCCGGCGCCTCCGGCTTCGTCACCAAGAGCAGCGCGCCCTCCGCCGTCGTCAACGCGATCCGCAGCGTCGCGCGCGGCGAGCGCGCCATGAGCGACGACATCGCGCATGTGCTGGCCGAGGACAGCCTCTCGGCGGGTTCGGCGCTGGATCAACTGGGCGAGCGCGAGATCGAGATTCTGCGGCAATTTGCCGGCGGCGCGACCACCGAGCAGATCGCGACGCATCTCAATCTCAGCGTCAAGACGGTCCAGAATTACCACTATTTGATCAAGACCAAGACCGGCACACGCACGGATGCACAGCTCGTCCGACTGGCAGCCAGTTGCGGGTTGACGAAGATCTGACAGTGGGCTGCCGGATTGGCCCAAGTGAATTGACGCTTTTCAATCTGCTGAGCGGGATGGAACGAAGACCATTCAGCTCCGGTTAGTAGCAGAGTGAAGGAGTAGACCTCATGAGTAAGGGTCATCACAAGGTTGTCGCCCATCCCCCGATCATCACAGTAGGCGAGCTCATAGACGAACTCTGCCGTCTGCCAGACACAGCCATCGTCCACTTCAGCTGCCCCATGCTCGATCAGGAGCTGACATTTTACCGCCTTCGACGGCGTTCAAAGGAGGCCGTCGAAATCACAATCAATACCTATCCGGAGAGTGCGCCGGTCGTGCCAGCATCCAACGGCGGGTTTCACGCCCGCAGGCACGCAGCCGCGTCGCCCCCGGCTCGCGAGGGCGCTGCGCTTCAGAAGGCGAGAGGGTAAGTCAGGCGAAGTGGCCTAGGCTGTCTTCAACCCGCGTAGCAACAGTGCCAGAGTCGCATCGACGCGCGCGGGCAGATCGGCATCCTTCCACTCGTCGGCATGAGCTGGATGGTGGAAGCGGCAGGTGGCATCGAACAACGCGCGTGCCGTCGTCTTGACGTCCGTCACTTCGAATACGCCCTGCTTCACGCCGTCGGACAGGATCGCGGCGATCTGGTCGATCATCGTGTCCTTGTGACACCTGACTGCTGCGCAGGCCTCGCGCGCCAGCGTCAGATAGGTCTCAAACATCTCGGGGTCGTCAAGCACGCGTAGACGCTTGGCCGCGAACAGCGTCCGCAACCAGCGGTCGAGCCGCGCAGGCGCAGGCCCCTGCTCCTCTGCAAGAGCCCGCAACGGCGCGTCAATGCGGTCGAGCCAGCGTTTGGCGACAGCCTCGCGCAAAGAGGCCTTGCTCGGGAAATGGCGATAGACGCTGCCGTGGCTCACATCGAGCGCACGGGCGACGTCAACCACAGTGGCCTTGGCAAGTCCGTAGCGCCGCAAGACGTCCTCGGTGACTTCGAGAATGCGCTCCGGCGTCAGGATAACGGCTTCGTTCATGCCAGCACCTTGTTCCCGTTCAGGGTTCACCCGGCGATGGAGCTGCTTCCGAAGCGCCCCAACCGGTCGTTTCGGAAAGCTCTCGCCTCAATGAGGCAGTTTTGCAGCCTGCGCCGCGATCTGGCGCGCAACCAGTAAATTGAGCCAATGCCCAATCGTCCCGGTGAGATTGATGATTTCGGTCGTCATTGTCTTAAGTCTCCATTCGTCCGCGGTCCCCGTCCCCAAATTACGCCCCTCGATCCGCACTTGTTTCGGACCTCGGGTCCCGGGGGGATGACCACGGGACGCCCAATCGGAGCGTCCGGGAACGGGTATACACGTCTTGCTGACAGATTTCAATATCTGTCAGTCAATGATCCGTGATTGACAGTTAATATTTGCAGGAGTGTCTGCCAGCTGCCGGGCCCGCCTCGCCGGCTCATCACCCGCCACGTTCCCCCGCGGGGCGATGACAGATTTCGACCCGTCATCCCCCGCCACCTTGCCGCACTGTTTGTTTCACCCTCCCCCTCTGCGAAATCACGGCGTAAAAGCATTCTGGCTGGCGCCACTCCCTTGGGCCGACGCCCGCCTCCTCGACGGGTTAGGCTCGCCCGCCCTATGAAGAAGAAGAAACGGATCCTCCCCATGCCCATCGTCAACCGCATCGCCGCTCTCTCCGACGAAATGGCCGCCTGGCGCCATGACATCCACGAGAATCCGGAGCTGCTCTACGAAGTCCACCGCACCGCCGGCATCGTCGCCGACAAACTTCGCGAGTTCGGCTGTGACGAGGTGGTGTCGGGCATCGGGCGCACTGGCGTGGTCGGCGTGATTCGCGGCCGCAAGTCCGCCTCCGGCAAGGTCATCGGCCTGCGCGCCGACATGGACGCGCTGCCGATCATGGAAACCGCTGATGTGCCCTACGCCTCGAAGATCCCGGGCAAGATGCACGCCTGCGGCCATGACGGGCACACTGCGATGCTGCTGGGCGCCGCAAAATACCTCACCGAGACGCGCAATTTCGACGGCACGGCGGTCGTGATCTTCCAGCCTGCCGAGGAAGGTGGCGGCGGCGGCAAGGCCATGGTCGAGGACGGGCTGATGACGCGCTGGAACATCGACCAGGTCTACGGCATGCACAACATGCCGGGCCTCGCTGAGGGCCATTTCGCGACCACGCCGGGTCCGCTGCTCGCCTCCTCCGACAACATCCGCATCACTGTCCACGGCAAGGGTGGCCATGCCGGCGCCACTCCGCACCAGGCGATCGACAGCGTCCTGATCGGTTCGCAGATCGTCAACGCCCTGCAATCGATCGTCGCGCGCAACGTCAATCCGCTGCAATCGGCAGTGATCTCGATCACCCAATTCCACGCCGGCACCGCCTTCAACATCATCCCCGAGACGGCCGAGCTCGGCGGCACCGTGCGCACGCTCGATCCCGATGTGCGCGATCTTGTCGAGCGCCGGATCGGCGAAGTCGCCGACAGCGTCGCCCGGGCCTATGGCGGCTCGGCGGATACGAAATACACGCGGATGTATCCGGTGACCTTGAATCATGCGCGCGAAGCCGGCGTCGCCGCCGACGTCGCCCGTGACATCGTCGGTACTGAGCGCGTCAACGACCGCGTCATTCCGATGATGGGCGCGGAGGATTTCTCGTTCATGCTAGAAGAACGTCCCGGCGCGATGATCCTGGTCGGCATGGGCGATAGCCCCGCGTGCCACCACCCCGCCTATGTCTTTAACGACAACATCCTCGGCCACGGCGCCTCGTTCTGGGTGCGTCTGATCGAAACGGCGATGCCGGCAGGGTAACGTCGGTCTCGACCTCATAGGGTGGGCAAAGCGAAGGCGTGCTCGGCTACGCCTGCACCACCTCGTGCCGCATCACGAACGGTGCGAGCAGCGTGTGCACCTCACCGGCAACCACTTCGCGCTGCTCCGCCGGAAGCCCTGCAAGCGTGACGGTTGCAATCGAGCCGTGGCTGCCATGGGCGCCGACCTTCACCTTGCAGTCGATGCCGCGCGCGATCAGCGGCGTTAGCACTTTGGTGAACACGCGCTGCGCCGCGTCCCAGCGCAGTTGCGGCTTGAATACCTTGCCGACGCCGGTCACCGGCATCGGGTCGATCGGAATGACCTGCACCGGAACGGCGGCACGCTCCGGCGTGCGCTCGCGCACCCACGTTTCGAGCTCGCCCGGCTCGACGGTCGCGCCCGGCTTCAACTGCACATATCCAACGGGTAGCTCGCCGGCATAGGCGTCGGGTTGGCCAACCACTGCGGCAAAGCCGACGGCGGGATGGCGGAACATGATCTCCTCGATCGGCGCTGGATCGATGTTGTGGCCGCCGCGGATCACGAGGTCCTTGGCGCGGCCGGTGATCCAGAGATAGCCCTCGGCATCGAGCCGGCCGAGATCGCCGGAATTGACCCAGACCTCGTCGACGAAGGCCCCCTTGTTATGCGCGTCGTTGAGATAGCCGCCGAACACGCCAGGCCCGGCCATGATGACAACGCCGATCTCGTTCGGCTTGCAGTCGCGGATCAAATGGCCGTCGGGGTCGAGTTGCACGATGCGCACCCGCGCGTAAGGCATGGGAAGGCCGACCGAGCCAAGCCGGATTGGCCGTGACGGATAAGCGAGCGTATGCACGCTCGAGGTCTCGGTCATGCCGTAGACCTCGACCACCGGGAGCTTCAGCTTGTCCTGAATGGCAGAGCCCACCGCGACCGGAATCGCCGAGCCGCCGCCGGCGGCGTATTTCAGGCTGGAGATGTCGGCATTGCCGGGCGGCACCGCGAGCGTTGCGGCGAGCACTGTCGGCACGCTCGACAGCGCCTCCGGCTTGAAGCGCTCGACCAGGCCCCAGATGTTCTTCACCGCGTTTGGATTGCGCCAGCCGCTCGGCGACAGCACGACCAGTGAGCCGCCTGCGGACAGCGTCAGCAGCACCTGCGTCAGTGATCCCCCGACGTGAAACAGCGGCATGCCGAACAGCATGTTGCTGCCCGGCTTCGCCTTCAGCAGCAGGTTCAGCGCCCAGGCTTGATAGACCTGATTGGCATGGGTGTGCCGCACCAGCTTCGGCGTGCCCGTGGTGCCGCCGGTGTGGAAATAGGCGGCGATGTCGCTGCCCAAAATCTTGCGCCCGCTGATAAGCCGGTCCGATGACTGCTGCTTGATCAGGTCGTTGAACGCGAAAATTCCCTTGGCGGGATCGCCGCTGCCAGCCACCTGCACGATCGCCCTGAGATGCTTGAGCTGCGGGCGGATCTGCTCGACCTTCTGCCAGATGTCGGTGCCCGGCATCGGCCCGAGCGCCACCAGGATTTTCGTGTTCGCCGCTTCGAGAATTTCCACGATCTGGTGCGGCTCGAGCAGCGGGTTGACGGGATTGGCGATGCCGGCGGCCTCGGCGCCGAACAGCGTCACGAAGGCATCAGGCAGCAGCGGCAGCATGAAGGAGATGACGTCGCCCTTGTCCGCGCCGAGCGCATGAAACATGTTGGCGGCCTGCGTCACGCGCGCGATGAAGTCGCGGTAGGTGACCACGAGGGGCGTATCCGCCGGATCGGCATTTTGCAGAAACTGGATCGCCGCCCCGTCGGGGTTGCGCGCAGCCCCAAGCTTGATGGCATCATAGGTGCTCTCGGCCGCGACACGGTCGGCATAGGGCACCTGCTCGAAGGCCCGGACCTCCTCGTCCGTCAAAAGCTCCGGATAGTCGTTGCCGATGAGCCGATCGAGCGCGTGGATGCCCGCCATTGAATTCTGTCCTCCCTCAGATGCATGCCCCGCCCCTGTCTTTTGACATTTGATTTGGCAAGGCCTCGACCGATGGCCGGCCGCGCGCAGACAGAATGATGGATGATTTGGCGTTCGTCCATGACCTAACCGCTACGGTCGTAGCACTCGGGTGCACGGCCTTTGAACCTCCGCGCCCGATCCGGGGACCAAGAACTGGCATTGGACTCATTTGCCAGCGTCCTGCCGCAAGACTTGAGGTGACCATGACCATGCCCCCGCGGGACCGCGCCACACGGCTGATCGTCGCACTCGCCATGACGTCGGCGATGATGGCAACGGCGATCGCCCTGCCGCGCGCCGCGTTCGCCGATGACCAGTTCGACAAGATGCGCGCCAAGATCGTGGCCTTCGTCGGCGACAAGATGGAAAAGCTGGGCGGATCGCGCATCATCTACAAGGTGGACAGCTCTGGCCTGCGCGAGAGCGTCGTCACGGATCTGCGCGACGACGTCTACAAGAATTTGCACGACGGCCATATCGCCTTCTCCAATCTTGCGATCCGCGACGGCGGCGTCGATGTCAAGATCGCGGACGCCAAAGGCCGCGATCAGCTCGCGCGCAAGCTCGCCTCAGCCGCGGAAGGATTGCCCTCGCATGCGCTCGCCGTGACCGACAGCGGCGTTGGGGCGATCAGACTCGCGCCGACCGATGCCGCATCCGCCGCACGGCTGAATGAACTCGTCGAAGATTCCATCGCCATGATCGAGCAGCGCCTCAAGGATTCCGGCGTCAAGCTAGTCAGCGTCGTCCCTGACGGGACCGACCGCATCCGCATCTTCCTGCCAGGTGTGACCGATCCTGAGCGCATCACTGCGATCTTCGCGCGGAAGGTCAAGGTCAGCTTCCGCCCGATCGATGCTTCGATGTCACCGGCGCAGGCGCAATCCGGCACGCCGGCCGAGGGCACGGAAGTCCTGCTCGGCTTCAAGGACAAGCGGCCCTATCTGGTCGCCAAGGAGAGCGTTCTCGACGGCGAAGACATCAACTATGCGGCGCCCGGCTTTGCGGCCGGCACCAAGGACCCCGTCGCCTCGTTCCGCTTCAACGGGCGCGGCACGCGGCGCCTCGCCCACGTCACGGAAGAGAACGTCGGCAGATCCTTCGCCATCGTGCTCGACGACAAGGTGATCTCCGCCCCCGTGATCCGCGAGCCCATCACCGGCGGCTCGGTCCAGATCTCCGGCAATTTCACCCTCGAGGAGGCCAACAGCGTCGCCATGCTGCTCCGCGCCGGCGCGCTGCCCGGGCACCTCACCCTCGTCGAGCAGCAGGTCATCCAGCCCGCCGCCAAGCCCTGAGGCGGAGATCGCCCCGCGCCCCGCCGCCCCCAAATCCGTCGAACGCGCCCTGGAAGGCGCCCGAACCCGCACCCGGCGCCCCCGAATCACGGGTGCGCCGAGGCCATACGCGCAACCAACGGGCAATTGCCGAAATGCCCGATCAGGCTAAAATTTGCCTCTTGCAGCATGACGGCCGAAGGCTTCATTCAAGCGGTCGTCATTCGATTTCGGCTATACGAATACCGACCGGAACTGAAGGCCTTACGCGGGGTTAGTACCATGCCGTCCGGCAGCGCAGACATTTCCTCGATCCTCGACCGCATTCTCGATGCGGCGACGGATAACCTCAGGATCGCGAAGATCCTGATCCAGATGGGCCTCGATCCCAACAACGTCACCTACGACGCGATCTTCAACCGCTTGCTGGAGATATTCGTCCACAACATCACGCTGGCCAACATGTTCGCCGCAGTCGGCGCCGGCTTCTTCGTCGCCACCCTGCTGATGCGAACGATGGTGCCGCTCCGCGTCGCCAACATGATCGGCTGCGGCTTCTTCGCCATTTTCGGTGCGCTCTCGGCGAACGTCTCGACGTTCCTGCTCTATCTCTTGCTGCTTCCGATCAACGCCCTTCGGCTGCGGCAGATGCTCAAGCTGGTCAAGAAGGCGCGCCATGCGGCCGAAGGCGACATGTCGATCGAGTGGCTCAAGCCGTTCATGACCGAGCGGAAATATCGCCACGGCGACACGCTGTTCAAGCTGGGCGATCCGGCCAAGGAGATGCTCCTCACGGTCACCGGAAAATTCCTGGTCAAGGAGATCAACGTCGAGATCGGGCCCGGCGCGCTGATGGGAGAGCTCGGCTTTCTCACACCCGACAACCGGCGCACCGGGACGATCGAATGCATCGAAGACGGCCAGGTGCTGACGATCACCTATGACCGCCTGCTCGAGATCTACTTCCAGGACCCGCAGTTCGGCTACTACTTCCTGGTGTTGACCAGCCAGCGCCTGCTGCAAAACATCGATCGCCTGCAGAAGCAGCTGACCGCCGCGCAGGCACCGACCACGAACAGGATCGCGTGATCGGCTCATGGGTCCTTGGATGCTGCTTGTCGACGCATGAACCGACGGAGGTGATCCGGCCGTTCGCCTTCTTCCAGTTGGGAGGAACCCATCGGGAGGTTGCCCGTTAGTCTTGGGACTTCTGCCGATAAGTGGGTACCAGCCCCAACTCTTTGCAAATTGTGGGGCCCGATGAGACAGCCGGTCAGCCGATCCACCCCGGCTCAAGTCGTCAACTTTCGACCTTCGGAATCACTGCTGAGAGCCATCAGAGCATGGATAACTCACCAGAACCGCAAGCAGCCTAGCCTCTCCGAGGCCATTTGCCGGCTGGTCGAACTGGGACTTACGTTGCCTGCCGATCAGGACGGACAAAAGCGTCGTGCCCGCACGATGGCTGGCGATGCAATTGATCGTATGAGTGACACAACGACGACAGCAGATGATCGGGCAAGTCGCAAACGGGACTTGCTGGATGGGCCCGAGGAGTTTGACAGTCTGCGAATTGATCGGTCCAAGCGGGGAAGACAAACGCGGAAAGCCGGTCCAAAATAACCTGGGCAATGTGATGCCGCCGGCATTGGGCGACTCAAATGACAAACAAGGACTAGCAATGAAGCAGCAATTCGAATCGCCCGCGGTGAAAGCGGCGAACAAACTGTTCAAGCCGGCCGCGGAGAAAGCCACGACCGACTACGAAAAGGCGCAACAGGCTCTCCACCTCAATCGGGAGCGGCTGAAAGCCGAACGCCTGGCGAGGGACGCCGAGCGACGAAATCATCCGAACAAGGCACCCTAGATGTCGTACTTCTACTTTGCATCCTGGATGGCGAGTCGCTCCTCGTGAATAAAGAAGGCCTCGATGTGACCGTCGGCGGGCTGAGGATCGCCGGAAGTTCTCGTCCGAACCTCGCGGATTAGGCTAGAGCATCGAAAGCACGACGATCCCGTCTTCAAGCTCCCCCGACGCAAGGCGCGCTCGCGCCAAACGCTCGAACTCCGTTCGATGTTTTTGCAGGTAGCTGAAGGCCTGCTTCTGTGTGTTGAAATTGGTGGCAAGCCGGCACAGCTGTCGATTTGCGCCGAACGCGAGAAAGAAGGTGATCGTTCCATCGTCCTGTTTGAACCTAGGCACGACCTGCACGCTCCGGCATGTGACGGCCTCTCAAACTTCCGTGGACGATTTCGACGATTTCTATCGCTACGGCTTTTTCGAGCGCCTCTTCGGCGCTGGCGCAGGCGAAGTTGTTCGAAGAGCTGCGTCAGCCGCTTCCTTGGCCTCGCGCATTTCCCGAAGTCGCGTCATGTTTGCGCGAACCGCGACGGCCTGCTTTTCGACCTCCGCCAGCGCCTGCGCTCCCTCTTCAGCAGCCAGGCGTTTGCGATCGGAACGCGCGATACCTTCCGGTGAAGGCTCTGCCGATTTCCTGGCACTCATCCTTCACACCGCTCCTCAATGGACAAAACCCGCTCAATCCGGGGATCGAGCGGGCACGACGCCGTTTCAGTACATCCGTGAAACGGCGCTCCGATATCAAGCCAGCGAAAGGTTTTCGGCGCTGACTTTGCCGCGCATCTTGTCGGTCTTGGCTTCGAAATTGACCTTCTGGCCCTCTCCGAGACCCGCAAGACCGGCGCGTTCGACGGCGCTGATGTGAACGAATACGTCATTGCCGCCGTCATCCGGCTGAATGAATCCGAAGCCCTTTTGGGCATTGAACCACTTAACGGTACCTGTCGTCATTTTTCTTCTCCAAAGTGCACAAGCGCGTGCCGCGCGACAATCACGCGAAAATCTTCAATTTCGACGATGTCTTTGGAAAAGGAGCCCGCGGGCGCATTCAACAAGGCACAGCGGCTGATCGAACACCCCTAATATATCTCAATTTCGGGATTTTGCAAGGAAAGAAAGCCATTTGTTCCGGGCGCCCGAGTGTGGCGCCCGATCGAGAGACTTCCTGCCGACATCTGACAGGGCTTTATCGATTGACAGGGCTATGCGTCGGTGGTCACGTCGAGGCCAACAAGCTGCGTCGCCGTGACGAATGGACCGGCTTGTTCCCAAGCCGCGGCGCATGTCGCCGCTGACATCCTCGACATCCCAACAGAGTTCCTGCGCAGCTGGCTGCCATGCAGGACGTGCCACGACCGCAGCCCCATCGAGGAGGATTGATTGCAGGTACTTGTCCGAGACAACAACGTCGATCAGGCACTCCGCGTTCTCAAGAAGAAGATGCAACGCGAAGGCGTCTTCCGGGAAATGAAACAGCGGCGCTCCTACGAGAAGCCCTCGGAGAAAAAGGCCCGCGAGAAAGCCGAAGCCATTCGCCGGGCTCGCAAGCTCGCCCGGAAGCAGATGATCCGAGAGGGATTGCTGCCCGCGCCGCCTAAAAAGAAACCCTTTGAGCGCAAGCAGCCCTTGCCGGAAGTCAAGCCACGGGCGGATTGAGCAGAACTCGGTCCCGAGAGAATGTCGCGCAAACGGCAACGAACCGAACACGCGCTCTGTCTTCGACGCGAGTCTACGCCGTACCGCTCCAACTCTCCCGCTCAGCTGAGCAGGAGCGTCATGCCGGGATCGCCCTTCTCCATCGCACGCCGGTACGCCGGGCGCGCACCGATGCGGCCGAGATATTTGATCACGGTGGGGCAACGCGCGAGATCGTAGGGCTGGAAGTAGCGCATCGTGGTGAGCGAGAAGCCCATCATGATGTCCGCGGTGGTGAAGCTGCTGCCCGCCAGATATTCGGCATCGCGCACACGCGCATCGACCAGATCGAATGCGCGATCGACGCGCGCCCTGGTCGCGGCCAGCATCGGATTGTCCTCGGCGAGCTTGAGCCGGTTCAGCAGCATCAGCCGGCCCATGCCGGCTTGCAGCGTGCCGTTGGCGAAGTGAAACCAGTACAGGAATTGCGCGAAGTCGGGATCGTTGGCGCCGGGCACCAGGCGCCCCTTGCCATACTTGGCCATGATGTAATCGACGATCGCGCCGGATTCAGCGAGCACGAGATCACCGTCGACAATGACCGGCGCCGCCCCGATCGGATGCAGCGCCTTGTAGTCGGGCGGCGCCAGCATGGTGACGGAATCGCGCGCATAGCACTTCAGCTCGTAGGAGATCTCGAGCTCCTCGCAGAGCCAGACGATGCGTTCGGATTGCGATTTGCCGAGATGATGGACGGTGAGCAAGGGCGCCTCCTGTGCGCGGACATCCGCCCGTCTCTAGCATAGCGCGGAAGACGTGTCGGCTTGAAGATTGCGCGGGCTGCGATGGAGCCGAGCCCCTCGTCAGGCGACCAGGCTGCGCAGCGCCCCGATCATCTTGTCGGGCGCATAAGGCTTGTTGAAGAACCGGCTTCGCTCCGGAAGCCCGGCATGCTCGACCAGCATGTGCCCGGAGACCACGACCAGATGAATCGGAGGCCAGCGATTGCGGACCACGGCCGCCAAGCGCAGCCCATCCATCGAGCCGGGCATATCGACGTCGGTCAGCACGATCCGGATATCGTCGCGACTCTCCAGCATGACGATCGCCTCGTCGGCATTGTTTGCGAAGATCGGCATGAGGCCCGCGTCCTCGACCAGGTCGCCGGCAATCATCATCTGGAGTGGATCGTCCTCGACGACCAGCACGACCGGCTTTCCTGACCTTTGAACAGAACCCACGCTCAAGCCTGCAACGATGCGATAGGAAAGCGCATCTCCGCCTTGAGGCCTTCGGGCGCCCAATCATGGTCCAGCTTGCCGTCAAGGCTGGCGACCGTCGCGGCGACGAGGCGCGATCCGTATCCCTGCGATGCCGGCGGCGAGGTCATCGGGCCGCCGCTCTCTTGCCAAACAAGATGCACATCCTGATCCACGATGGTCCAGGTGACCTTCACCGCACCGCTCTCGGAGCTCAACGCGCCATATTTGGCGGCATTGGTCGCCAGCTCATGGAAGATGAGCGCGATATTGTTGGTTGAGCGCTCGCCGACAGGCAATGCCGGCCCGCTGACACTGGAGCGATCATGTTCGTGCGGACGCAAAATCCGCGCGATCAACTCTTCCAACCCCACGCCGTCGGGCACGCCGGCACCGAATTGCCGTCGCACCAGCGCGTTCGCATCGGCGAGCGCAAGCACGCGGCCGGTCAGCTTTTCAACGAGCTCCGCCTGCGAGTTCGAGGTCCGGTCGCTTATGCGGATCATGCTGGCGGTGAGCGCGAACAGGTTTTTGACGCGATGGCTCATTTCCCGCGTCAGCACTTCCTGTGCGTGGAGCGACTGATTCAGCCGTTCCTCGGTCTGGATCATGCGCAGGGCCACGCCCGCAAACGCAGCCAATTCCGACATCGCCTGCGCGTGGCCGAGATCGAAATGGCCCGGCTCGCTCGCAACCAGCCACAGCGTGCCTATGGCGCCACCGCCCTTGACGCGCAGGGGCACGAGCAGCACCTCCGGCACGGTGATGTTCGCGTCCGCAATCCACGCATAGACCCGCTCCGGGCGGTCCATCAGGATCGGCCCGTCGAAATCGAGGCAGACGCCGCAGGGGCTGTCGTTGCGCGGCGTGGTCGCGCCTTCGAAAGTTGCAAGAACGCCCGCGAGGCCGAACCAGCGGAACAGCTCCTTGTCTTGTTCGAGAATGCTGATGCCGGCGGATTCCGCGCCGGAAATCTCCATGGCGAGCTTCACGAGTTGCGGCAGGATCTCGGTCGGCTGATCGGACATGCGCTCGGCGATATCCTGGATCGCGAGCTTCTCGCGCAGATGGTTGCGGGGCGCGGTGGTTCGCCGGCCCAATTCGGCGGTAATGAACACGCCGGCAAGCGATTGAGGAAGCTCTTCGCGCAGGCCCAATTGTGCCCCCCTCAACAACACGGAAATCTCGTCTCGCGATCTGGCATCTGGCCCTGCTCGCCACCAGCCTCGGATCGTGCATTCGGTGAGATGGCGCCTTACCCCGGCACCGCTTTCGCACCAGGCGTCAGGACGACAGCCGCACCTGAGCGCACCTTTATAACCTTGAAATCACGAGAAAGTTCCGCAGGCGAGCGCTTATCTATGACCGTCATCCTGGGGATGACGGGTTAGCAGTATCGTCTCGGTCCCCCTATCCCACCTCGTCGGTCACCATCCGCGCCACGACGCGGTCGCGGCGGATGAAATGGTGCCAGAGGCTTGCAACCACGTGGACCACGATCAGGGCCAGCAGCACATAGGCAAAGAGGATGTGGCGGTCCTCATAGGCGCCCGCCGCCGCTTTGTCGGGAGAAGTGAATTGCGGCACGTTGAACAGGCCGAAGAAGTCCGCGTAGTTGGGCGTGCGCGCGCCGGAATGGGCCCAGCCCAGCATCGCGACCAGGATGACGACGAGATAGAGCGCGCCATGGCTGACATGGGCTGCGATCTTCTGCCAGCGCGAGGTCTCGGCCGGCAGCGTCGGCGTCGGGTTGATGGCGCGCCAGAGCAGGCGCAGCACCGTGAGCAGCAGGATCACATAGCCGATATCGGCGTGGATCGAGCGGTAAAAGAAGCGATCGGCGCGCGCCGGGAAGTGGTTCATCCACCAGCCGAAGCCGATCATGCCGATGATCGCCAGCGCCAACCCCCAGTGAAACCACCGGGAGACGCTGCCCCAGCCGGTCGTCGTGTTTCTGATCATGTCGGCTCCCGAGAATTTGCGGATGTCCCAACCGCAGCGCAGCACGGCTGCAAATAGCGGGAACATGCGACAAAGGTGAAATTGAATCGTTCCAAACTGGGCGCCAGCCAATCCCGCCGCAAAACCGCCCAAAAAACCGAATGGTAACCATGGCGGGCTAGGGTAATGACGTGACCAATTCCTCGACGATCCTGGTATTCGATTCCGGCCTTGGCGGCCTCACCGTGTTGCGTGAGGTCGTGGCCGCGCGCCCGGACGCGCATTACGTCTACGTCGCCGACGATGCCTTCTTCCCCTATGGCCATCACAGCGAGGACGAGATCATCGCCCGCGTGGTGCCGCTGATGGGGGAGCTGATCGGCAGCCATGATCCTGATCTCGTCGTCATCGCCTGCAACACGGCGTCCACGCTGGTCCTATCGCATCTGCGCGCCGCTTATTCCGTGCCCTTCGTCGGCACGGTGCCGGCGATCAAGCCGGCCTGCGCCCGGTCGAAGACCCGCCGCGTCTCGGTGCTCGGCACCAAAGGCACCGTGAAGCGCGAATACACCAAGGCGCTGATCCGCGATTTCGCGCTAGGCTGCGAGGTGACGCTGGTCGGTTCGCCCGAGCTCGCCTCGCTTGCGGAAGCCGCGCTCAGCGGCCACCCGATCAGCGACAGCGACATCCTCGCCGAGCTCACCCCCTGCTTCGTCGGCGATGCCGCAGACGCGACGTCGCGCACCGACATTGTGGTGCTCGCCTGCACGCATTATCCGCTGCTGCTCGACCGGCTGAAGCGGCTGGCGCCCTGGCCGGTCGAATGGATCGATCCTGCGCCCGCCATCGCGCGCCGGGTCTCGGATCTGCTCGGTGCGCCTGGCGGCGGCATCGCGCAGTCGGGCGCCGAAATGATTTTCACATCGAACCGCGCACATGGGCTCGGGGCCACCCTGACGCCGTTCTTCGGCGGCCGCGCACTGGCCTGACTTTTCGCAGACACGGCGCGCTGCTAGGCTTCGCCCGTCGTCATCTCGCGCAAGGTCATCACATGTCGGTCCCCGCAACGCCGCTCAACCGCCTCCGCCAATTGTGGGGCGAAGGCCGCCCTGCCTTCGGTGCGATCGCAACGATCCCGAGCGTGCAGATGGTGCAGATCATGGCGCGCTCACTCGACTGGATCATCGTCGATCTCGAGCACGGCCCGATCGGGCTCACCGAGGCGCATGCGATGATCGCAGCGACGACAGGCACCCCTTGCACCCCGCTGGTGCGGATCGCGGCGAACGAGCCGTGGCTTGCGAAAGCGCCGATGGACATCGGGGCGTTCGGTATCAATTTCCCGATGATCACGAACCGCAGCGAGGCGGAGAAAGCGGTGCGCAGCGTGCGCTATCCGCCGCGCGGCGATCGTCTGTGGGGTCCGTTCCACGCGCCGTTCCGCTGGGGCCAGTCGATGCCGGACTACATGGCGTCAGCCGACGACGAGATGATCTGCATGATCACCATCGAGCATGTCGATGCCGTCAACCGCATCGACGAGATCATGGCGACACCTGGCATCGACGTCGCCGTCATCGGCCCCGGCGATCTCGCCACGTCCATCAACAAGCGCGGACAGATGGACGATCCGGAGCTGCTCGAACTGGTCGCCCGCGCGGAAGCCGGCATCCTCAAGAGCGGCGTCCCGATCGGTGGCGTGGCGCGGACCGCAGACCAGGCCAACGCCCTGATCGACCGCGGCTATCGCGCGATCGCGCTCGGATTCGACTGGTCGTTGTTCCAGCGCGGCATCATGGCGGCGTTCGACGGGATCAAGCGCTGAGCAAGCCGATTGCCACCTTGCCGGGAAACACGGCGCTGCTAGGCTCGGCCGTTCCAGGGAGGAAACAATCAATGCTCAAAAAGAGCCTTCTCGTTCTCGCTTTCACCGGTCTCGCCGTCGCGGCCTTTGCCCAGCAGCCCGGCATCAAGCGCACCCCGCTTCAGAAGATCGATTTCCCGGAGGGCTACACCACGGTGACCGCGGTGGCCGAGGTGCCGCCGGGCGGCGCAGCCGGCCGCCATACCCATCCTGGGATCGAGACCGGCTACGTCCTGGAAGGCGAGGCCGACCTGCTCGTCGAGGGCCAGCCGGACAAGCACCTGAAGGCCGGCGATTCCTACGTGATCCCGGCTGGTGTCGTTCATGACGCCAAGACCCATGGCGATAAATCATTGAAAATCATTGGTATTTATATCTACGACAAGACCAAGCCGCTGGCCTCGCCGGCGCCTTGATGCAGCGAACCGATCCGCCCCCAAGCGGGTTGGTTCGTGCTAGAGCAGGCGGCGAGCGAAAGGTCCCCTCGCCATCCCCCATTTTTTCAGTCCGCGGGAACCGGAGAACGATGCGCGGTCAACCCAAGAACATTTCGCTGCCGCGCCGCCTGATTATCGACCTGATGCGCGCCTCGATGGGCGTACCGTTCGTCTCATTGTCCCGCTCGCTCGACATCCGGCCCCTGCTGGAGGCCCGCGCAGGCGCGATGGCGCCAGCCGGCTGGGCTGCGATGTTCGTCAAGGCGTTCGCCCTGGTGGCCAGGGACGAGCCGGTCCTGCGCACGGTCTATGTCAAATGGCCCTGGCCAATGCTGTTCGAGCTGCCGAAGAGCGTGGCCTCAGTCGCCGTCGCCCGGGTCGAGGACGGTGAGGAATGCGTGCTGTTGCAGCGGATCGCAGGCCCCGAGGCCATGGCCTTGGCCGAAATCGACGCCGAGATCCGGCGCGCCAAGACGGCGCCGATCGATGACGTCCCCATGTTTCGCAAGATCATGCGGGCGACCCGGCTGCCGCTGCCGCTGCGGCGCCTGTCCTGGGCGGTGGGCTTAAATTTCGGCCGGCAGCGCGGCAACTGGTTCGGCAGCTTCGCGGTGAGCTCGGTGGCTGCCTATGGCGGCGGCGAGCTCCATCCCATCACGCCTGGCCCCTACATCGTCAGCTATGGCCTGGTCGAGCCTGACCAGACCATCCATGTCGTGATCCGCTGGGATCACCGGGTCACGGATGCCGCCCCCATTGCCCGGGTCCTGACCCGGCTGGAACAGGTGCTGAACACTGAAATCACTGCCGAATTGCGCGCGGCCGGCCCCAAGCCGATCCGGACGATCGCGACCTGATTCCGGGCCATTCGCATTGACAAATCGGCCCGAACTCTCCTAAAAGCCCCTTGCTCGCGGGCCGATTTCGGCCCGCGAAGCGTTTCGCGACCCGTGGTCCTCTCCCTCCGAGCTTTGGGGATCGGACCTGTCAGTGCCGGGCTAGCCCGTCACCCAGGAGGGCGCGTTTCCTCAAACCATGCAACCGAAGAGGACGCGATGACTAAGCGCAGTGAGGCGAAGTACAAACTCGATCGCCGTATGGGCCAGAACATCTGGGGCCGCCCGAAGAGCCCCGTCAACCGCCGCGAGTACGGCCCCGGCCAGCACGGCCAGCGCCGCAAAGGCAAGCTCTCCGACTTCGGCGTGCAGCTGCGCGCCAAGCAGAAGCTGAAGGGCTACTACGCCAACATCAGCGAGCGTCAGTTCCACGGCATCTATGTCGAGGCCAGCCGCCTCAAGGGTGACACCGGCGAGAACCTGATCGGCCTGCTCGAGCGTCGTCTCGACGCGGTCGTGTACCGCGCCAAGTTCGTCTCGACGATCTTCGCCGCGCGCCAGTTCATCAACCACGGCCACATCAAGGTGAACGGCCGCAAGGTCAACATCTCGAGCTACCAGATCAAGATCGGCGACGTGATCGAGGTGAAGGAAGCCTCCAAGCAGCTGGCGCACGTTCTCGAAGCCAGCCAGCTTCCCGAGCGCGATACGCCCGACTATCTCGAAGTCGACCACGGCAAGATGACCGCAAAGTACGTGCGCATCCCCGGCCTCTCCGACGTGCCGTTCCCGGTGCAGATGGAGCCCCATCTGGTCGTCGAATTCTATTCGCGCTAATATCTGAATATCGAAAGGCCCCGGTTCGCCGGGGCCTTTTTGCTTAAGAGCCACACTTCAGTGGCCGCATTGGTTTGAGGAGCCGTCGCATGCTCTACACCCCTCCCCCGATTGATCCCAAGGCACCGCCGGTGCGCATCAATCTGCTCTCGGACACGCAGACCAAACCGACGGCTGCGATGCGCGAGGCGATGGCGCGGGCCGAAGTTGGCGACGAGCAGGTCGGCGACGACCCGACCGTGAATGCGCTGTGCGAGCGCGTGTCCGAACTGATGGGCAAGGAGGCGGCCGTCTACATGCCCTCGGGCACGATGTGCAACGTCACCGCGACGCTGGTGCATTGCCGCCCCGGCGACGAGATCCTCGCGCATGAGAGCGCGCACATCATCGCCCGCGAGGGCGGCGCACATGCCGCGATCGGCGGCTTCCAGGTCACGCAGCTCAAGGGCGCCGACGGCCAGTTCACGCCGGAGACGCTCCGCAAGGCCTTACACCCGCGCACGCGCTACCAGCCGACGCAGACGGTCGTCAGCGTCGAGCAGACCGCCAATATCGGCGGCGGCACGATCTGGAAAAAGGCCGCGCTCGACGAGATCGTCGCGATCGCCAGGCAACACGGCCTCGTCACCCACATGGACGGCGCCCGGCTGCTCAATGCCACCGTGGCGACCGGCATCTCCCCGCGCGACATGACCGCAGGCTGGGATTCGGCCTGGATCGACTTCTCCAAGGGGCTGGGCGCGCCGATTGGCGGCGTGCTCGCGGGCTCGCGCGAATTCATCGACGCGGTGTGGCAGTGGAAGCAGCGCCTCGGCGGCTCGATGCGGCAGGCCGGCGTCTGTGCCGCCGCCTGTATCTACGCGCTCGATCATCACGTCGATCGTCTTGCTGACGATCATGCCAATGCACGCGCACTCGCCCGCGGGCTGTCGCAGATCTCGGGCGTCGAGGTGCAGGAGCCCGAGACCAATCTCGTGTTCTTCAAGCCCGACGGCGCCGGTGTCGCGGGCGAGAAGATGGTCGCCGCACTGCGTCAGCGCGGCGTGACGCTCGCGATGATGGACGGCCGCATCCGCGCCTGCACCCATCTCGACGTCAATGCGAGTCAGATCGAGGAGATGATCGGGCACGTCAGAGAGATCGTGCGCGGGGCGTAGCTGGCTCTTGTAGCCCGGATGGAGCGCAGCGTAATCCGGGGCAGTCTTTCGGCGGTGAGAATCCCGGATTGCGCTTCGCTCCATCCGGGCGACGAGCCAAACGCGATCACCGCCCCATCGCCTGATAGATCAGCGTCTTCAGCGCGAGCTGAATCCGGCCGCGCTGTGACGGGGTCTGCACCATGAAGATCCCGAACAGATCGTCCTCGGGATCGATGAAGAAGAAGGTGCCGCCGACGCCGTCCCAACGATATTCGCCAAGCGGCCAGGAGGTGCCGGGCGGCACGGACGTGCGCACGGCGACGCCGAGGCCGTAGCCGGAGCTTTCCCCCGGGTAATAGTTCCTGTCGCGCTCGATGTGGGTTTCAGGGCCGAGGTGATCCGACGCCATCAGCGCAATTGTCTCCGGCTTGAGATAGCGCCGGCCTTCGAGGGTGCCGCCGTTGATCAGCATCTGCGAGAAGCGCGCATAGTCGCCGACGGTGCCGACCAGGCCACCGCCGCCCGACTCCCATCTCAGTGGTTTTCGGGGATCACGGACCTGCGTTATCGGGCTGATCGCGCGATCCTCCGGCATCGGCTCGGCGATGCGCGGCCAGTTGGCGGGATCGGCGACATAGAACGCGGTGTCCTTCATTCCGAGTGGATCAAGCAGCCGCTCCTTCGCGAACTGAAGCAGCGATTTCCCCGATATCACCTCGATGATACGGCCGAGTACATCGGTGGAGTGGCCGTAATCCCAGATCGTGCCGGGCTGCTCGGCGAGCGGCAGGGCGGTGATCCTCGCGACGAGTTCGGCGTTGGTCAGATCGTCGTTGTCGAACAGACCGGCGTCCGCATAGAGCTTGTTCACCAGGCCCCCGCCATAATAGCCGTAAGGCAGCCCGGCGGTGTGGCGCATCAAATCCTCGATCGTCACCGGACGGTTCAGCGGCTCCAGCTCCAGCGAAACCTTGTTGTCCTCGGCCTTCTTCTCCACGCCGACCTTCATGCCGGCAAAGGCCGGAATGTACTTTGAGACAGGATCGCCGATCGCAAGCTTGCCCTCCTCGACCAGCATCATCGCCAGGACAGAAGTGATCGGCTTCGACATCGAATACAGGCGGAAGATCGTGTCCGCACTCATCGATATCTCGGTCGCCGCGTCACGAACGCCGAAATTCTCATAATAGACCGGCTTGCCATGCTGCTGAAGCAGCAGGATCGCACCGGGAACCTTGCCGGTCGCGATCTCGTTCCTGATGTAGTCGGAGACTTTTGAGAGGCCTTCCGGCGTAAAGCTGTGCGCGCGATTCTCGGAGCCCGCTTGCGCACCGACGACGCCGAACAAAAGAACGAGCGCCGCAATCAGCCCGCGGCGCCCGAACATGTCACTTCTCCATGGCTTCATAGACCAGTTGCTTCAATGTCCGTTGGATGCGCTGGCGCTCGGTCGGGGTCTGCTCCAGCAGCACAAAAAACATGTCCTGCTTGGGATCGATCACGAAATAACAGCCGGAGGCGCCATCCCACTTCAATTCCCCGAGATCGCCGGGCGGCGGCGGCTTTGCATTGCCGGCATCGGTGCGGACCGCGAGGCCGAGGCCAAAACCAAAGCCGTCGCCGGGGAAGTAGAAATAGTCACGATCCACGCCGGAGCCGGGGCCAACCTGATCGGTCACCATCAACTTGAACGTCTCGGGCTTGAGAATAATCTTGCCGTCGAGGCTGCCTCCGTTGAGCAGCATTTGCGCAAAGCGCTCATAATCGGCCATGGTCGTCACCATGCCGCCGCTGGCGAACTGGATCTTCTTGACGACCGTCGGATCGTTGACATGGCCGACCCGGAAATCGCTGTCGTTTGGCACCGGCTGCGCCAGCAGCTTCTGCTTCTCGGGATTGGTGACGAGGAAGCCGGTGTCGACCATGCCGAGCGGACCTAGCAGCAACTCCTGTTCAATGTCGAGCAGCGGCTTGCCCGCCGCGACTTCCATAACCCGCGCGAGAATATCGGTGGAATGGCCGTACTGCCAGAGCGCGCCCGGCTGATTGTGCAGCGGCAGTTTTGCGATGCGCTCGGCGAACTCGGCCAGGTCGAAATCGCCGTCATAGATCTTGGCATCGCGATAGGCCTTGCGAACCAGAGTGTCGCCATAGAAACCATAGGTGACGCCCGAGGTGTGCGTCATCAGATCGTGCACATTCATCGGCCGGTTTGGCGGCACCAGCTCGAGCGACTTGGTGCCGTCGTCGGCCTTCTTCTCGACGCCGACCTTCACATTGGCGAAGGACGGGATGTATTTGGAGACGGGATCGTCGAGCTTGATCTTGCCATCCTCGAGCATTTTCATCGCGACCACCGAGGTGATCGCCTTGCTCATCGAGAACAGGCGGAAGATCGTCTTGTCGGTGATCGGCGCTTTGCTGACCACGTCCTGCACGCCGAAGGCCTCGTGATAGACCGGCTTGCCCTTCTGCTTGATCAGCACGGTTGCGCCGGCGATCTTGCCGGTCGCGACCTCGTTCTTGAAGAACTCGCTGATTTTGGCGAGCTTGTCCGGATTGAAATGCGCGCCCGCTGGAATCTCGTAGGTGCCTTCCGCGCGCGCCAGCGACATCGTGCCAAGCGATACAAACGCACCGCAGACCAAAGCAAATCGTCCAAAACGTAAAATCATATCCCCTCCCCGGAACATGGCCCGGCGGAGTGTACTGACCGCGTCATCATGCACAAGGGCTGCCGTGTCGCGCCAAAACGTCCGTAAGACCGGCCCGCCCGATGGATCACGCCATCGATGCCGCCTCCGCCAAGGAGCGACGTCTTGTCGGCGTTGACGATGGCGTCAACGCTTAGCGTAGTGATGTTGGCAATGATGACCTTGAGCTGAACGTCGCCGATCCGGCGCGTCAGCACCGTCACATATCAGGCCGCGATCGCGACACCCTTTTCGGAGAAGAGCTGCTGCAATTCACCGGCCTGGAACATCTCGCGGATGATGTCGCAGCCGCCGACGAACTCGCCCTTCACGTAGAGCTGCGGAATGGTCGGCCAGTTCGAGAAGTCCTTGATGCCGTTACGGAGCTCGGCGGATTCGAGCACGTTGAGGCCCTTATAACCGACGCCGATATGGTCGAGGATCTGGACCACCTGGCCGGAGAAACCGCACTGCGGAAATTGCGGCGTACCCTTCATGAACAGAACCACGTCGTTCGACTTCACTTCGTTGTCGATGAATTCCGCGATGCTCATATCCGTGTCCTTTTGGGGCAGAGCCCTCACCAATTGCTTCGGGCCGGCTCAGCCGATCTAACCCGATACCTGCCTATATATGTAGCCCAAACCGTTGTGCATCCAAAGTAAAATGGCGGCGAACAGCCTCTGGGGACCGGGCCTGATGGCCCCGGCCCCATTGCATGATGGCACGAATATCATCGCCGGGGAGGACTTTCATACCGTCACGGAGCCCCTATCTAGGACGAACCTTGGTTTTGGAACCGGGTATCGCCAACAACGTTCTCTTGTGCTGCCTGGAGAAAAACGTGACGAAACAAGCCTCCGCACCGGCCAGTCCGCCGCTTTCGTCACCCACTTCCGACCAGGGCAGCCTTGCCCAGCGGCTTCAGGACTCCTTTCTTGCCGTCCGTAACGAGACCGAGCGTCGGTCAGCGCCGCTCTCGCCCGAAGACCAGCAGATCCAGTCCATGCCGGATGCGAGCCCCGCAAAATGGCATCGGGCCCATACCACCTGGTTCTGGGAGCAGTTCCTGCTCGGCGCGCACGCCCCTGGCTACCAGCCCTTCCACCCTGACTTCGCCTTCCTGTTCAATTCCTATTACGTCAGCGCCGGCCCCCGCCATGCCCGCAATCATCGCGGCGACATCACCCGGCCCAGCGCCAACGAGGTCGGCGCCTATCGCAGTCATGTCGATGCGGCGGTCGTCAAATTCTTCCGCGAGGCTGGAGAAGACAAGCTCCGCGCTCTGGCGCCACTGGTCGAGGTTGGGCTGAACCACGAGCAGCAGCATCAGGAATTGATGTTGACCGACATCCTGCACGCCTTCGCGCAGAACCCTGTCTATCCGGCTTACGACACGAACTGGCGCTTTCCGGCCGCGACGGGCACCGGCGACGACTGGCTGACGCTCAACGAAGGCATCCACACCGTCGGCCACGTCGACGATAGCTTCCATTTCGACAACGAGAAGCCGGCGCATCGGGCTCTGGTCGGCCCCGTGAAGGTCGCGCGCAATCTCGTCACCAATGGCGAATGGCTCGCCTTCATGCGCGATGGCGGCTACCGGGCCGCGACGCTGTGGCTGATGGACGGCTTCGCCGCCGCCAGCAAGGAAGACTGGCAAGCTCCGGGCCATTGGCGCGAGGTCGATGGCGGATGGCAGGTGATGACGTTGGCCGGCCTCAAGCCGGTCGATCCCAACGCGCCCGTCTGCCATGTCAGCTATTACGAAGCCGATGCGTTTGCGCGCTGGGCCGGAAAGCATCTGCCGACCGAGACGGAGTGGGAGGTCGCGGCTCGCGCCGGCCAGCTCAACGACGCCTTCGGGATCGTCTGGCAGTGGACGCGTTCTTCGTATTCACCCTACCCCGGATACCGCGCCATTGAGGGCGCGCTCGGCGAGTACAACGGCAAGTTCATGGTCAACCAGCTGGTGCTGCGCGGCTCCTCACTTGCGACGCCCGACGGTCACAGCCGCGTCACATATCGCAACTTCTTCTATCCGCACCACCGCTGGCAATTCACGGGATTGCGGCTCGCCGATTACGTCTGAAGTCTTTGAAGTCTCATCCGACGACAACCGCGCGCCGGACAGCGCGTTCAGGAGAGTATCATGAATGTGCACGCCAGCGCTTTGGCCGAAGCCCATCTCCCCGACGAGCAGACGACTGCCTTCGCCCGCGAGGCCATCGGGGACCTCTCGCAGCAGCCGAAAAAGCTGTCGCCGAAATATTTCTACGACGCAACCGGATCGGAGCTGTTCGAGGCAATCACACGCCTGCCGGAATATTATCCGACGCGCACCGAGCTATCGATCCTGAAGGAGCGTGGCAGTGAAATCGCAAAAATCATCCCGGAGCATGCGGCGCTGGTCGAGTTCGGCGCAGGCGCGACGACAAAAGTCCGGTTGCTGCTGAATCACTGCAAGTTCGCGGCCTATGTCCCCGTCGATATCTCCGGCGACTTCCTGCAAGCGCAGGCCAACGGGCTGAAGCGAGATTTCCCCTCGCTCGGCATTTATCCGGTGGCCGCCGACTTCACCACGCCGTTCGAGCTGCCCAAGGCCGTCGCATCGATGCCCAAGGTCGGCTTCTTCCCGGGCTCGACGATTGGCAATTTCGAGCCGCTGGAGGCGCAGGCGTTTCTGAAGAGTGCCCGTCAAATCCTGGGTCGAGGCGCGCAGATGATCATCGGTGCCGACCTGGAGAAAGAGGAGCGCCTGCTCCACGCCGCCTATAACGATGCGGCCGGCGTCACCGCGCGGTTCAACCTCAATGTGCTGGTGCGGATCAACCGCGAGCTCGGCGGCAATTTCGATCTGTCCGCCTTCACCCATGGCGCGATCTACAATCAGGCGCGCCATCGGATCGAGATGCACCTGATCAGCCGAAAGAGCCAGACCGTGCGCCTGCTCGGCACCAGCTTCTCGTTCAAGCCGGGCGAGAGCATTCACACCGAGAACAGCTACAAATACAGCCTCGAGCGCTTTGCTGCGCTGGCGCAAGGCGCCGGCTGGCGTGTGCGCGAGAGCTGGACGGACGCGGCGAAGATGTTCTCGGTGCACGCGCTGGAGGCGGCGGAGTGAACACTCGGGGAGCTTAACGCTCCTCGGCTTCTTCCGGCTTCGTTCCCAGCGACACCGATTCCCACACCGCGACGACGACCATGATCACGCTCGTCGCGACCGACAGCCAGAGCGGCGAGAGATCGGCGGCGAACCACCACAGTGCCATCAGCAGGATGATGCCGATGCCGTGGGACAGCTGGAGGAAGCCGCGGATCGAGTGCTTGAACAGAATGGTGCCGACCAGGAACACCAGCGGTCCACCAATCGTGCTCACGATGGTCCTGACGTCGGAATGCCCCGTCGGATGTTTGAGTACCAGTTCATCCGCCACCGCGGTCAGGATGATGCCGGCGACGATCGGCATGTGCAGATAGGTGTAGGCGATCCGCGCAAGGCGGCCAGACTCTGCGGACTTCGAGAGCAGCTCTGAGCCCGCCTCCGCGCCCTTGTGGAAATAGACCCACCACATGGCGATGGCGCCGACCAGCGCGGAGACGAAGGCGAGAATATTCTGCGCGGTCCAGTCCAGCTCGGCAAAGGTCGCGCCGTTGACGACGACGGCTTCGCCCAGCGCGATGATGATGAAGCCGGCGCAACGCTCGGCCATGTGGCCGCCCTCGACGGCCCAGGCATCGACTGACGAGAAGCCCAGTTTCGGCACCCAGAAGCGCACCGCGGGCGAGACGTATTCGATCGTTAGCGCCACGATCCAGAACCACAGCCTCTCCTCACCATGGGCGAGACCGCCAAGGATCCAGAAGACTGCCGAGCAGGAAAGCCAGACCAGAATGCGGATCGCATTGTGCCGCACGGCGGTGCGATGACGCGGGGTCACAAGCAGCCAGAAGGCCGTGCGCCCGACCTGCATGGTCGCGTAGGCGATGGCAAACCAGAGGCCGCGGCCGTCGAACGCGCCCGGGATCGTCGTCGACAGGACCAGGCCGCCGAGCATCATCAGGAAGATCAGGATGCGGACCGGCGTCAGCTCGGGGTTGAGCCAGTTAGTGACCCAGGCGGTGTAGACCCAGACCCACCACACCGCCAGGAACAGCAGCGTAACCTCGACCGCGCCGAGCGGCGTGAAGTGGTGCAGCAGCGTGTGCGAGATCTGCGTGACGGCGAAGACGAAGACGAGGTCGAAGAACAGCTCGGCATTGGTGACGCGGCTCGGCTGGTTCGGCACGATCACGCGAAACATCGCGCCGCGCGGATTGTCAGCCGCCATCATCGTCCCCGTCGCGCGATCAGGTCAGGTGCAATCTATTCAAGTGCTTGGTACGCCGGTTTGCAGCGCCAGCGCATGCAGCACACCGCCCATCTGGCCCTGCAGGGACCGATAGACAATCTGGTGCTGCTGGACGCGGGATTTGCCGCGGAATGATTCCGAGATTACGGTCGCGGCATAGTGGTCGCCATCGCCGGCGAGGTCACGGATGGTCACCTCGGCATCGGGGATTGCGGCCTTGATCATCGCCTCGATATCGTGGGCGTCCATGGGCATTCGGGTCTTGCTCCTTGTGTCGGCTGCCATGCAGCCTCGGCGTCGAATCGTTGCCGGGATCCGGATCTGTAACGCCAAACTCGCCGGCAGGGCGAAACTTAGCGTGAACGGCCTTCTACGTCACGCCTTCAGGCACTATATCCGTGATCCCATCAGGATAAAGGCACGACAAAGTGCCGCGCACGGCAGATTGATCGAAAAGGCGTGAAATCATGAAGCTTCCAGGTCCGGACCATCCCATCACCATCACCCAGAACCCCCGTCGCGTGCGCGTCACGGCCGGCGATGTCGTGATTGCGGAGAGCACCAAGGCGCTGACTCTGAAAGAGGCCAAATATCCGGCGGTGCAATATGTCCCGCGGGAGGATGCCAATATGGCGCTGCTGGAGCGCACCGACCGCACCACACATTGCCCCTACAAGGGGGATGCCAGCTATTACAACATCAAGGCCGACGGCAAGACGCTCGACAACGCCATCTGGACCTACGAAACGCCCTTCCCCGCGATGACCGAGATCACCGGCCATCTCGCCTTCTATCCGGACAAGGTGAAGATCGAGGAAGTGGGCTAAGCTCACTGGCGCTGTGACGCCGGGGCGATCGTCGGTCGCCTCCTCCCAGTCGACACAAGGCACGAGATGCCGCGCAAGGCCGCCAGACTGATTGGGGTCTCGTTGCTGGGAGTGGCCAGCGTGCGCCTGCAACAGCTCGCGACAGCCTCCGACGATCGTGAGGCCTTGGCGGAATTGGCGCCGATCGCGTCACAGCCGACCCTCACCCCGGACAATCGCCTGATCGCGGACAAATGGAGCAAGAGGCTCGGTCTGCCGCCCGCCGATGGTTTCCGGTTCGCCGGTCCCGTCCCGCCGCTCTTCATGCCGGATGTCTCGCTGCTTGATTTGTACAATTGGCGCAGGGGCGCCGCCTTCTCGGCCAAATATCTGACCGGGCGGAACGGGCCGATGTTTCAGAGCGATATGGCCTCAATCGGGTTCGAATTTGCGATCCCGATGTTCTTCATTCAGGGCGATGCGGATGGCGTGACGCCGGGCGAACCCGCCGAGCAATATTTCAAAGAGATCACCGCCCCGCATAAGGAATTTGTATGGGTTAGCGGTGGCGATCATTTCATTGCGTTCGACCGCGCCGACGAATTTCTGGCAGAACTGGAGGCCCGCGTGATGCAGTTCACGCGCAATTGAACGCCGAGGCGCGGCCCCGCTACGCCCGGAAGATCGTCAGCCCGAGTATCAGCAGCACCAGGAAGATCACGACGAAGATGTAGAACAGGAAGCGGGCAACATCGGCCGAGGCGGCCGAGATGCCGGTGAAGCCGAGCACGCCCGCCACGATCGAAATCAGCAGGAAGATCAATGCCCATTTCAAGATTGTCATCGCCAGCTCCGCGACACTGGCCACCGCAATCGGTGACCCTCACCCGTTTCGGAAACGCTAACCGCGTTGTGCAGAACTGGTTCCTAGACGCACGACTGAAGGTTGTCGCGGCACAAACTGCCCTTGCTGAATCGGGTTCCCGGCGGCAGAGTCCGGCCGGGACAGAAACGCGACCGGGGCAACCATGAGCACGATCTCACAGTCAGCGACGATTGGCGCCGAAGCGCATGCTGCGCCAAAAAGCAAGACGCGCAACCTGTCGCTCGATCGCGCCCGCACCTTCCTGACGCTGGTGGTGCTGCTGCACCATGCTGTCATCCCCTATACCTATTTCGGTCATACCGACCCGACGTCCTTCTTCGGCTTCGACATGATCGTGCTCGCCACCGACAGCTTCTTCATGGCGATGTTCTTCTTCCTGTCGGGCTTGTTTGCGTGGTCAGGCATCGCCCGCAAGGGAGCGCGGAGCTATTTGGCAGATCGCCTGCTGCGGCTTGGGCTGCCGTTCGTGATTTGCGCATTCACGATCATTCCGCTCGCCTATTACGCGATTTCGCTCCGGCACAATCCCGAGATCGGCTTCTCGGAATTCTGGTGGAATATGGTCACGAAGGGCCCGTGGCCGAGCGGGCCGATCTGGTTCCTCTGGGTCCTGTTCGCCTTCGACGTGGTTGCCTGCATCCTGCATCGACTGTCACCCAACCTGCTCGATCCGATCAATCGCCTTTCGCTGCACGGCCGCCGCCGGCCAGCGGTGTTTTTCGCGGTCATGCTTGCCGTCACCGCAGCGTTCTATGTCCCCGGACTGATGTATTTTGGGCCAAGCAGCTGGTTCGAGTTCGGGCCGTTCTCGGTGCAGCACGGGCGCGTGATGCTTTATGCGAGCTACTTCTTTTTCGGTGCCGGCATCGGCGTCGCGAATTTGGACCGCGGACTGCTCGCGGCTGACGGCCGGATGGCAAAGGTCAGTTGGGACTGGATGGTCCTGGCGATCGTTCCCTATTGCCTGCTCTGGCTGCTTATCTTCATCAAGCGCGCAATACTGGGAAATCCGTCACCGCAGCCGAACTGGTATGAGGGGCTCTATGCCATCTGCTTCGCTGTCTTCAGCGTGGCCATCATGTTTCTGATCCTGGCCTTTTTCCAGAGGTTCAAACAATCGGGCTCGGCCAGGCTACTCGATCCGATGCAGGCGGACGCCTTTGGCATATTTCTGGTGCACTACCCGATCGCGCTTTGGCTGCAATACTGGCTGTTCGACTATAACCTGCCAGCGATCGTCAAGGCGACGATTGTATTCGTGCTGACGGTCGCGTTCAGTTGGGTGCTGACGCGCGCCTTGCGCCAGATCCCCGGGGCAACGAGGGTGCTGTGAGTTTGTGAAGGCGGCTCACGCCGCCTTCCCGCCCATATAATCCGGCAACCAGCGCTCGTGCGACGTCCGCAAGCTCTCGATCGACACAGGCGCCTCGCCCGCGATCGCGATCGCATCGCCGCCGGTGGTGCCGATCCGCGCGCAGGGCACCTCGCAGCCGCGCATCTTGGCGAGCACGCGGCCGGCTTCCGTTTCCGGCACGGTGACGAGATAGCGCGCCTGGTCCTCGCCGAACCAATAGGCCTGTGGCACGAGCGAAGTCGGTGCTGCCAGCAGCTTTGCGCCGATGCCGCTTGCCATCGCCATTTCGGCGAGCGCGATCAGCAGGCCACCGTCGGAGAGGTCATGCACGGCAGTCGCAGTGCCCGCATGGATCATGCCGCGCACGCAGTCGCCGTTGCGCTTCTCGGCGGCAAGATCGACCGGCGGCGGCGCGCCCTCCTCGCGACCGCAGACGTCGCGCAAGTAGACGGACTGGCCGAGCCAACCGTGGGTGTCGCCGATCAGGAGGATCGCCTCGCCCTCGGCCTTGAAGGCGAGTGACGCAGACTTGGTGAAATCGTCGAGCAGGCCGACGCCGCCGATCGAGGGCGTCGGCAGGATCGCGCGGCCGTTGGTCTCGTTGTAGAGCGAGACGTTGCCGGAAACGACCGGGAAGTCGAGCGTGCGACAGGCTTCCGAGATGCCCTTCAGACAGCCGACGAACTGGCCCATGATCTCGGGGCGCTCAGGATTGCCGAAATTGAGATTGTCGGTGATCGCGAGCGGCTTGCCGCCGACCGCGGTGATGTTGCGCCAGGCTTCCGCCACCGCCTGCATGCCGCCCTGATAGGGATCGGCCTCGCAATAGCGCGGCGTGACGTCGACGGTCAGCGCCAGGCCCTTCGGCCCGTCCTGCACGCGCACGACGGCGGCGTCGCCGCCGGGGCGCTGCATGGTGTTGCCGAGGATGACGTGGTCGTACTGCTCCCAGACCCAGCGCTTGCTGCACATGTCGGGCGTGCCGATCAGCTTCTCCAGCGCTGCACCGAGCGCCATCGGCGCGGGCACCTCGCGCGCATGCACGATCGGCACCGCGGTGGAGGGAACATGCGGACGGTCATAGAGCGGCGCCTCGTCGCCGAGCTCCTTGATCGGCAGATCGGCCATGACGTCGCCGCCGTGCTTGACCACGAAGCGCTTGCTCGGCGTGGTGTAGCCGACCACGGCGAAGTCGAGGCCCCATTTCTTGAAGATCGCCTCGGCCTGCTTTTCCTTCTCGGGCTTGAGCACCATGAGCATGCGCTCCTGACTCTCCGAGAGCATCATCTCGTAGGCGCTCATGCCGGTCTCGCGGGTCGGCACCGCGTCGAGATCGAGATCGACGCCGAGATCGCCCTTGGCACCCATCTCGACCGCCGAGCAAGTCAGGCCCGCCGCGCCCATGTCCTGGATCGCGATGACGCAGCCTTGCTCCATGATCTCGAGGCAGGCTTCGAGCAGAAGTTTTTCGGCGAAGGGATCGCCGACCTGCACAGTCGGACGCTTCTCCTCGGACTTGTCGTCGAATTCGGCCGAGGCCATCGAGGCGCCGTGGATGCCGTCGCGGCCCGTCTTGGAGCCGAGATAGACGATCGGCATGTTCACGCCGGAGGCGGCCGCATAGAAGATCTTGTCGGTATCGGCGAGGCCGACCGCCATCGCGTTGACGAGGATGTTGCCGTCATAGCGGGTGTGGAAGCGCACCTGGCCGCCGACCGTCGGCACGCCGAAGGAATTGCCGTAGCCGCCGACGCCTGCGACCACGCCGGACACGAGATGTCGGGTCCTGGCATGTTCGGGAGCGCCGAAGCTCAACGCGTTGAGGCAGGCGATCGGGCGCGCGCCCATGGTGAAGACGTCGCGCAAAATGCCGCCGACGCCGGTGGTCGCGCCCTGGTAGGGCTCGATGTAGCTCGGGTGGTTGTGGCTCTCCATCTTGAAGACCACCGCCTGGCCATCGCCGATGTCGATCACGCCCGCGTTCTCGCCGGGGCCCTGGATCACCCAGGGCGCCTTGGTCGGCAGGCCCTTCAGATGGAGGCGCGAGGATTTGTACGAGCAGTGCTCGTTCCACATGGCCGAGAAGATGCCGAGCTCGGTGAAGGTCGGCTCCCGCCCGATCAACTTCAGGATGCGCTCGTACTCGTCGGGCTTGAGCCCGTGGGCGGCAATCAGCTCGGGGGTGATCTTGGGTTCGTTCTTCATGGATTCGGGGCTTTCGGCGGGCGTTTGGCCGTTCTTAGGAACATCGGGGGCTCACGAAAAGCCCTTTATGACGCATTTTCCCGCTGTCCCACGTTTTGCAGGGAGGGTCGGCGGGAACAGGAATTGCAAGGCGGTGACGGATCGGATTTAAGGGCTAAAGACCCGTAATTGAAGGCCCATTTCCTTGCACGAATTGACCAAAGTCCCCTCCACCCGCCGCCCTGACCTGCACGTCGCCACCGAGGGCGAGTTCAGGGGTTGGCGAACCTGGATCCGCGACAGTTTTGAGAGCCATATCGGCCCGTTCTGGCACAAGATCGAGGACAACGGCAGCGTTCGCTCGGCCTTCCGCGTCGAGAAGAAGCACCTCAACGGCTCTGGGAACGTCCATGGCGGCTGCTTCATGGCCTTCGCCGACTATTGCCTGTTTGCGATCGCCACCCACGAGCTGGATGGCCCGGCCGTGACCACCAATTTCGCCTGCGATTTCCTCGATGCGGCCCGCGAGGGCGAGCTGGTCGAATGCACAGGCGAAGTCTCTCGCGCCGGCGGCTCACTGATCTTCCTGCGCGGCAAGCTGACCTCAGCAGGCCGGCCGCTGTTCACGTTCTCCGGGACGATCAAGCGGGTGAAGCGGAAGCCGGCACTGCAGGCAAACGCATAGCTCCGCACCTTCCCTTTTCGCACCCCCTCGCCCGCAGTTGCGGACAGCGCTGGAGCGCGGGGAGCAGAAACAAGGTGCCGCAGAGCACATCGTCAGGCCGCACCACGGCCGCCGTATCGTCATCGCCATCCATGACCGTCACGGGTGCGCGCAACTGGCGCGACTACGCGCTGCTGTTCGCGCTCGCCTGCTGCTGGAGCTCGACCTACCCGCTGGCAAAGCTCGCGCTTCCCACCATCCCGCCGGTGACCTTCATCTCGGTGCGCTCGCTGATCGCGGCCGCCTTCCTGTTCGCGATCCTGTGGATGCGCGGCGTCAAGGTCCCGACCGACGCCAAGGCCTGGAAGCTGTTTGCGACCCAGCAACTGATCAACTCGACCTTTCCGTTTCTGGTCATCACCTGGTCGCAGCAATATGTGCCGGCGTCGAACACGGTGGTGCTGGCCTCGACGACGCCGATCTTCGCCTTCCTGATCACCTCGCTGGTCACGCGGCACGAACCGGCGACACTGCTGAAGCTCCTGGGCGCGATCCTCGGTCTCGCCGGCACCATCGCCATCATCGGGCTCGATGCGCTGCGCGGTTTCGGCAGCGAGATCGTGGCGGAGATCGCGATCCTGCTCGCCACCATCTCATTTGCTTGTGCGACGATCTTCGGCCTCCGGCTCTCCGATTACGACCCGATGGTGGTGGCGGCCGGCTCGCTGCTGTTCGGCGGCCTCCTGCTGCTGCCGCCTTCGCTGATCATCGACCAGCCCTGGGCGCTGCACCCGACCCCAACCGCGATTGTCGCCACCATCGTCATGGGCATCGTCTCCAGCGCGCTAGGTCTGATGCTGTTCTACATGTGCCTCGGCCGCCTCGGCACGCTAACCACGAACGCGCAGGGGTATCTGCGCATCCCGATCGGCGTCGCGCTGTCGGTGCTGCTGCTCGGCGAGAGCGTGCCGTCGAACCTGGCGATGGGACTGCTGCTGGTGATGGCCGGGGTTGCCGCGATGACGGTGCCGGCGGAGCGGCTGAAGCTGCGCTAGTGCGAACCGCTACGGTTTGGCGTCGTCCGCCAGCATCACCATCGCGATCGGCAATGCCGGCACAACGAACGAAATCACGCGGCCTTTTCCAGATGCGCGGTGAGGCCTGCGAACAGGCCGCGACCGTCGGTGCAGCCCATGATGTCTTCGACGTGGTTCTCGGGGTGCGGCATCATTCCGAGCACGTTGCCCTTGTCGTTGACGAGGCCGGCGATGGAATGCGCCGCGCCATTGATGTTGTGGCTCTCGTCGACCGCACCGTCGGCCGAGCAATAGCGATAGAGCACGCGTCCCTCGCCCTCGATGCGCTTGATGGTCTCTTCGTCTGCCTCGTAATTGCCCTCACCGTGCGCAACCGGCACGCGGATCACCTGGCCGGCATTGTAGCCGCGGGTGAACGGGGTATCGGAGCGCTCGACGCGCAGATGCACGTCCTTGCAGATGAATTTCAGCTGCGCATTGCGCATCAGCACGCCCGGCAGAAGTCCGGATTCGCAGAGGATCTGAAAGCCGTTGCAGACGCCAAGGACGAGCCCGCCCTTGGCCGCATAATCGCGCACCGCGTCCATCACCGGCGCCCGCGCTGCAATCGCGCCACAGCGAAGATAGTCGCCGTAGGAGAAGCCGCCGGGAACGACCACGAGGTCCGTGCCTGCCGGCAGCGACGGCTCGGCGTGCCACACCATCGCAGGCTCATGGCCCGAGATGAGCTTCAGCGCGCGAGCCATGTCGCGTTCGCGATTGATTCCGGGGAAGACGAGGATGGCGGCCTTCATCAGAGCAGCTCGACCCGATAGTTCTCGATCACGGTGTTGGCGAGCAGCTTGTCGGCGGCGTCCTTCAGCGCGGCTTCCGCCTTGGCCTTGTCGGCGCCGGCGAGCTCGATGTCGAACACCTTGCCCTGACGGACGCTGGCGACGCCGTCGACGCCGAGCGACTTCAGCGCGCCTTCGATGGCCTTGCCCTGCGGATCGAGGATGCCCGTCTTCAAGGTAACGGTAACACGTGCCTTCACGTCATAATCCTCTTCAGCTCTTCACCAGCACCGGACCGGAACCCACCGGCCGCTCGTTCTCCATGAGGATGCCGAGCCGCTTGGCAACTTCGGTATAGGCCTCGAGCAGGCCACCGAGATCCCTGCGGAAACGATCCTTGTCGAGCTTCTCGTTCGACTTGATGTCCCACAGACGGCAGCTATCCGGCGAGATCTCGTCGGCGACGATGATGCGCATCATCTCGTTCTCGAACAGCCGGCCGCACTCCATCTTGAAGTCGACGAGGCGGATGCCGATGCCGAGGAAGAGGCCGGTGAGGAAGTCGTTGACGCGGATGGCGAGCGCCATGATGTCGTCGATCTCTTGCGGCGTGGCCCAGCCGAAGGCGGTGATGTGCTCTTCCGACACCATGGGGTCGTTGAGCTGATCGTTCTTGTAATAGAATTCGATGATCGAACGGGGCAGCTGGGTGCCCTCCTCGATGCCGAGGCGCTGCGACAGCGAGCCGGCGGCAACGTTCCGCACCACCACCTCGAGCGGCACGATCTCGACCTCGCGAATCAACTGCTCGCGCATGTTGAGGCGGCGGATGAAGTGGGTTGGCACCCCGATGTCGTTGAGGTGCTGAAACAGGTACTCCGAGATCCGGTTGTTGAGGACACCCTTGCCCTCGATCACCTGATGCTTCTTCGCATTGAACGCGGTGGCATCATCCTTGAAGTGCTGGATCAGGGTACCGGGCTCCGGACCTTCATAAAGAACCTTTGCCTTGCCTTCATAAATGCGACGCCGACGGCTCATTGGGATGTACCGTGTTTTGTTGAAATCCATGTGTTTGGTTTGCTCCGGTTACCAGGTTACGACCCACAGCGGAGCTGCCGTGAACGACCTGGAACCCCATCCGAATCCTTGGAAACAGAACGGGAACCAAGCCTTTAGGCAACCTATCCGATTGGCTGTCCGAGCACAATCGATCCGGCCCATCCGACGCTGACTTATACCACCTTGCCTGCGGCTTTACGGCTCGTTGTTTCGCCGATTCGTGCCCCCTATCTAGGCATGCGCAGGGGCCCTCGCAACGAGGGCCGCCGCGTCCGGCAGCCGCAAAGGAATTGGAAGACGCATGAGCGAATTCAACAAGCGCGAGGAAGGCTTTGAGAAGAAGTTTGCCCTCGACGAGGAGCAGAAATTCAGGGCGGAGGCCCGCCGCAACCGGCTGCTGGGGTTGTGGGCGGCCGAAAAGCTCGGAATCACCGGCGAAGCCGCCACCGCCTATGCCAAGGAGGTGGTCGCCGCGGATTTCGAGGAGGCCGGCGACGGCGACGTCCTGCGCAAGGTCATGGCCGATTTCGCGGCCAAGAACGTCGCCCTCACCGAACAGGCGATTCGTGGCAAGATGAACGAGCTGGTCGCGGTCGCCGCCGCCGAGTTGAAGGCCGGAAAATAAGCTTAACAGCGAGCGGTGGATGGCCACGGAAGGCCTCCCTGCCGCTCGCCCTCTCGGGCTTGCGGCCAGCCCCCGGCAATGCCAAATGGGCGGCATGTCCCAAGATCACATTTCGAACGTCCTCGCCCAGCGCTATGCCTCGCCCGCCATGCGCGCCATCTGGAGCGGCGAAGGCAAGGTCCGCCTCGAACGCGACTACTGGATCGCCGTGCTGAAAGGCCAGCGCGATCTCGGCATTCCCGTGCCCGATGGCGTGGTCGAGGCTTACGAGCGCGTCAAAGACCAGGTCGACCTGGCCTCCATCATGCGGCGCGAGCGTATCACCCGCCATGACGTGAAGGCGCGGATCGAGGAGTTCTGCGATCTGGCCGGTCATGAGCACCTGCACAAGGGCATGACCAGCCGCGACCTCACCGAGAACGTGGAGCAGCTGCAGGTCTACCGCGGGCTGCAGCTGATCGAGACCAAGAGCATCGCCGCGCTCATTCGCTTTGCGAAGCACGCCAAGCAATTGCGTGACATGCCGTTCACCGCGCGCACGCACAACGTCGCCGCGCAGGTCACGACGCTCGGCAAGCGCATCGCCATGTTCGGCGAGGAGATGCTGGTTTCGCATCAGAGCCTGGTCAACGTGCTGGACACCTATCCCGCGCGCGGCCTGAAGGGCGCTGTCGGTACCCGACTCGACCAGATCACCTTGTTCAACGGCGATGCCGGCAAGGCCCGCGCGCTCGAACAGCGCATTCTCGTCCACCTCGGCCTGCCCAAGAGCTTTGATGCGGTTGGCCAGGTCTATCCGCGCAGCCTCGACTTCCGCGCGGTCAGCGTCCTCACCGAGCTTGCCAGCGGTCCCGGCAACTTTGCCAAAACCATCCGCCTGATGGCGGGCCATGAGCTCGCCAGCGAAGGTTTTGCCAAGGGCCAGGTCGGCTCGTCCGCGATGCCGCACAAGATGAACAGCCGCTCCTGCGAGCGCATCAACGGCCTGCATGTCGTGCTGAAGGGCTACCTCGCCATGGCCGCCGGCCTCGCCGGCGATCAGTGGAACGAAGGCGACGTCTCCTGCTCGGTCGTCCGCCGCGTCATGCTGCCCGATGCGTTCCTCGCCATGGACGGCCTGCTCGAGACCCTGCTGTCCGTGCTCGACCAGATGGAAGTGTTCGACGCCGTCGTCGCGAACGAGCTCAATCGTTACCTGCCCTTCCTGCTGACCACCACGGTGATGATGGAAGCGGTCAAGAAAGGAGCTGGCCGCGAAGGCGCCCATGAGGCGATCAAGGAGCACGCGGTCGCGGCCATTCGCGACCTACGCACCGGCAAGATCGTGCAGAACGATTTGCTGCAGCGTCTCGCTGCCGATCAGCGCCTCGGCTTGAGCGAAGCCGAACTGCAGCGCGTGCTCGATCACGGCCGCGCCAATTCCGGCGATGCCGGCGCCCAGGTCGATTACTTCGCCGAGCAGGTTGACGCGCTGGCGAAGGCGAAGCCTGAGGCGGCCAGGTACACGCCGGGCGCGATCCTGTAAGCCAATGGTGAGTGGCGAGTAGCGAACGGAGCTGATTCCATTCGCTACTCGCAATTCGCTATTCGCCCTCCTTAAAGCCGTACTCCGGCACATTGCCGCTGGCGCCGTAATATTTGTACGGCAGGAATTTGCCGCTCATGGTGATCTTGACGCGATCACCCTTGGGGTTGGCGATGCGTTCAATACCCATGTCGAAGTCGATCGCCGACATAATGCCGTCGCCGAATTCTTCCTCGATCAGCGCTTTCCAGGCCGGACCATTCACCATCACCATCTCGTAGAAGCGGTAGATCAAGGGATCGGTCGGCGGCATCGCCGTGCCGGTGCCGCGCATCGGCACCTCGTTCAGCATGGCGGTCTCGGACTTGGACAGGCCGAACAGCTCGCCGGCATTCGCCGCCTGCGGTTTTGTCAATTTCATCTGACCGAGAATTGCACCGACAATCAGCACCTCCGCATAGCCGCCGATCTGCTCGCAGATGTATTTCCAGCTCCAGCCCTTCTCGCGCTTGATGTCGAGCAGCTTTTCCGTGAGGTCTTCGCGTTTCATATCAGGGTCTCCCTTGGTCAGGCATTGTGACGGGCCTGCCGCTTTGGGAGGCACGAAACGTGCCAATAAATGAGGCTTACCGCTTCAGAGTTTCCGTAAATCGCCTGATCGCTTCCAGCACCGGCTGCTGATCGCCGGCAAAGAACCAGTGATCGTTGCCGTCGAGCTCGACGAATTGCGCGCCATTGATCCGGCTCGCCACGTCTCGGCCCGCCGCGATGCGCACAGCCTTGTCGTCGCGCCGGTGCAGCACCAGCGTCGGCACGGTGATTTGCGGCAGCAGGTCTCGCACGTCGGCATCGCGAAACGCTTCGAGCACGGCCGAGATCCCGCCGGGGCTGGAGGCCGCGCGCAGCAGTCCGGCCCACCAGGCGCGCGCCTGGGGATCGCCTGCGAGACTGGGCGCAAAAGCTTCGATCCCGACCGGGCCACCCCATTGTGTGATGAGGTGCTTGCTCCAGGCATCATACTGGCTGGCGCGCAGCGCATACGGATAGTCTTCCGCCCAGCAACCCTTGGCCAACGCGCCGAACAGAATGAGCCCGACGACACGGCTGTCATCATCGGCCGCAAATTTAATGCAAGCCGGACCGCATTCAGATGCGCCGAACAGCACGACGCGACGCGACTCCGCCGCCCGCAGCACGGTGCCGATGTCCTCCGCGGTGACGTCGATACCGGGGGCTGAGCCGACCCGGTCGGACAGCCCAATGCCGCGGCGATCGAAAACAACGAGGCGCCCGAGCTTCATCAATGCCGCCAGAAACGTCCGGCTCGCGGGATGCTCCCAGGCGCGCTCAACATGCGACACGAAGCCGGGCATCACCAGGATGTCGAGCGGGCCGCTGCCGTAGGCTTGATACGCCAGATGCACGCCCGCGCCCTTGACGTAGCGCGTCGCCGGAAGCCCATGCGGTGCAGCGGCGGGGCTCATCAGCGCTTCGGTCTCGGCTTCCGGCGCCACGCCAAGCTCGTCGCGCAGCCGCTGCGTCAGGGCCGCGTGGTGCCGTTCCGCGGCGCTGCGATCGCCTGATAGCAGCAGGCTGCGGATCAGATGCCGGCCATAGACTTCGCTGAGCGGATCGAGCTCGACCAGACGCCCCGCATGCGCGGTTGCGGCAAAATGATCGCCGGCGGCATTCTTGTCCTGCACGAGCCGCTCCAGCGCATGCACGAGCCGCCCCCGCAGCGCCTCGCGGCGAAAGAAGGCCCAATCGTCGAATTCAGGAGCGTCCTCCGGCGAGAAACCCGCGAGGAAGTCGCTTCGATAAATCCGGCAGGCCTCTTCGAACGCACCGCGGTCGCAGGCGTTCTCGAACAGATGCGAGTCGACCTTCAGTTCGACGTCCGGCGACCATCGCACACTGCTGCGATCGGTCTCGAAAACCTGCTCGCCAAGCGCAAGCTCGATGCGATGAAGCAGGCGCCGCAAGCGCGCCAGCCCGGTCTCGCGGTCGGCCTCGGGCCACAACCGCGTGGCCATCACGTCCCGCGCGACGGCGCCCTTGGCCTCCGCGAGATAGACCAGCAGAGCAAGCCCCTTGCGCAAGGCCAGCTTGATCGGGCGGCCGTCGGCATGGACTTCCGGGAACCCGAACGTCCCGAGCGAGAAAGCCGTCATGGAATCCCTCCTCCTCTCGGGGGACGCACAGGGGACGGTCGAGCGGTAGCCATCGGGCCTGACCGAGCCCCTTCGCCTGCACGCGATTCAGGCTCCTGCATGCGGCACCCCTGTCACAGGCACAATAGGAGAAACCATGGTCTCGCGCCTCCTGATCCTGCTTTACGCCCTCGTGAGCTACGCCCTGTTCACGATCTCATTTCTCTACTCGATCGGTTTCGTCGGCAATTGTGTCGTGCCGAGGTCGATCGACGTCGGCCCTTCGGGGAATCCAGGCGAAGCCGTCATCGTCAACCTGCTGCTGATGAGCCTGTTTGCCATCCAGCACAGCGTGATGGCGCGCACAGGGTTCAAGCGATGGTCGGCCAAATTCCTTCCGGCGGCCTGCCAGCGCAGCACCTATGTGCTGCTCTCCAGCCTGGTCCTCCTCTTACTGTTCTGGCAGTGGCGCCCGATCCTGATGCCGATCTGGCAGACGAGCGGCCTGATGGCGTGGTTGCTGATCTCAGTGCATTGGCTCGGCTGGCTGATCGCGTTCGCGTCGACCCACATGATCGATCATTTCGACCTGTTCGGCCTGCGCCAGGCTTTCGTCGCGTGGCGCGGAGCCGAGATATCAGGTCAATCGTTCCGAACGCCGCTGCTCTACAAGATCGTACGGCATCCGCTCATGCTCGGCTTGCTGCTCGCGTTCTGGGCGACGCCCGAGATGACCGCCGGCCATTTGCTGTTCGCGCTCGCGAACACCGCCTACGTCCTGTTTGCGCTCCAGTTCGAGGAACGGGATCTGATCGCCGAGTTTGGCGCGACCTACCAGGACTATCGCCGACGCGTTCCCATGCTGGTGCCACGTCTGTTTGCACGGCGCCAGACGGAAGGAGCATCCCGATGAAAGCGGTTGTTTGCAAGTCTTTCACCGGACCGGCTGACCTGCGCGTGAGCGAGATCAACGAGCCGATGCCGGCCGATGACGAAATTCTCATCGACGTCCACGCGGCCTCGGTGAGCTTCATGGACCAGTTGCTGGTCTCGGGTCTTTACCAGATGCGGCCGCCGCTGCCCTTCGTGCCTGGTACCGAAGCTTCCGGTGTCGTCGTCGCTGTTGGCAACAAGGTCATACAATTCGTCCCCGGCGATCGCGTGGCGTGCAGCAGCTGGACCGGCGGCTACGCCGAACGGATGATCGCCAAGGAATCGAAGAGCGCGCGCCTGCCTGATGGCGTCGCGTTCGAGGCGGCCGCGACGGTGCTTCACAATTACGGCACCGCCTATTACGCGCTGGTCGAGCGGGCACGGGCGCAACGCGGCGAAACCGCGTTCATTACGGGCGCCGCCGGCGGTGTCGGGCTCGCCGCCGTCGACCTCGGCCGTCATCTCGGCCTGCGCGTCGTCGCCGGTGTCGGCTCCGACGACAAGGCTGCGCTGGTGCGCAGCTATGGCGCCAGCGATGTCGTCAATTATCGCAGCGAGGATCTGCGCGACAAGCTCAAGTCGATCACATCGGGGCAAGGCATCGACATTGGCTTCGACACTATCGGCGGCGCGATCTTCGAGCAGATGGCCCGGCTGATGAACTGGGGCGGCCGGCTGATGCCGATCGGCTTCACCAGCGGCACGATTCCATCGATCCCGATGAACCTGCCGCTTCTCAAGAACTACGCCATCATTGGCGTCTTCGCCGGCGCCTGGGCGGAGAAATATTCCGCCGAGGCTGCGCGCATGAACGACACGCTGATGCAATTGCTGGCCGACGGAAAAATCCGCCCGCACATCGATCGTGTCCTCCCTTTGGAGGATGTCATCGAAGCCATGCACGCCGTGGCCAACCGAACGGTTCAGGGAAGAATTATTCTCAAGATCCGATAGAGTGCGCGTGGACCAGCGCGACAGGAAGGCAAGCTTTGACCGAGATCATCATCGACAGGCGCTATTGCGGTCCGCCGAACTCCGGCAACGGCGGCTATGTCTGCGGCCGGCTGGCCCAGCACATTCCCGGCGGCGCGGAGGTGACACTGCGCGCGCCGCCTCCGCTGGACACGCCGCTCGCTACGATCGCGACCGACGATGGCACATGGGAGCTTCGCGACGGCGGCAAAATCGTCGCGACCGGACGCGCGATGAGCGTCGAGCTTGCGCGGCCAGAGACCGCCAGCTTCGAGGAGGCCTGCGCCGCCGAATTGCTGACGCCGGTCAAGCCGCACGAGCATCCGCTGCCAACCTGTTTCGTCTGCGGCCCCGCCAGGGCGAAAGGAGACGGCCTGCGCATTTTCGCCGGACCGCTGGGGCGGATTGCGCAACGCCCTGTTCTCGCATCGAGTTGGACACCGGATCCAAATCTCGCCGCCGAGGACGGCCTCATCGCGCCCGAATTCCTCTGGTCCGCGCTCGACTGCCCCACCGGCTTCGCCTGCAATTGCGATCCGCAGAGCAACACCGTCGACAAGACGCCGCTGCTGCTGGGCCGGATGTCCGCACGGATCGAATCCCGGCCACGCCCTGGCACGCGTTGCATCATCACGGCATGGCCAACCAGCCGCGACGGCCGCAAGCGCCTGGCCGAGGCCGCGCTCCATGATGAAGCCGGAAGACTGCTGGCGGTCGCCAAGACGACGTGGATTGCAGTCGACCGCGACGTGCAGCTCGGGCGCGGGTGACGATCTCGTATGGTGGGCAAAGGCGCATACCGTGCCCGCCATTGAGACCTATGTCGCTTGCTCGATCATGCCCTGCAGCCGCGCCAGCTCCGCCTCGATGTCCCGCTCGACATCCGCGGCCCGGATCTCCATCACCCGATAATCCCGCGCCTCGAGCCAGCTCCGCCGCGAGGCGCGGTCAGCGGCGATGGCCTCGCCTTCGCCCGGGTTGACCAGCTCGATCGCGATCCGGTGCGGGAACGAGACGAAGTCCGGGATGTGGCGGCCGACCGGAGTCTGGCGTTTGAAGGCTCCTGCGAAGCGGCGATCACGCGTGAGCGCTTGCCAGAGCAGCCGCTCGGCATCGGTCGGGTTGCGGCGGAGCAGCCGGGCAAGGCCGCGCACGGTCGAACCGCTGTCCGGCACGCCGCCGCCCTGACCGTGCTCGGCCAGCAGCGCGCGCAGCCGCGTGGCCTGCTCACCGTCGAGCACGCCACCCTTGGCCGGGCCCTTGCGCGCTTCCGCGATCGCCATCACCACGCCGTGGAGCGTGTGCATGTCCTGCTTGGTCGGCTCCATCCGGCTAAAGATGTTGCGCAGATTGACCAGCATGGTGTCGCGCTTCTCGGCCGGGCGCAGGAACTCGACCCGGTCGAGCTCGCGGATGAGGTTGTCGAAAAAGGCCTGCATCTGATGCTGCGACGCGCGTTCGGAGCGCTTCGGCATGGCGTGCGGCAGCTCGCCGGATGTGGCCCGCTTGAACCATTCGTAGCCGACCAGCAGCACGGCCTGGGCGAGGTTGAGCGAAGCGAAGCCCGGATTGACCGGGAAGGTGATGATGCGGTTGGAGAGCCCGACCTCCTCATTGGTCAGCCCCCAGCGCTCGCGCCCGAACAGGATGCCGGCCTTGCCGCCGGTGGCGACGTGCCCCGCGATCTCGCTTGCTGCGGCTTCCGGCCCGACCACCGGCTTGGCCTGGTCATGGGGGCGCGCGGTGGTGGCGAACAGCAGGTCGAGATCGGCGACGGCCTCACCGACGGTGTCGAACAATTCGACCTTTTCCAGAATGTGGTCGGCGCCGGCGGCCGCCCGCTGGGCGGCGATGTTGGGCCAGCCGTCGCGCGGGTTGACGATGCGCAAGCCGCTCAGGGCAAAATTGCCCATGGCGCGCGCGGCCATGCCGATGTTTTCCCCGAGCTGCGGCTCGACCAGGATGACGATGGGACCGTCGAGGGCGAGCCCTGCCTTGGTCTTGTCGGTGCCGGACATCTCATTCCACTTTCACACTATCTCTCAAGACCTTGCAGAGGCGCTCTTCAGGAATTGATTCACAGCCGGCCTTGCCCCGGTCTTACCCCAGTCTTGGGCCGATGGCCCGCTCGCCTGTCGTTTGCCTGTCCTGACAAAATTCTCAAGGGAAATAACGGGTTGGATTCGACTTTTGAATCTCGCCTGAAACTTCAGCCCGGCCGAGGCCGCGGCGGCCGGCTCGGCCCCCCATCTGTGGAAGCTGGATGAGCTAAAAGTGCATAATCACTTGGCTTTCGCCCGCCGCGGTCCGGTGCTAAGAGGCGCCGGATATTCAAATTGGCGCCTGCGGCGCCATTCCCAAGAGGGCTTCCCCGATCATGGCAAAAATCAAGGTATCCAATCCCGTCGTCGAACTCGATGGCGACGAGATGACCCGGATCATCTGGCAGTACATCAAGGACAAGCTGATCAACCCGTACCTCGATGTCGAGCTGCAGTATTTCGACCTGGGCATGGAGTACCGCGACCACACCAACGATCAGGTGACCATCGACGCCGCCGAAGCGATCAAGAAGGTCGGCGTTGGCGTCAAGTGCGCCACCATCACCCCGGACGAGGCCCGGGTGAAGGAGTTCAACCTCAAGCAGATGTGGAAGTCGCCGAACGGCACCATCCGCAACATCCTCGGCGGCTGCATCTTCCGCGAGCCGATCATCTGCAAGAACGTGCCGCGCCTGGTTCCCGGCTGGACCAAGCCGATCATCATCGGCCGTCACGCCTATGGCGACCAGTACCGCGCCACCGACTTCAAGTTCCCGGGCAAGGGCACGCTGTCGATGAAGTTCGTCGGCGAAGACGGCACCGTCATCGAGAAGGAAGTGTTCAAGGCCCCCGATGCCGGCGTCGCGATGGGAATGTACAACCTCGACGATTCCATCATCGATTTCGCCCGCGCATCGCTGAACTACGGCCTGCTGCGCGGCTATCCGGTCTACCTCTCGACCAAGAACACGATTCTGAAGGTCTATGACGGCCGCTTCAAGGACATCTTCCAGGACGTCTATGAGCGCGAGTTCAAGAAGGAATTCGACGCCAAGGGCCTGACCTACGAGCACCGCCTGATCGACGACATGGTCGCCTCGGCGCTGAAATGGTCCGGCGGCTATGTCTGGGCCTGTAAGAACTACGATGGCGACGTGCAGTCCGACACGGTCGCGCAGGGCTACGGCTCGCTCGGCCTGATGACCTCGGTGCTGCTCACCCCGGACGGCAAGACGGTCGAAGCCGAAGCCGCTCACGGCACGGTGACCCGTCACTTCCGCGAACACCAGAAGGGCAAGGAGACCTCGACCAACTCGATCGCGTCGATCTTCGCCTGGACCCGTGGCCTGTCGCACCGCGCCAAGCTCGACAACAATCCGCAGCTCGCGAAGTTCGCGGCGACGCTGGAGAAGGTCTGCGTCGACACGGTCGAGGAAGGCTACATGACCAAGGACCTGGCGCTGCTGGTCGGCGCCGACCAGCGCTGGCTCTCGACCACCGGATTCCTCGACAAGGTCGCGGAGAATCTCACGAAGGCGTTGGCGGCGTAAGCCGTCCGCAATTTCGCCCGACTGGAATCGGACATCATCGCGGGCCGCGCCATAGCGCGGCCCGTTCGTTTTTTGAGAGCCGTTTGCGGAGACCGACCATGTTCATCAAGCTTGCTGCCCCCTGCCTGCTGTCACTCGCGGCCCTGATTGGACCGGCCTCCGCAGCCGAGACGCTTCCCGACGCCATCGCGGCGCCCGGCGAGACCGTCGTGCTCAGCGTCCACGCCGAGGGCGCGCAGGTCTATGAGTGCAAGGCCGGCACCGACGGCAAGCTCGCCTGGGCCTTCCGCGAGCCGATCGCAACGCTGCTCTCCGAGGGCAAGACCATCGGCCGCCACTATGCCGGCCCGAACTGGGAGCACGCTGACGGCAGCGCGGTCGCCGCCAAGGCCGCCGGCAACGCGCCGGGCGCAACGGCCGCCGATATCGCCTGGCTGAAGCTGGAGGTCACCGCCCACCGCGGTAGCGGCGTGCTGACGCCGGTCACCACCGTCCAGCGCATCAACACCCATGGCGGCAAGCTCGAGGGTTCTTGCGGCAAGGCCGGCGAGCTCAAGAGCGCGCCGTACTCGGCCGAGTACGTTTTCCTGCGCAAGGGCTGAGACCTCGCGGAACGAGGCGCGCGAGCTTTACGCGCCTGCCATCGCTTTTTCGATCGCGGTCAAGGCATCAGCTGCCTTGGCACCGTCGGGGCCGCCGGCCTGCGCCATGTCGGGCCGGCCGCCGCCGCCCTTGCCGCCGAGCGCTTCGGAGGCGATTTTCACCAGATTGACCGCATTGAAGCGCGAGATGAGATCGGCGGTCACGCCGACCACGACACCGGCCTTGCCGTCCTCGGTGACGCCGACGATGGCGACGACGCCGGAGCCGATCTGCTTTTTGCCGTCGTCCGCAAGGCTCTTGAGGTCCTTCATCTCGATGCCTTCGACCGCGCGCGCCATCAGCTTGACGTCGCCGACCTCGCGCACACCGCTGGCTGCACCATTGCTGCCGGCGGAGGCACCGCCGCCCATCGCCAGCTTCTTGCGGGCGTCGGACAATTCGCGCTCGAGCTTCCTGCGCTCCTCCATCAGTGCGGTGATGCGCGCCGGCACGTCGTCAATGGAGGTACGCAGTTCGTTGGCGGCGGTCTTCGCCAGCGCCATGGTCTCGTTGGCGTGTTTTCGCGCGTAGTTGCCGGTTAAAGCCTCGATGCGGCGCACGCCCGAGGCCACCGCGCTCTCGCCGGTCAGCGTGATCAGGCCGATGTCGCCGGTGCGCCGCACATGCGTGCCGCCGCACAGCTCGACCGACCAGCCGAGCGCATTGGCGCCGCGCTCGCGCGCGGTCCGGCCCATCGAAACGACGCGAACCTCGTCGCCATATTTCTCGCCGAACAGCGCGCGCGCGCCGGCCTCGCGGGCTTCGTCGACGCCCATGACGCGGGTGGTGACCTCGTCGTTCTCCAGCACCACATCGTTGGCGATGTCCTCGACGCGGGCGAGTTCTTCCGCCGTGATCGGCTTCGGATGCACGAAGTCGAAGCGCAAACGATCGGGCGCGACCATCGAGCCGCGCTGGGCGATGTGATCGCCGAGCACCTGGCGCAGCGCCTCGTGAATGAGATGCGTCGCCGAATGATGCGCGCGGATCGACGAGCGCCTGCCGTGATCGACCTCGAGCTGCAGCGCGGTGCCGATTTTCAGCTCGCCACTCTCAACCGTGCCGACATGCACGAAGAAATCCCCCAGCTTCTTCTGCGTCTCGGTGACGCGGAACTTGATGCCGCCCTCGCCCGTCAGCACGCCGGTGTCGCCGACCTGGCCGCCGGACTCCGCATAGAATGGCGTCTGGTTCAGCAGCAGCGCACCGGTGTCGCCGGCCTTGAGGTGGGCTACTTCCTTGCCGTCCTTCACCAGCGCGGAGACCACGCCTTCAGCGCTCTCGGTCTCGTAGCCCAGAAATTCGGTCGCACCCAGCTTTTCGCGCAGCGGGAACCAGATCGCCTCGGACGCCGCCTCGCCAGACCCCTTCCAGGATTCGCGGGCCTTGGCCTTCTGACGCTCCATCGCGTCGGTGAACGAAGCCTGGTCGACGCCGATCCCGCGCGACTTCAGCGCATCCTGCGTCAGGTCGAGCGGAAAGCCGTAGGTGTCGTACAGCGTAAAGGCGACGTCGCCGTCGAACATGTCGCCCTTCTTCAAGGACGCGCTCTTCTCGTCGAGAATGGCAAGGCCGCGCACCAGCGTCTTGCGAAAACGTGTCTCTTCCAGCCGCAGCGTTTCCTCGATCAGGTTTTCCGCGCGCATCAAATCGGGATAGGCCTGGCCCATCTCGCGGACCAGTGCCCAGACCAGGCGATGCATCAGCGGCTCTTTCGCGCCGAGCAGCTGCGCATGGCGCATCGCGCGGCGCATGATCCGGCGCAGCACATAGCCGCGGCCTTCGTTGGAGGGCAGCACGCCATCCGCAACCAGAAACGCCGACGAACGCAAATGGTCGGCGATGACGCGGAACGAGGCGACGGTCTGCTCGTTCGGCCCGCTGCCGAGCGCGGACGACGTCGCGTCGATCAGATGACGGAACAGATCGGTCTCGAACACGCTCTCGACGCCCTGCATGATGCTGGCCATGCGCTCGAGGCCCATGCCGGTGTCGATCGAGGGACGCGGCAGATCCACGCGCTCCTCTTTCGTCACCTGCTCGTACTGCATGAACACGAGATTCCAGAATTCGAGGAAGCGGTCGCCGTCCTCTTCCGGTGAGCCCGGAGGTCCGCCCCAGATGTGCTCGCCGCGATCGATGAAGATCTCCGAGCACGGACCGCACGGCCCCGTATCGCCCATCGCCCAAAAGTTGTCCGAGGTCGGAATGCGGATGATGCGGTCGTCGGAGAAGCCGGCGATCTTCTTCCAGAGACCGTGCGCCTCGTCGTCGGTGTGGTAGACGGTGACGAGCAGCTTGTCCTTCTTCAGCCCGTATTCCCTGGTGATCAGCTTCCAGGCCAGCTCGATCGCGCGCTCCTTGAAATAGTCGCCGAACGAGAAGTTGCCGAGCATCTCGAAGAAGGTGAGATGGCGCGCGGTGTAGCCGACATTGTCGAGGTCATTGTGCTTGCCGCCGGCGCGCACGCATTTCTGCGACGTGGTGGCGCGCTGATAGGGCCGCTTCTCGACACCGGTGAAGACGTTCTTGAACTGCACCATGCCGGCATTGGTGAACATCAATGTCGGGTCGTTGCGCGGCACCAATGGCGAGGACGACACGATCTCGTGGCCGTTCTCGGCAAAGAAGTTCAGAAAGGTCGACCTGATCTCGTTGACGCCGCTCATGTTCATCCAATCGGGTGTGCTTGGGCCCGCTTTACGCCACCCAAACCGCGAGTTTGGGCTGATATCTGCTGACAGAAGCGCTTTTAGACAAGGCCAGCTTCGCTGTCCAGAAACTGTGCAGAGAGATCAGAGGGTTGCCGCAGTCGCGCAATCCCGTTGCAATCCCGTTGAAAGCCGCAAGGCCCGCGTTGACAGGCTTGGGCGGCCTGTGGTCTGTACCCATCTGTATCGTACGGCCACGTCGGGAGAGATCGGCTTTAGGCAGCCGGCGCCGAAGGAGCAACCGCCCCGGAAACTCTCAGGCAAAAGGACCGCGTGGCTTTGACGACATCTGGAAAGAGGCGCCGACGGGCAATTCCCTTTTAAGGTGGGTTGGCCCGGACTGCGTCCGCCGACGGGATAATACTCTCAGGCACAGCGACAGATGGGGCTTCGACTGGTGTCCACCGGGGAATCGTCTCCGGGGAACCGCCGAGGACCCCTGCGATGCCAGTGCGTGACGGCCAAGACTCCCTGAAACGTACCCCCCTTTACGACCTTCATGTCTCGCTGGGCGGCAAGATGGTGCCGTTCGCGGGCTATGAGATGCCCGTGCAATATCCTGCGGGCGTCCTGAAAGAGCACCTCCAGACCCGCAGCCAGGCCGGCCTGTTCGACGTCTCCCATATGGGCCAGATCGCGCTTCGGCCGAAATCCGGCAAAGTCGAAGACGCTGCCCGCGCGCTGGAGCGCTTGGTGCCGCAGGACATCGTGGCGATTGCACCGGGACGGCAGCGCTACGCCCAGTTCACCAATGCCGATGGCGGCCTCCTGGACGATTTGATGGTCGCCAATTTCGGCGATCATCTGTTTCTGGTGGTCAACGCCGCCTGCAAGGCCGAGGACGAAGCGCATCTGCGCGCCAATCTCTCCGACACCTGCGTCATCGATTCGCTCGCCGACCGCGCGCTGATCGCGTTGCAGGGCCCCAAGGCCGAAACCGCACTGGCGAAATTGTGTGCAGAGGCCCCCGCCATGAAGTTCATGGACGCCGGCCCGCATGAGGTCGCCGGTCTCGCCTGCTTCGTCTCGCGCTCGGGCTACACCGGCGAGGACGGTTTTGAGATTTCGGTACCTGCTGCGGACGCCGAGCGGCTCGCCAAGATGCTGCTGGACAATCCCGACGTGATGCCGATCGGCTTAGGGGCCCGCGATAGCCTGCGGCTCGAAGCCGGGCTCTGCCTCTACGGCCACGACATCGACACGGAGACGACGCCGGTCGAGGCCGCGCTGGAATGGTCGGTGCAGAAGAGCCGCCGCAGCGGCGGTGCCCGCACTGGTGGTTTTCCCGGGGCCGAGAAAATCCTGGCTCATTTCGATCACGGCGCATCCCGCCGCCGCGTCGGCCTGCGCACTGAGGGCCGTGCGCCGGTGCGCGAGGGTGCGCTGCTGTTTGCAGACGCGACATCGAGCCAGCCGGTCGGAAGGGTCACCTCGGGCGGTTTCGGCCCGAGCCTGAATGCGCCGGTCGCGATGGGCTATGTGCCCACCGCCCTGAGCGCGCTCGACACAAAACTCTTTGCCGAGGTGCGCGGGCAACGCTTAGCCCTCACCGTCGCCGCCATGCCCTTCGTGAAAAACACCTACAAACGCTGAGGACAACAAAATGACCACGACGCTGTACACCACCGACCATGAATGGCTCGCGATCGACGGCGATGTCGCCACCGTCGGCATCACGGATTACGCGCAGTCGCAGCTCGGCGACGTCGTGTTCGTCGAATTGCCCAAGGTCGGCCGCAGCCTGAAGAAGGCCGAGGCCGCCGCCGTCGTGGAATCGGTGAAGGCCGCCTCCGACGTCTATGCGCCTGTGACCGGCGAAGTGCTCGAGACCAACGATGCGCTCGCCGCCGAGCCCGCGCTGGTGAACTCGGATGCGCAAGCCGCGGCCTGGTTCTTCAAGATCAGGATTGCCGACAAGAGCGAGCTCGGCGGCCTCATGGATGAAGCCGCCTACAAGGCACATACGGCTTAAGGACGATGGAGCAAGCGATGACCGCGCACCGTAAATCCAGCGGCGACACCGCCGCCAATTTCGCTCGCCGCCACATCGGCCCATCGGCGCGCGATGTCACCGCAATGCTCGAAACCGTCGGCGCCAAGAGCGTCGACGCGTTGATGGCGGAAACGCTCCCCGCCTCGATCCGACAAACAACCCCGCTCGATCTCGGCAAGCCCTTGAGCGAGACCGAGGCGATCGCGCATATGGCCGAGCTCGCACGCCAGAACCAGGTCTTCACCTCGCTGATCGGCCAGGGCTATTCCGGCACGATTTTGCCTGCGGTGATCCAGCGCAACATCCTCGAAAACCCCGCCTGGTACACGGCGTATACGCCCTACCAGCCCGAGATCAGCCAGGGCCGGCTGGAAGCGCTGTTCAATTTCCAGACCATGATCTGCGATCTCACCGGGCTCGATGTCGCCAACGCCTCGCTGCTCGATGAGGCGACCGCGGCGGCCGAAGCCATGGCGCTTGCGGAGCGGCACTCGAAGGTGGAAGCCAAGGCCTTCTTCGTCGACAAGGACGTGCATCCGCAGACGTTAGCTGTGATGCGCACCCGCGCCGAGCCGCTCGGCTGGTCGCTGGTCGTCGGCGATCCCCTCACCGATCTCGACAAGGCCGACGTGCTCGGTGCGCTGCTGCAATATCCGGGAACATCGGGCGCGGTGCGCGACCTCAGGCCCGCGATCGCGGCGCTGAAGTCCAAGGGCGCGCTCGCGATCGTTGCCGCCGATCTGCTGGCGCTGACGCTGCTCGCCTCGCCCGGCGAACTCGGCGCCGACATCGCGATCGGCTCGGCGCAGCGCTTTGGCGTGCCGATGGGTTATGGCGGACCGCACGCCGCCTACATGGCGGTGCGCGATGCGCTGAAGCGTTCGCTGCCCGGCCGCATCGTCGGCCTCTCCGTCGATTCCCGTGGGATGCCTGCCTATCGTCTCGCGCTGCAGACCCGCGAGCAGCACATCCGCCGCGAGAAGGCGACCTCCAACATCTGCACCGCGCAGGTACTGCTCGCCGTGATCGCGGCGATGTACGCGGTCTATCACGGCCCCGAGGGGCTCTCGCAGATCGCGCGCAATGTGCATCGCCGCGCCGCCGTGCTCGCTAGCGGCCTGCGCAAGCTCGGGTTCTTCCCACAATCCGAAGCGTTCTTCGACACGCTCAGCGTCGATGCCGGCGCCGGGCGCGCCGAGATCATCGCGCGCGCGGCCGCCGAGACAATCAATCTCGGTGTTGGTGAAAGCGCGTTGCGCATCGCGCTCGACGAGACCACAACGCCCGCGACCGTGGAAGCGGTGTGGCGCGCCTTCGGCGGCCAGCTCGCCTACGCCGAGATCGACGCCACCACCCGCGAGGCGCTGCCGGAGGCGCTGAAGCGCGCGACCGCCTTCCTCACCCATCCCGTGTTCCACGCACATCGCTCGGAAACCGAGATGCTGCGCTACATGCGCAAGCTCAGCGATCGCGACCTCGCGCTCGACCGCGCCATGATCCCGCTCGGGTCCTGCACGATGAAGCTGAACGCGACCACCGAGATGATGCCGCTGACCTGGCCAGAATTCGGCAGCCTGCACCCCTTCGCCCCGCGTGAGCAGGCCAAGGGCTATCACGCGCTGTTCGCGCGGCTGGAAAAATGGCTGTGCGACATCACCGGCTATGACGCGATCTCGCTGCAACCGAACTCGGGCGCGCAGGGCGAGTATGCCGGGCTGCTGGCGATCCGCGGCTACCATGCGGCGCGCGGAGAGACGCACCGAAAAATCTGCCTGATCCCCTCATCCGCCCACGGCACCAATCCCGCTTCGGCCGCGATGGTCGGCATGGACGTGGTGGTGGTGGCCTGCGAAGCCAACGGCGACGTCGACGTCAGCGATCTCCGCGCCAAAGCGGAGAAGCATTCGAACGACCTTGCCGCGGTCATGATCACCTATCCCTCGACGCACGGCGTGTTCGAAGAGCACATTCGCGAGATCTGCGACATCGTCCATGGCCATGGCGGCCAGGTCTATCTGGACGGCGCCAACCTCAACGCGCAGGTCGGCCTTAGCAGGCCCGGCGATTACGGCGCCGATGTTAGCCATCTCAATCTGCACAAGACCTTCTGCATCCCGCATGGCGGCGGCGGCCCCGGCATGGGCCCGATCGGCGTCAAGGCGCATCTCGCGCCGTTCCTGCCAGGTCATCCCGCGACGAGCGCGGAGGTGCCGGTCGGCCCGGTGTCAGCCGCGCCATTCGGCTCGGCGTCGATCCTGACCATCTCCTACATCTACATCCTGATGATGGGTGGCGAAGGCCTGAAGCGCGCGACCGAGATTGCGATCCTCAACGCCAACTACATCGCTGCAAGGCTCGATGCGCACTTCCCCGTGCTCTACAAGAACGCCAAGGGCCGCGTCGCGCATGAGTGCATCGTCGATCCCCGTCCGCTCAAGACGACGTCTGGTGTTACGGTGGACGACATCGCAAAACGCCTGATCGATTACGGCTTCCATGCCCCCACCATGAGTTTTCCGGTGCCGGGCACGCTGATGATCGAGCCAACCGAATCGGAATCGAAGGCAGAGCTCGATCGTTTTTGCGATGCCATGATCGCAATCCGGAAGGAGATCGCCGAGGTCGAGGCCGGCCGCTTTGAGATCGCGGCCTCGCCGCTGCGTCACGCCCCGCACACCGTGCACGACATCGCCGATGACGATTGGAAGCGCGCCTATGCCCGCTCTGAGGGCTGCTTCCCCGCGGGCACCTCGCGCACCGACAAATATTGGTGCCCGGTCGGCCGCGTCGACAACGTCTACGGCGACCGCAATCTGGTGTGCTCGTGCCCGCCGGTGAGCGATTACGCGGAAGCGGCGGAGTAGGACGCGACGGAGGTTTCGTAGGGTGGGCAAAAGCGGAGCGTGCCCACGGCCTTTGTATGAGGTGAAAGGTGGTGGGCACGGCGCGTTACGCCTTTGCCCACCCTACAGCACCGAACGCGCCGCTAGGGCGCGACCAATGAGCTGCCTTCGTGATCCCACCGCCACAGCCGTTCATTGGTCAGTTCAGTACCACCCCACCAGCGATGGATCGGGTTGTGGCGGAGAGCATCCGCGTTTCCTGCCAGTACCGCCTTCCCGAATTCAGTGAGCAACAGGCGGGATTGCTTGTACTGGGCGTGACGAACAGAATCGTTGTTCATGTCGAGTGTGAACGGCCCATCCTCCAGCCCGGATACGGCCGGCACTGGAGATCGCGCGAGCCCATCAAGCAGCGCTCCGACTTCCCAGTAGCCAAAAACGCGTCGCTTATTACGCTTCTGATCGCCCGGAAAGACATCAAAGGGCTGCACGCCGCCTGGTGCGATCAACTCCAGTATCCGCGTTTCCGTCGCTCCAAGACCGGTGGTGACATTCGGAAGCTCTTCGAGCAGGTCCAGCACGCACTGACCGAGTTGCGGCAGCAGATTTAGATCTGCTTTGAGGAGGTCGTACCAAGCCTGCGGCGTCGGCGCACGATGGACACGCCAGGCCCGCTCAGCCAGTTCAACGTGGCCTTGTGTGGGACTGACACGCGGCGGGCTATGCTTCGCAAGCTCCTCTGGTTCGACGCCGCCAATAGAAATATCCAGCTGACGCATGACGAGCTTGGAAACCGCCGACTTCTCGCTCCCGCACTGATCGAGCAACCAGAGCAGAATCAATTGCGCATTCGGCTCAGGCCCGATCCACAATTCGACCGAGGCGCATTCCGCAAACAATTCGACCAAACCGCGATCTTTCACACCCGATCCCTCGAGTTGCCTGAGCGGCGTGTCGTCCAGCCAATGAAGGCCAGGTGGCTGCGTTGAGCGTGGCGCAAAGAACGCCTCAAGCTCAGCATCGGACGGCCAAGGTCCCCAGACCAGCCGGCGCTCGATCGCAATTACGAGATCGGCAAGGCCGGCGCGTTGAATGGCGCCTGCGGTGGACGAATCCGTCGTCACGATGAGCCGCATCATGCCGGTAGCATCAAGGCTTCGTCAGAATCTCCGGGATTCGGGTCGAACCAGAGTTCGATCACGTTGTACATTTCGCAAGAATCGACAAAGGATAAATCTTTGCTGTCCCTGATGGTCTGAGGCCATCGGATGCCCCAATCCGACCAGTGATCACCCGGTAGAAGGTTCTCCGAACGCGCAGCAAAATAAGCTGCAAGCATTTCAGGTGGAGGCATTGATCCCCACTGGAAGCGAAAAGAGAACGTTACGACGATTTCGGCCAGCTTCGATTTGGAGAGACCAAAGCCGGACGAACTCGCCAAGGTCATACGCCTCATCGCGTCCCCCGATCACGACCCCACACCAAAAAAGAAACGGGCACTGACGACGTCGGCAACTCAACGTCCTCAGCGCCCGCTCCTCGCGAAAGATCTTCGCGTTAGGACTTACTCGTCCGCCGGCTCGTCGCCGTCGGCGTCGCGCTCGGGGCTGCCGGCGAGAATCTGCTCGGCGATCAGGCCGGAGTTCTGGCGGATCGAGGTCTCGATCTTGGCGGTGATGTCGGGGTTGGCCTTCAGGAACGCCTTCGAATTCTCGCGACCCTGGCCGAGACGCTGGCTGTCATAGGAGAACCAGGCGCCGGATTTCTCGACGATGCCGGCCTTGACGCCGAGATCGAGGATCTCGCCCATCTTGGAAACGCCCTCGCCGTACATGATATCGAATTCGACCTGCTTGAAGGGCGGCGCCAGCTTGTTCTTCACCACCTTGACGCGCGTGGTGTTGCCGACGACTTCGTCACGCTCCTTGATCGCGCCGATGCGGCGAATGTCGAGGCGGACCGAGGCATAGAATTTCAGCGCATTGCCGCCGGTGGTGGTTTCCGGCGAGCCGTACATCACCCCGATCTTCATGCGGATCTGGTTGATGAAGATCACCATGGTGTTGGATTTGTTGATCGAGGCCGTGAGCTTGCGCAGCGCCTGGCTCATCAGGCGAGCCTGGAGGCCCGGCAGCGCATCGCCCATCTCGCCTTCGAGCTCGGCCTTCGGCACCAGTGCCGCGACCGAATCGATCACCAGCACGTCGACCGCGCCGGAGCGCACCAGCGTGTCGCAGATTTCCAGCGCCTGCTCGCCGGTGTCGGGCTGGGAGATCAGGAGTTCGTCGATATTGACCCCGAGCTTACGGGCATAGACCGGGTCGAGCGCGTGCTCGGCGTCGATGAAGGCACAGATACCCCCCTTCTTCTGCCCTTCCGCCACCGTGTGCAGCGCCAGCGTGGTCTTGCCCGAGGATTCCGGTCCGTAGATTTCCACGACGCGCCCCTTCGGCAGGCCGCCGATCCCGAGCGCAATATCAAGCCCCAGCGAGCCCGAGGAGACCGCCTCGACATCCATCGAACGGTCGTTCTTGCCGAGCTTCATCACCGAGCCCTTGCCGAACTGGCGCTCGATCTGGGAGAGCGCGGCGGCGAGAGCTTTACTCTTGTCCATGGAGGATCCTTCGACGATACGCAGGGCAGTGGTGGACATTGGTCGAGCTCCTTATGGCGAGGATTCGCGTGTGGGACAAACGGTTGGCGCGGCGGGTCGTCGATAAAAGCAATGTACACTATATGTTCTATGTTCGCAATATGTTCTTTGCGGAACGGAGCGGTTTTTGTCGCCACTGGGCCTTCATTTCGAATTTGTGAGTGTTCCTGGGGCACCGGGCGGTCCCATACTGGGCGCATGATCACGAACGCTCTCAAGCTAGCAACGGCCACCGGGCTTTTGTTCGTCACGGGCGGGGCCTGGCCCTCCCCTCGCTATGGAGCGGCCATTTCCATTGGCCTGTGTGTCGTGGCCGCCGTGGTTCTTCATTTCGCCGCGCCCTGAAGGCCGCTTCAATTGCCGGAGGCCGGGCGCTTCGCATCTCCCAGAATCAGCAGCGCCAGAGGCGCCAGGGGACCGACCGTGGCAGCGATCCAAAGCCACTTTCTAGACGGCCTGTTGCGCTCGCACGCTATTGCGCCTGCGAGCGGGATCGATGCGATCGAGATGATGACGAACAGCCAAAAGCCCATGGCCATCTCCGGTGCGGCATCGGACGATAGCACGACAAGCGGCCACTGCTGCTGTGCTCCGCAAAATGTGAGGCCGCGCTTCTTGCTCTGAAAATAATGCGCATCAAAGACGCAGAGCCATTCTGCCGTCATATTTTCGCAATCGTTCGGCACAGAACTTTTCCGCGGCTGCCGACTTGAAACCGGGCCGCCACAATGGGGGATTGGATCATGACGGAAAATGCGCAAGCCGATGCGCTCAGGCGCAATACCCTGCGCGAGGCGGCGCTCGAGGAGATGGCGAAGTTCGAGCGCAAGGAAATCGAGTTCCGCAAGAAGGACCGGGCGGAGCGCGCGGCCGATCTCCGCCTGCCGCTGGACGAGATCAAGGTGCACTAGGAAACGCCAGGCGAAACAGGCTGTTGCCTACTGTGCATGGGGGTTGTTTTCGCGCGTTTGGCGGCGCGTGCCGTCAAAGTTGCCGTTACATCAGCGCCAGCAGCACGATGCCGATCACCAATACCACGAAGCCAGCCGCCGTCGCGGCGGCAAATGACCGCTCTACCTTGTCCATGATGCCACCCCGCTATCGGCGCGCCATGTATCCCCCATGGCTTCACCGTGCCCGCGAAGTGTCGCCAACGGATGTGTCTGAAGTTGTGCGCCCGCATGTCTGAATTGGGACGCGCAGGCTGGCCGCAAGCTTCGCGCAAGCTTGCGTAAGGCACCCGTAAGCCGGATGCTCTAGCGTCGCCTTACCCGGTGGACCAACACCGGGCCTCCATACCCAGTTAAACCCCGCTCCGCCCCCGAGCGGGGTTTTCTGTTTTCGGCGGTCGCGTGGTGATGCCGACTTACGGGATTCGACTTGAGATTCGACTCGCGATCCGATCTGTCAGGCTGTCGTAAGCTGAGCGGGCTACGGTCATGCGGCTATGGTGTTGCAGCCCAGCACCTCAGCCTCCAATAACCTTCTACCCCGCCCGGCTCTCCCCTGGCGGGGTTTTTTCTTGCGCGCCAGCATGAGTATTTCTCCGTAGTTCTCCCAGCACGAACAGAGTTCCTGACCCTAAGGAGTGTCAACGACCTCTGACGCAAACGCATCCATTGGTTTCTTCTTTCGGAATCCGATTTCGCTTGTTTCGAACTGCGCGCGCTTGCTGAATTCCGACGAGCTGTCCGCGACTTGACGGCAAATTTTGCTTGTCGATGGTATATGACGGCGCCCAGCATGTTACCCGACATGGCAAGGTGAATCGTGGAGGTGACCATGAATCACAGGGGCGTTGAGTTCACGGTTGCAAAGACGGCTACCCCGGGCGTCTGGCAGTGGCAGTTCCGGATCGGCGACGAGACCAAGACGGGCAAGACCGAGACGAAGATCGACCTGCTGGCGATCCGTCGCGTGCAGCTGCGCATCGATCGGGAGCTGAAGGCCATCGGGCACAAGACGGCGTGAACCCGGCCGGATTGAGAGGCCAGACCAGGACTAGTCGGCGCTGGGCAGCCGCCGCATGGTGAATTCAATGTCGCCGCCGGGCAGTTCGCGCCAGTTCTCGACTTCGCTCATGTAACCGGCCTTGGGATAGCGCGCGAAGAAGGCCTGCGCCCTTGCCCGTGCCGCGGCGCGCGGCAGGATGAAGCTCTCGCGCAGATAGCCGTCACCGGCCTTGTCGCCCGAACCGGCGGGCTGCTTGCGCCGGCGCGCCATCCGCTCGGCGAGGTCCCGCGGGCGATCCGCCATATCCTGCCTCCTCAACGCAACACTGCGACGGAATGTAGGATCAGGGCCGGGCGATGGGGAGTCCCGAAAGGAGGCGTCACCCGCCTCCGGAGCGATGGTCAATTGGCGGCCGTGCCGGCCCTGGTCTTCTTGGGCGCGCTGGTGGCGGCCGAGGCCTTCGGCGCGGGCTGCTTCGGCGGGTCGGCACGCATGCCGCCCCAGGGATCGTTGGACGCCTTGGCGTCCGGGATCTTCTTCAACGTCTCCTTGTAGGCCCTGTCGCGCGCGGCATCCGCCGCCTTCTCGTCGTCGGTCTTGGAGGGGCTATCCGCCATCAGATTGATATGGGGCGAATCCTGCGCGAAGGCCGGTCCAGCCACCAGCACCAGCACCGCCGCCATACGGAAAAGCTTCATCATTCACTCCTTGATCATCGATAGAGGGGGCGGATGCCGCACCCTGAACCTCTTCACGGCTCCGGGCGCCGCTTCAATCCGCTAGAGCCGATCCGATTTGCACGATTTCGGCCCATGGAGCCAGTCGTCCCAGATCGGGCCGCACCTGGTGCAACCGTTCAACGCCAGACCAAGCGCGGCCAGGCAAATGACAAGGACACATCGACGCAACATCGTCCACCCGCACCCAAGCATGGCATCATATCCGGCGAAGTCGGGCATTTTCAAGCCGACGGTCCCCGATGACTTTGCCCCGCCCAGGCGGGCAGAATGGGCGAAACATCCGGCAACACAGGAGGGAACGACAGCCATGCCACCGCAACCAGACGCCGAGTTCGGCATCGCTGAGGCCAGACGCATCCTCGGCGAGGTCTTTGCGCCCTGGATCCAGGATCTCAACCTCTCCGTCGAGCACATCGAGTACACCCCGCCAGCCGACGCGCCGGACTGGCAGCCGGGCGCGCTGCTGCGCATGCCGTTCTCGGAGCGGCTGTGCCGCAACGGCGGCGTGATCTGCGGCCAGGCCCTGATGGCGCTTGCCGACACCGCGATGGTGATCGCGAACCTCGCCGCCAATCGCGGCTATCGTCCGATGACGACGGTGGACCAGACCACGCATTTCATGCGCGCGGTCTCCTCGTCCGACGTGCTGGCGGATGCGCGCGTGGTGCGGCTCGGACGCACCATGAGCTTCGGCCGCGTCACCCTGCTCTCCGCCACCGACAACAAGCAGGTCGCGATGGTGTCGAGCGCGTTCGCGATGCTGCCGGGCTGAGCATCATCCAAAACGAAGAGAGCCGCGTCAGCGCAAAACGCACCGCGGCTCTCGATGACGATCGTGTCGAAGCGCAAGACCGAGACGCGATCGCAATCACGCCTCGGCCGACACGCTTCCGAAATTTATTTGCCGAGCACTTCGTCGGCGGCGGTGACGATGCTGACGGTCGGATTGGTGCCGCAATAGGTGCCGAACTTCTTGGCGTTCTCGACGAACACGTCGGTGTCGATGATCGCGTTGTCCTCGTCGCCCTTGTACCAGCCGTCCATCCAGGTCAGCACCAGCTTGATGGTGTCGTCGCCGCTCTCGAGGAATTGCTTGCAGCTCATGGTCGAGAGATCGAGCTTGGTGGCGTGGGCTGGCATGGATGACAGCGAGAGCGCTGCGGCGAACAAAAGCGAAAACGTGGTCTTCATCGGAATCTCCATCGGCGCGTAACGCCATAAAGGAAAGGCTTGCGGGATAAATTTGGCGGGAAGTGACTCGCCGCTTCAACGTCGTAAACGAAGTCTGAAGCGCTGTGCAAGTAGCGCCAGTATTGAGTTTAGATCAACGAAATTTCTATGCGCTATTTCACAATTGTCGTTATGGATTAACGCGGATGATCGAGAAACGTGCAGCGCAACGTCACCGGGTTTTCAAGGGCGGCACGATCACCTTTGAAAATAGCGGCGTCGCGTGCACCGTGCGAAACATATCGGAAGGCGGCGCAGCGATCGACCTCGACACGCCCGTCACATTACCGCAATCATTCACACTCGCGATCGTGCGTGACAATTTCGTGCGGAATTGCCGCACCGTTTGGCGCAGCGACAGGCGCATCGGCCTCGCCTTCGTGCAGTAACGCGCACAATGTGAATGACCATTCGCATCGCATCCACAACACGATTATTATTGCGTGATACGACGTCGCCGACGCCAGCGCAGTCCCGCGATCACCAGCGCGACGATCGCGAGCGCGATCGCCGAAGACGCAGCAAAAAATCGCCCGCCGGGGCGATCGATCGTGCGCGACCACAGTGATGGCGCTTCGCCTGGGCGCGCCAGGCGAAACGCGACGAGGCTGTCGCCGATCGAGGTGCCGGCTTCGGAATGGCCGCCGGCGCCGATCGCGACGTACTGCTCGCCCTTCCAAACATAAGTCATGGGATTGGCAACGCCGGGCACCGGCAACCGGCCCTGCCACAGCTCTTGCCCGCTTCGCGCATCGAAGGCGCGCAAGTAAGCATCCATCGCGCCGGTGAAGACGACACCGCCTGCGGTCACCGCGAGCCCATTCACCAGCGGCGCGCCAAAGGGCAGCGGCACGCCGAGCGGTGCCAGATCCTCGGTGGTGCCGACGGTCGAACGCCAGAGGATCTTGCCAGCCTTGAGATCAACCGCGACCATCTCGCCCCAGGGCGGCTTGTTGCAGAGTAGCCCGAGCGGCGACATCACCACCGAACGCGACATTGCATAGGGCGCGCCTTTTTGCTGACCGAAATCATGACCGGGCGGCGGATTGAATCCGGCGGCGTCAGCGCGCGGGATCAGCTTGATGAGATGAACGGCGCGGCTGGTGTTGGCATAGAGGATCTGGTTGACGGGATCGAACGCCGCACTGCCCCAGTTCACCCCGCCGCCGGTGAAGGGAAACACCAGCGTGCCTTGCGTCGAAGGCGGTGTGAACAGACCTTCATTGCGCGCTTCCGCGAACTGCCGTTCACAGGACGAGCGGCGCAGCCCGGGCAACAGCGAGAGCGCATCGTCGGTCGAGATCGTCTGCGATGTCAGCGCCGGCACATGTGTCGGGAACGGCTGCGTCGGCGAAAGTCGTTCACCCTCGGCACCACCTTGCGGCACCGCCCGCTCCTCGACCGGCCACACCGGCTTGCCGGTGTCGCGGTCGAGCACGAACACGAAACCCTGCTTCGTCGGCTGGATCACGACATCGCGCGGGCCCTCACTCGTATCGATGCGCGCGAGCGTCGGCTGCGCCGGCAAATCGTAATCCCAGACGTCGTGATGCACGGTCTGAAATGCCCATACGAGTTCGCCGGTCTCGATGCGCAGCGCGACAACCGAATTGGCGTGCTCGTTATTGCCGGGCCGCTTGCCGCCCCAAAAATCCGGCGACGGCGAAGACGTTGGCAGGAATACGAGCCCACGCGCCGCATCGACTGACATTGCCGCCCAGACATTGGCGTGCCCCGCCTCTATGCCGTCGCCCTTGAGCGGCTCGAAGGTCCAGCGCGGCTCACCGCTGCGCGCGTCGAACGCGCGCACCACGCCGCTCGGCGCATCGACGCGGCGGTTATCGCCGATCGAGGAGCCGACCACGACGACACCACGGCCGACCGCCGGTGGCGACGTGATCTGGAATTCGCCAGGCCACTCCAGCGGCATGCCGATATCGAGCGTGATCTCACCGCCCTTGCCAAAGTCTGCACAGGGAAGACCTGTCTTCGCATCGAGTGCGATCAGGCGAACATCGTTCGTTCCCATAAAGATGCGCGATCGGCAGGCGGCGCCTCGAGGCGCAGTGTCGTCAACCCAATAGGCGACGCCACGACAGACATAGCGATTGGCCGGACGCTGGTTGATGGCGATCTTCGGATCGTAGCGCCACTTTTGCGCTCCGGTGCCCGGATCGAGTGCGATCACCTCGTTGAAGGGCGAGCAGAAGATCAGGCTGTCCTCGACGAGCAGCGGTGTCGCCTCGAACTTGGTTCGCCGCATTACCTCAGGCGGACGCGCCGTAAGATCGCCCGTGTGAAATTCGAAAGCCCGGATGAGTTGGCCGACATTGTCGGACGTGATCTCACGCAATGGCGAGAAGCGCGAACCGCCGGCATCGCCACCCCAGCTCTCCCAGGCGACGCACGGTCGCGCAACAAGCAGAACGGCGAGGCCAACCAGATATCGCAACCGGCACGCCACCACGCGCCCCGCTCTATTTCGGCTTCTTGGCGGGCTCGCTCGGACGCGCTCCACCCCATGGGTCATGCTTTTCCCTGGACTCCGGAATGCGCTCGAGCGCGGCCTTGTAGGCCTTCTCGTCGACCTTGGGCTTGTTGTCCGCCTTCTGGCCGCTATCTTGCTGATGGTGCCGGCCGCCGCCGCCCATCTGCGCCTGCGCGGAAGCAACTGTCAGTGCCAGCACCGCGGCGGCCATGACCAAAACTCTCATTGGCGCAATCCCCGTTATGGAGGGTACAAACTAGCCTGCAATCCCCTAATAGCCAATGTGGCGGGTTCTACCCCTTCAGCAAATGTTGATCGGCCGGGACTTCGTCCCGTCTAATTCGCGCCTATCTGTTGCCCGCAGGGGACCTTCACGAATGTTGCGGATTGTTGCTCATGTGGCGCTGCTCGCCGGCGCGCTCGCGCTCGGCGCGTGCGGCTTCGCCGACAGCCGCGCGCCCGTGCCCGATTTCATGCGCCTCAAGGAGGCGGACCAGCCGTCGCCCGAACCGCCGCCTGACGTCAAGCGTGTGGTCCGTGAGCAGATCGAAGTGGTCTTCCTCAACACCTCCTATCCGCGCGAGGTGCAAGTCGCCCTGCCCCATCACGAGGTTCGCGGACCGGGCTGGACGGCCTGTGTCCGCGCGCAACTTACCTCGGCCACCGGCTCGGCGTTGGGCCTCCAGACCTACATCGTGACGATATCAGGCGGAAAGGTCGTCGACAGGCGGCGTGCGGAAGCCGATGATATCTGCGGGTCGGAAGCCTACGAGCCGATCTAGCGACCGATCACGCCACGCGACGCGACCGGTATTACGAGCGCCGCACCTATCACGACTGGGATGGCGTCAGAGCGGATCAACCGGCGCCGCGATCCGTGTCGATGATTGAAACTGCGCGATGAAGCGGGCAAGTACCATGCCGGCGAACATCGCGACGACGAAGATGACGGCTGAGGTCGAGCCGAAGCCGAGCGCGGTCAGGGCCGGTCCTGGACAGAAGCCGGCCAATCCCCAGCCGATGCCAAAGATCGCGGGACCAACGATGATTTTCGGATCGATGTCGCTGCGTGCCGGCACGTAAAAACGTTCGGCGAAAAACGGGTGTGCAAGCTTCAGGACATGCCTGAAACCGACGAAGGTCACGGCGACCGCGCCGGCCATCACGAAGGCGAGGCTCGCGTCCCATGTCCCCGCCGGGATGCCGCCAAGGTCGAGGAAGTTCAGCACCTTTGCCGGATTCGACATGCCGGAGACGATGAGCCCGAGGCCGAACAGCACGCCGATCACGAATTGGACGAGGATGGTCATTGCCGTCAGCTCCAGTGTCGGATCACGAAGACGGTGGCGACGCCCGTCGCCATGAAAGTGATGGTCGCGACCAGCGAGCGCACCGACAATCGCGACAGACCGCAGACGCCATGGCCTGAGGTACAGCCGCTGCCCCACACCGTGCCGAAGCCGGTGAGCAGCCCTGCGACAATCAGCACCGGTGCTCCCGCGGCGATCGTCTGCGGCGGCAGGCTTCCGGTCACAAGCCGTACCAGCACGGGGGCGGCAATGAGGCCGGCGACGAAGGCGAACCGGCCGGCAAATTCGCGGTCGTCGTAAGGCGGAAACAACCGCGCCGCGATGCCGCTGATGCCGGCGATCCGTCCGGTCGCCCACATCAGGAGCACGGCGGACAGGCCGATCAGCCCGCCGCCGAGGAGCGAGGCAATCGGCGTGAAGGACGTGGCGACCATTTGATCCTCCGGATCGCGAGCTTGCATCATAGCATTCGGAGGCGGGCCAGCCGGATGCTCAATGAGACGTTAACAATACCACTCGAATTGAAGTGGCGTCCAAACGGGATTTTCCAATCTTTGCGCTAAGCATGGTCTTGTACGCCGGCTCTTGGCTAGCGTGAACGGGGACGACGGGACGTGGTCGACATCGCGCATCAGGCTGCGATCAATCCGGCATCAGCGAAGGATGCAACGCCCGCGCTCGTCCCGCTCACGGCGATCGAGCCCGGCCAATGGCGCGCGCTGGCGCAGCGGGCGGTCGAGCCGAACGGCTATTACCTGCCTGCCTGGGAGCTCGCCGTCAGCGCAACCGCGCGCGGGCGTATCGGGGCCTCGGCCCTGTCCGCATGCGGCGGTTCCTCGACACGGCTGATCGGGTTGATGCCGGTGGTGTCGCTCTGGCGTGCCCTAAAGATCCCCCTGCCCGCGCTGGTGAGCGCGCATCCCTATGGCACGCTGTGCAGCCCGTTGATCGACCGCGACGCCTCGGTCGAGGCCGCAACGCGCCTGCTGCAACGGGCGCGCGAGGCCGGCGCGCATGCGCTGGTTCTGCGCGACGTCGCGCTTGACGGTGTCGCGATGGCATCGCTCAAGGACGCGCTCGGCCAGGCCGGCCTGAAGCCGCGCGTGCTCGGCTCCTATGTCCGCGCCAGCCTCGATGCGACACAGGATGGCGACAAGCTGCTGCACGACGCTCTCGGCACGAAAAAGCTCAAGGAGCTGCGCCGGCAGCGCCACCGCCTGGAAGAGCACGGCGCGATCACCTTCGACGTCGCGCGCAAGCCCGACGAGATCAAGCCCGCGCTCGAAACCTTCCTCCAGCTCGAAGCCAGCGGCTGGAAGGGCAAGCGCGGCACCGCGCTGATTCAGGACGCGGGCGATGCGACCTTCATTCGCCGCGCCGTCCCCGCACTCGCCGAGACCGCGCAATGCGAGATCGTCACGCTCCGCGCCGGCGCGACGCCCGTGGCCGCCGGCATCGTGCTGCGTCATCAGGATCGCGCCTTCTTCTTCAAGCTCGGCATCGACGAGCGCTTCACAAAGCATTCGCCGGGCGTGCAGCTCACGCTCGATCTGACGCGTCATCTCTGCGCCGATCCCGCCATTTCGAGCGCGGATTCCACCGCAAGCCCCGATCATCCCATGATCAACCCGATCTGGCGCGGCCGCTTTGCAATCGGCGATGTGCTGATCCCGCTGCGGCGGAACGATCCGATGGTGGCGCTGATTCGTGCAGCGCTCGTCGCGCGCGGCTTGGCACGCGAGACAGCGCGCCGCGCGATCCACCTGCTCCGCAAATAAGCGTTCGCTACTCCGCCGCTTGCGCGTTGATCTCCGCGGACACCTCACGGATGGCACGGGCGAACAGGTTCGGATCCTGCGCACCGGAGACGGCGTATTTCTGCGCAAATACATAGGTCGGCACGCCGGAGATGCCCTTCTCGGCGGCCTCCTGCGCATCGGCCGACACGCGCGCGACGTCCTCGTCAGTGGCAAGGCGCTTGCGCACGTCCTCGGCATCGAGGCCGACATCGGCCGCAGCCTGCACCAGCACTTTGACGTCGGTGAGATCGCCACCGTCGCGGAAATACAGCTCCATCAGGCGCTGCTTCATCTCGGGCGCCTTGCCGATCGCCTCGGCCCACAGGATCAGGCGGTGGCAATCGGTCGTGTTGGGTTGCCGCGCAACCAGCTCGGGCTTGTAAACAAGGCCCTCTTCGCTTGCCGCCGCGACCACGCGCCCCGCGATACCCTTATAGGCCTCGACCGAACCGAACTTGGTGGTGAGATAATCCTCGCGACTGATGCCTTCACGCGGCACCCAGGGATTGAGGAAAAACGGGCGGAAATTCAGCTTGACCGGCACGTCGGGCACGAGCGCGAGCGCGCTCTCGATCCGGTGCTTGCCGATATAGCACCAGGGGCACACCACGTCGGAGACGACATCGATCTGGAGCGGTTTTAGGGTGCTCATGGAGCGCCTCCTTCGGATGGTACGGTTTTGTCGAAAGATAAGCCGAACGCCGCCCGAGGCAAGGGGACTGGATCAAGGGGACTGGATGATGGCGCTAGGCCATCTTTGCGGCCGTCCCCTTCAGCCATTCGGAGGTGCGCTCGTCCGCCGGAAAGAACGTCTCCAGCGCCAGCTCCGACAGGGTGATATCGACCGGCGTGCCGAACACCATGGTGGTGGAGAAGAAACTTAGTACCCCGCCGTCATGCCGCAGCTTGAAGGGGATCGCGACATTGTCGCTCGACAGCGGTCCCGCGCGCGCCGGGATGGGATAACTCTTGAGGTCATTGTAGAGCTTGATCAGCTCCGGATCGGCCGTCGCCTCGCATTGCCGGTGTAGCCGTTCGAGCAGGTGCGCGCACCACTCGGCGAGATTGACCGTGCGCGGCGCCAGTCCCTCGGGATGAAAGGCGAGCCGCAGCACGTTGAAAGGCTGGCCGAGCAGCCGATCCGGGACGCCCTCGAGCAGCGGCGCCACCATGCGATTGGCAGTCACCAGATTCCAGTGCCGGTCATAGGCCAGGGCCGGGTTGGGCTCATGCGCTTTGAGCACGAGGTCGATCGCCTGACGGGCTGATTTCAACGCGGGATCCTCCAGCGGGCGCTGCGGAAAGGCCGGCGCATAGCCGGCGGCGACCAGCAGCACGTTGCGTTCGCGTAACGGCACGTCGAGGCGATCGGCGAGCCGCAGCACCATGTCGCGCGAGGGCGCTGCGCGGCCGGTCTCGACGAAGCTCAGATGCCGCGCGGAAATCTCCGCCTCGCCCGCGAGATCGAGCTGGCTCATGCGGCGGCGCTGCCGCCATTCGCGCAAATGGTCGCCGATATGAACCGGCTGGCTGGGCTCAGTGCGTGCCGTGGATGCATGTGCGTTCATGGTCGAAAACCTAGCATGCGCATTTCATCTCATCCATTACCCCTGAGGTAATCGAATTGGGCCCCACCACGGTGCATCTTCCTGAGCACAGGAGATGACCATGATCGCGCTGCTGCTCTACCGAACCCTTGCAGACCACCTTGTTCCCTGCGCGATGGCGTTCGCGACCCGGATGCTGGCACGCAGCCTCAACATGCCTGAGCCGCTGGTGCATTCCACCGGCGACTATGTCGTCGCACACGTGACAGCCTTCGAGCACAGCGTCGGCAGAAGCCTCTGCCCGTTCCGCCTGGCCCGCCTGCTCCGCGCCTGGTGGCGCGGACTGCATTGAGTTCACCTCGCACCTAACCCAACCATGGAGACCTCTGATGATCGACGCATCCACCTTCCTCCGCCGCGCCCTACTCGCCGACGCCGTGTTCAGCGGCGTCTCAGCACTCGGCCTCACCTTCGGCGCCGGCGCGTTCGCGACACTTTTCAACCTGCCTGAAGCGCTGTTGCGCGAAACCGGCCTGTTCCTGATCGCCTATACGGCACTGGTCGGCTGGCTCGCCTCCCGCGCAGTGGTGCCGAAACCACTCGTGCTGTTGGTCGTGGTCGGCAACGCCGCCTGGACGGTTGGCAGCATCGCGCTGCTGTTCTCGGGCACGGTGTCGCCGAACATCAGCGGCGAGCTCATGGTCGTGGCGCAGGCGATCGCGACCGGGGTGTTCGCCGAGCTGCAATATCTGGGCTTGCGGAGGAGCGGGAGTGTGGTGGCGGCTTAATGCGGCGCTGATTGCCGAGACGTTAGTTCCGTCATCCTGAGGTGCGCGCCCTTGCGCGCCTCGAAGGATGAACGGCCCGGATGCAGCCGGCCTGTCGCCCTTCGAGGGCCGCCGAAGAGACGGCCACCTCAGGGTGACGGGATAGGTTCTCGTGTGCGGCACGATTTCAAGTTGCGCTCAAGCGAAAGCCACACTTTCCCGTTCTCGCGGCGCGTTTCGCCCGAGTTTTGCACCGTCTCGCCCTCTTCGAAACAGAGGGCGCGGGGAAGGCCGGGCGCCGGCTGGCTCCCGTGATCCGTGCGCGAAGGAATGCACACGGGGTGGACCACAGGATAGCCGGATGCCCGGCCTTCCCTGCGCGGATGGTTTTAACGGTGTCCTTCGTGCTCTCCTCGGGGAGCGATGCACTATTGCCCCCGTCGCCTTGCGGATGGCTGATGCACGTGCCCGGTCGGGCCGACGCATCACCGCAAGACTTGACGCACAAACCCCGGGCGTCAGGACCACACGACTTCTCCGTCCGCGGACGTCCTCGCCAGTCCATCGGGGCCTGGCGTGTGCGCGCCCCCAATGCCAACGAGTCCGCTGTTACGGCGCCGTGTCGTGCCGCGGATCGTGACGTCTCACGGGGGTGCCCGCCCTGTCGTCACGTCGCGCGCCGGCGCTGCCGCGTCCACCGCATCCGGCCTGCGTATCGTGACGATCGCGAACGCCCCTTTGACGGGCCGGGATGGGAATAGCGATACCACAAAACCGAAATTCGGTAAATAAGAATATTTTGACGCTTGCGCCTTGACAGGGTGTTTCGGCCGAAGGGCTGGCCGAAATGTTCACAAGTGCGCTCAAGGCGACGGCGGCCCAAATTCCAAATGCAATGGAACCAACGGTTCCCGTGCGCGTTGGGGCACGTCATAGTGGGGGTCTCCCAGCTTGGCAGGCTGAGCGATCGCGCGGGCTGAGAGCAACGGAAATATCAACCAATTCAGCAGGATGCAGGCAAGCGCGCTTGACACCTGAGTATCGTCTATTCCAGACGAGTAGACGCGGTTGTGCGTGATGAAGGAGGACCATGATGGCTGGGCAGGCGGGAGCCGATATTGCATCGCTCGTAACGCGGAACGAACAAACCATTCTCCCTGAATGGGTCGAATTGCAGAAGAAGGCCGGCACGCTTCACACCGGCCGCATCTCGGAAGGTGAACTGCAGGCGCAGTCCCGGAATTTTCTTCACCTGTTACGCGATGCGTTGGCCCAGGGCGGCAGCGACGTTGCAAATGCGGCCTATGAGCCGGCCAAGACGATGCTGGCCGAGCTTTCGCGGTCGCGCGCGTTGCAGGGCTTCTCACCCAGCGAAACCGCCGGTTTCATCTTTTCGCTGAAACAGCCGCTGTTCAATGCGTTGAATCGCGACCGCGCGCTGTCATCGGAGCAGATCTCGTCGACCATATGGACGTCAACCCTGTTGCTCGACCAACTCGGCCTGTTCACGCTCGAAGTTTTCCAGAAGAGCCGCGAAGAGGTCATCGTCCGCCAGCAGCGCGAGATCGCCGAACTGTCGACCCCGGTGGTCAAGCTGTGGGACGGAATCCTGGCGCTGCCGCTGATCGGCACGCTCGACAGCCAGCGAACGCAGGTCGTGATGGAGAACCTGCTGCAAACGATCGTGGACGTCGAGGCCGAGATTGCCATCATCGATATCACCGGCGTGCCCACGGTCGATACGCTCACAGCCCAGCATCTCCTGAAGACGGTCGCTGCGGCCCGGCTGATGGGCGCTGACTGCCTGATCAGCGGGATCAGGCCGCAGATCGCCCAGACCATGGTGCATCTCGGCGTAGAATTGAACGTGATCTCGAAGGCATCGCTGGCCGATGCGTTCGCGGTCGCATTGCGGCAGACCGGGCGTGCCGTCGTCAAGACGAAGAGAATCGAAGGCGCCGCGGCCGCCGATAAGAAGATCGGCGGACGGGAAGCTTGACGATGGAACGCATTCCTATCCTCAAATTCGGGAGCGCACTCCTCGTCACGATCCAGGTCGATATGCACGACCGCCTCGCGACCGCGCTCGAAGAAGACCTGACCAGCAAGATCGTCGCGCACAATGCACGCGGCGTGCTGATCGACATTTCGGCACTCGAGATCGTCGACAGCTTCATCGGCCGGATGCTGGACAACATCGCCGCGGTCTCGCGCATCCTCGACGCCGATACGGTCGTCGTGGGCATGCGGCCCGCTGTCGCGATCACGCTGGTCGAGCTTGGCCTGTCCCTGACGGGCGTCAAGACCGCGCTGAATGTCGAACGCGGGATGGCCTTGATCCACAGCCGCCTCTCGGAGTCGGAGGCAGACGATGCCGACGACGAAGATTGAGCGTCTCGACATCAAGGCCTCGGATGACGTGGTTCGGGTCAGGCAACTGACGCGGGCCTATGCGCTCGAGGTCGGATTGAGCCTGGTCGACCAGACCAAGGTCATCACGGCGTCGAGCGAGCTTGCCCGCAACACGCTGGACTATGGCGGCGGTGGGGAGGTCACGGTGGAGCTTGTCGAGCAAGGGGGGCGCCGCGGCGTGCGGCTCACCTTCGAGGACAAGGGCCCCGGCATTGCCAATATCGAGCAGGCCCTGAAGGACGGCTTCACAACCGGCAAGGGCATGGGCCTCGGCCTCGGCGGCGCCAAGCGGCTCTGCAACGAATTTTCGATTGCATCGACACCCGGCGAAGGCACCAAAGTCATGATCGCGCGTTGGAAATGATCATGAAATCCGTTGGCGTCAACGATCAAAGCGGCGTCGCGGAAGCAAGGCGAACAGCAACCGATCTGGCACAGAGGGCAGGCTTCACGGACACGGACAAGGGCAAGCTCGCGCTGATCGCGACCGAACTTGCGACCAACCTCGTCAAGCACGGCTCAGGGGGAGAAATCCTCGTTGGCACCTATGAGGACAACGAAAGCCAGGGCATCGAAATCCTCGCGCTGGACAAGGGCGCGGGCATGAGCAACGTGTCGGCATGCTTGGAGGACGGATATTCGACCGCAGGCACCGCGGGTCACGGCCTCGGCTCCGTAATCCGGCAGTCGCATTTCGTCGACATCGGTTCTTGGCCGGGGCTGGGTACGGCCGTGCTTGCCCGCGTCGCGCCCGGGAAGCCGACGGCAGAGAAGCCGCCATCGATTTCGACCTGGGGCGGCGTGTCCCTTCCCAAAGCTGGCGAGGATGTTTGCGGAGACGCGTGGAGCGTGTCCAACAACGGGACTGTCAGGACGCTGCTCGTGGCCGACGGACTGGGCCACGGACCCGAGGCCGCGGAAGCTTCGGTCGAGGCCGTGCGGCTGTTCCATCGCTACGGCGGCCACTCCGTGCCCGACCTGATCGACTACATCCATAGCGGGCTCCGTTCGACGCGCGGAGCCGCTGTCTCGATCGCGCGCTTCGATCCCTCGACCAAGAAGATCGTTTTTTCCGGGGTCGGCAACGTTGCAGGCATGAGTGTTGTCGGGGGGCAGACCAAACGGATGGTCTCGATGCCCGGTACGGCCGGCTTCAACGCCCGCAAGATCCAGGCGTTCGACTATCCATTCGAGCGCGGTCTCGTCATTCTCTATTCGGACGGGCTGGTCTCGAGCTGGACCACCGATCGGTATCCCAATCTGGCGGCACTTCACCCTTCCCTGATCGCAGCGATCCTCTATCGTGATTTCACCCGGCATCGCGACGATGCGACCGTGCTGGTCGCCAAATGGTGATTGCACCATGACAGTATCTTCCAAGCTTTGGCCGATCGTGACGGTGCCGATCGAGAACGAAGGCGACGTCGTCGTGGTGCGCCAGCGTGCCCATCGTCTCGCCGACCTGCTGGGATTCGATCGCCAGGACCAGACCCGGATTGCGACTGCGGTCTCCGAACTGGCCCGCAACGCCTTTGGTTACGCCGGCAGCGGCCGCGCCGAGTTCGTTCTCGATGCCGGTTCTGCGCCGCAACGATTTGTCGTCCGCATTTGCGACAAGGGCCCCGGCATCGAAAATCTCCAGATCATTCTCGACGGCCAGTACCGCTCGCAAAGCGGCATGGGCCTTGGTTTGATCGGCGCGCGCCGGCTGATGGACACGTTCAGCATCGATTCAAAACTCGGCAAGGGGACCACTGTCGAGGTAGGCCACCGGCTGCCGTTGCGCATCGATCCATGGCCGCGGGCCAAGCTGACCGAGATCGCATCCAGCCTGAAGAAGGAAACTTCGTCCGACCCGCTGACCGCATTGCGGGAGCAGAACCGGGAACTGATGCAGAGCCTGGAGGAATTGCGGCGGCGCGAAGAGGAGAGCCAGCAGCTCAATCAGGAACTCGGTGACACCAATCGCGGCGTAGTCGCACTCTATGCCGAGCTTGACGGCCGCGCCGAGCAGTTGCGGCAGGCGAGCGAACTGAAGACGCGCTTTCTTTCAAACATGAGTCACGAATTCCGCACCCCGCTGAATTCGGTGCTGGCGCTGTCCCGTCTCCTGCTCGACCGTATCGACGGTGAGATCTCGGCCGAGCAGGAACGCCAGGTCGGCTATATCAGGCGTTCGGCGGAGAGCCTGCTCGATCTCGTCAACGACATGCTCGACCTCGCCAAGGTCGAGGCCGGCAAGGCCGAGGTCAAGCCGGTGCGTTTCGCCGTGACCAGCCTGTTCGGCGCGCTACGGGGCGCACTGAAGCCGCTGCTGACCAGCGCGTCCGTGGAACTGCTGTTCGAGCCGTCGCAGGAACTGCCGGCGCTCTACACCGATGAAGCCAAGGTCGCGCAGATCCTGCGCAATCTGATCTCGAACGCCCTGAAGTTCACCGAGGAAGGCGAAGTCCGGGTCACAGCACGCCCGAGCGACGATGGCGCGACCGTCACCTTCGCCGTACGTGACACCGGCATCGGGATTGCGCCCGAGCATCACGAGCGCATCTTCGAGGAATTCTCACAGGTCGACACCAAGTTGCAGCGGAGGGTCAAGGGCACCGGCCTCGGCCTGCCCTTGTCACGGTCGCTGGCGCGGCTGCTCGGCGGCGATCTCACTGTTGCGAGTGGCGCCGGACAAGGTTCGATTTTCTCGCTGACCATCCCAACCTTCCTTGGCAGTCCTGATCGCGACATGCTCGGCGCTCGTGGCGATGGCAGCAAATCCGTGCTGCTGATCGACGACGACGAGACGTTCCGCTATGTGATGCGCCAAATCGTCGGCAATGAATCGCGCTATGATTTCCTGGAAGCGGACGGCGGCGAAGAAGGCCTGAAGCTCGCCCGAGAGAAGCAGCCCGACGTCATCATTCTCGACCTCCAGATGCCGGCCGTGGACGGCTTCACGGTGCTCCAGCAACTGGCCGGTGACGAGCGCACCAGCATCATCCCCGTCATCGTATCGACGTCGATGACGATCGATGATGTGCTGAGATCACGCCTGCCCGAACATGTGCGGCTGATCTCCAAGAATGCGATCTCCCGCGAAAGCGTCTCGTCGTTCCTGCGCGATGCCGTCCAGGGGGCCTCATGAGTGCCGGCGAAAAGATCACCATCCTGAACGTCGACGACCTCGAGTCGCAGCGTTACGTCAAGACGCGCGACCTCCAAGCCGCAGGTTTTGACGTCGTCGAGGCGAAGTCCGGCGCGGAGGCGCTCCGCCTTGTCGAGCAACTCAGGCCCCCGCTCGTTCTGCTCGACGTCCAACTGCCCGACATCAGCGGCTTCGAGGTTTGCGCCTTCATCAAGAAGAAGTGGCCGGAAGTCATGGTGCTGCAGACGTCGGCGACGTTCACGACGTCCGACGACCGCATTCTCGGCCTCAACGCCGGTGCCGACTCATATCTGGTGCAGCCCGCCGAGCCGCTCGAGCTTGCGGCTGCGATCAACGCCCTGTTGCGGGTCCGCAGCTCCGAGGATGCTCTGCGCGCGCTGAATGCCACGCTCGACGAGCAGGTTCGGGCACGCACAGCGGAGCTCGAGAAAACCAACCGGCAACTGCGCCAGGAAGTTGCGCAACGCAAGAAGGTCGAGTCAGAGCTGTTGCAGGCCCAGAAGATGGAAGCGGTCGGACAGTTGACCGGTGGTCTCGCCCACGATTTCAACAATCTGCTGACCGCGGTGGTCGGCAATCTCGACATGATCCGGTCGCGTGCGACGGAGCCTCGTATCACCCGGCTCGCAGACAACGCCTTCAAGGCGGCCGAGCGAGGATCGAAATTGACTGCACAACTCCTGGCGTTCTCGCGGACCCAGAAGCTCGCGACGGAATCGGTCGATATCAATCGCCTGATCGAGGGGACCTATGAGCTGCTCAATCAGTCGCTGGGCGCCAACGTCGCCATCAAGACCAATCTCGATCCAATCACGCCGTCCGTGATTGCCGACAGCAATCAGCTCGAGGTCAGCATTCTGAACCTCGCGATCAACGCCCGGGACGCCATGCCGGACGGCGGGACGCTGACGATCACGACGGCCTGCAACGATTCCGACGACCGCAGGGTGGTGCTGTCCGTGACGGATACGGGGACCGGCATGCCGCCGGAGGTGATCGCTCGCGCCTTCGATCCGTTCTTCACGACCAAGCCGCCGGGCAAGGGAACAGGCCTTGGACTGTCCCAGGTCTACGGGCTCGTACGTCAGATGGGCGGCGACGTCGACATCAAGAGCGAGATCGGCAAGGGAACGTCGGTTCGACTGCTGCTTCGCCGGGCGGCCCCGGCGACCGACGTCGGTACCGACGCCTCCGGGTCGGCCGAAAGCGGTCACGCCGAACGAATCCTGGTGGTCGACGACGATCACGACGTCCGCGGCCTCATGACCAGCTTCCTATCCGAGATCGGCTACGCCGTTCACGAAGCCGACCATGGCAATGCGGCGCTGGCCATGCAGAAATCGGTCAACCCGCAATTGATGATCATCGACTTCTCGATGCCCGGCACCAACGGCGCCGAGGTCGTCAAGGCGGCGCGGGCCGTACAGCCGTCGCTCCCGGTCCTGTTCGTGAGTGGCTACGCGGATTCCGCGGCGCTGGAAGCGGCGACGGGATCTGCGCCGTTCTTGCGCAAGCCCTTCCGGCCTGCCGAATTGGCCGCGGCCGTACGAACGGCGCTGGATGCGAACAGGTCGGACGAATGCTAGCGCGGCAACGTTGACGGTTATGCCCGCGCGCGCCCGCTCGGCCTGGCAACGGCGTGGCCGTTGAGCTTCTTCTTCGTCTTTGCGCCGTTGGCGCCGGCCTTCTGCGCTTTCCGCTCCGCACGCACCTTCACCTTGGCGCGTTCGGCGCGCGCCTCCGCGCGCTGCTTCTTGCGCTTGGTTTCGCAGGAGGGGCACTTGCAGCCGATCGGCTTCAGATAGGCTTTGAAATAGTCGGTGCCGTAGTCGTAGTTGATCTCGTCGCCAGCCTCGATGTTCTTGATGGCGCGGATGAAGACCTTGCGTTCGCGCGGGCGGACGTCGGATTCGGCGTTGGGACGACAGGAATGGTTGATGTAGCGGGCGACGTTCTTGCGCACCGAGCCGTCGATGGTCCAGCGGCCGTTGAGCTCGAACAGATATTTGTTCTCGATGTCGTCCTGCGCGGGAATGCGGCAGTCCAGGATCGGTCCGAAATAACGGATAATCCGGGTACCCTTTTTGATCGGCATGGTGGCGAAGAGGCCAAGTCCGGTCTTGGAACGGCCGACGCGATAGGATTTGCTGGAAGCGATGACTGGCATGATCGATATAAACGAGGACGCGACAGAGCCGGAAGAGCCCAAGCGAAGCCGCTCTTCTAGAACGATTCCGCGTCGCTGTCAGGTCTATGCGGACCGGGTTTGAAGCTTGCCCACAGTGAAGATGTGCGAGACCGCGAGTTCCAAACATCCCAAACGTTGCGATCTGTCGCCTGATCAAGAAGCGGGCAACTTTCCTGCCACCGTCGACTTCAGGATCGCCTCCAGCAGGCGCTCGGCGGTCGTGCCCTCGGGCAGGCGTTCCAAAATATCCTCGAGCCGCCCGTCGAGCAGCAGCATCGTGAAGCCGTGCACCATCGACCAGGCCCGTGCGATCGCAGCACCCTGCTCGATGGTGAGCGCATTGCCGCTGATCGGCTCCTGCCGCATCGCGCCGATCGCATTGGCAAGTCCGGCAAACGAGGTTTCCGCGGCCTCATGCAGCGAGGGCCTGGAATAGTCGAGCCGCTCGGTGCGGAACATCAGACCATACATGCCGGGACGGGCCTGGGCATAGGCGACATAGGCTTTGGGCCGCGCCAGCGCCCGCTCCAGCGGCGAGGTGGCCGCGTCGCAGGCAGATGCCATCGCCGCGTTGAACTGGCGAAAGCCGATCGCGGCGAGCTCGCTGACGAGCCCGGTGAGATCGCCGAAATGATGGGTCGGCGCCGCGTGCGAGACGCCGGCTTCGCGCGCCACCGCCCGCAACGTCAGGCCGGCGAGCCCGTCCCGCTCCAGCACCCGTTCGGCGGCCTCAAGCAGCGCCTCGCGCAAGGCGCCATGGTGATAGGGCGTCTCGGTCTTCACGCTCGCCGCACGGCGCGCCGGGCGAGATGCTGCCGATGCCTTCTTCGGGGGGCGCGGGCTTCGCGCTGTTTCGCTCTTGGGATTGCTGTTGGTATTGCCGTTGATATTGCTCTTGGCCATTTACAAGCTATATGACGCAATATTGACAGTGTAAAGATTTCACTTGACGGAAGCCGAGCTTGGCTCTATGTCATCTTTACGATGTAAAGATAAGGGGATATGCCGTGCAGCAGGATGCGACCGCCGAGCGCAGCAACAATATCGCACCGATTCCGTTCGAGGCCGACGCGCCTGTCCTCAAGATCGTCGGCGAATTGCCGCGCGAGCTGAACGGCACGCTGTACCGCAACGGCCCCAATCCGCAATTCGAATCCCCAGGCGCACACTGGTTCGTGGGCGACGGCATGTTGCACGCCTTCCATCTCGATAACGGCCGCGCCAGCTATCGCAACCGCTGGGTCCGCACGCCGAAATGGCTTGCCGAGCACGATGCCGGCCGCGCGCTGTTCGGCGGCTTCGGCCGCAAGCTGCCGGATGCGCCCGCCAATCTCAGCGATGGCGGGGTCGCCAACACCAACATCGTCTTCCACGCCGGCAAGCTGCTTGCGCTCGAAGAGGCGCATCTGCCGACCGAGATCGAGCCGGGCACGCTGGCCACGCGCGGCTACCACAATTATCAGGGCCGCGTCGCCGGCAGTTTTACCGCGCATCCGAAGATCGACCCCGTCACCGGCGAAATGGTGTTCTTCGGCTACAATGCCGCGGGACCGCTGACGCCTGCCCTCTCCTACGGATCGATCGACGCATCCGGGAAAGCCACGCGCTTCGAGCGTTTCGAGGCGCCCTATGCCAGCATGGTTCACGACTTCATCGTCACTGAAAACCATATGCTGTTTCCGATCCTCCCCATCACCGGCAGCATGGAGCGCGCGATGAGGGGCAAGCCGCCCTACGCCTGGGAGCCGGAGAAAGGCGCTTATGTCGGCGTGATGAAGCGCAACGGGACGGCACAGGATATCGTCTGGTTTCGCGGCGAGGCCTGCTACGTCTTCCACATCATGAATGCGTGGGAGGACGGCGACCGCATCGTCGCCGACGTCATGCAGTTCGAGGAAGCGCCGCTGTTTCCGCATCCCGACGGCCGGCCGACGGATCCGGAGAAATCGCGCGCCCGGCACTGCCGCTGGACCTTCGACCTCTCCGGCAATACCGATCGCTTCCAGCAGATCTATCTCGACGACCTCACCGGCGAATTCCCGCGCATCGACGATCGCCGCGCCGGGCTGAAAAGCCGCCATGGCTGGTACGCCTGCGCCAATCCAAGGCTACCGATGTTCGGCGCACCGTCCGGCATCGTTCATGTCGACGGCACGGGCAAGCGGCTCGGGCAATATCTGCTGCCGACCGGCGACACCATCTCCGAACCTGTGTTCGTCGCGCGATCGACAGATGCGGCGGAAGGCGACGGCTGGCTGCTGGCGGTGGTCTGGCGCGCGCGCGAAAACCGCAGCGACCTCGCCGTGTTCAATGCCACCGACATCGAGGCCGGCCCCGCCGCGCTGGTACAGCTCGGCCATCGCGTACCCGACGGCTTTCATGGCAATTGGGTGGGAGCAGCCTAGCCCCCTCTCCCAGCCATCGGCCTGCTGATCTCCTGCGCTCTGACCATCCTGTCGCGCCTGCCCTGGGCCGCATTCGCCGATGAATTGGCCGATCAAGTCATTGCAACGATTCAGTTTCTGCAGGTCATTCACGTCATTTTGACACTGTAAAGATTTCGATTGACCCAGCATCGACCCTGAATTATCAATCTTGACATCGTAAAGATTGGTTCGACCGAGGCGACCATGACGATTTTCCTGATCCTTGCCCCCTACGGCGTCTACACCTTCCTGATGATGGTGACGTCGGCCACGACCAGCGTGTTCGTGGCCTCCGCGATCTGCCTCGCCACTATCGCGATCGACGTGGCCCGCGGTCGCTCGGTGAAGATCCTGGCCGCGGGCTCGACGATCCTGTTTGCAGGCATCGGCCTCACCCTCGCGCTGTTCGATCCGAAGCTGAGCGCGCTCGGCGTCAAGCTGTCGGTCGATATCGGCATCTTCATCATCTCGCTCGGCTCGATGCTGGCGCGCCGGCCCTTCACGCTGCAATACGCAATCGAATCCGTGCCGGCCGAAACCGCGGCGATGCCCGGCTTCCTCACCGCCAACTACGTCATCACCGCCGCATGGACGGTGGCCGCCCTGCTGATGATGGCCGCCAACATCGTGCTGCTCTACTTCCCGGGCCTGCCGGTGTGGCTGGGCCTCGCGGTCGCCTTCGCCGCCCGCAACAGCGCGATCTATTTCACCAAGTGGTATCCCGAATATCGCCAGATCAAGTATGGTGCGCCCGCCGGCGCGCTGCCCGAAGCCCAGTGAGACAGGACCGACCATGAAGGACGTATTCGCCCGCCTCGCTTCCGACTTCCTCTCGGCCATCGTCTTCCTGGCGATCTATCTGGTCACCGACAACGTCATCCTGGCGACGTCGGTGGCGATTGCCGGCGCGATCGCGCAAGTGATCTATGCCCGCGTCAAGGGGCGTGAGCTCGGCTACATGACCTATGCAAGCGTCGCCCTCGTCATCGTGCTTGGCACGGTCACGCTGCTGACCAAGGATCCCCGCTTCATGCTGGCAAAGCCCGCGATCGCGCATTTCGCCATCGGCGCGATCATGCTCAAGCGCGGCTGGATGCTCCGCTACATGCCGCCGATCGTGGTCGAGACCGCGCCCGAATACGTCACCGCTGCGGGCTATGCCTGGGCCGCGCTGATGTTCGCCCTCGGCGCCGGCACGATCGCGGTCGCATCGACCGGCGATCTGAAGCTGTGGGCGTTTTATATCTCGGCGGTCGCGGGCGGCGCCAAGGCCCTCGCCTTTGCCGTGCAGTATGTGGTGTTGCGGCTCGTCGTCACCAGCCGGCGGCGCGCGGCCGCCCGCGCCTGATTGCCGCTCAAGGGGGTGTTAGGCAGCGGCTTCAAGTTGCGCTATAGGCTCGACCCAGGACGGGTTGCGGATCATCGCAGCCTGCCGGGACATTGTTCGGGAGACGCGAATGGCTGTGGACGGCAACTGGAATCTGACCATGACGACGCCGATGGGCGAGCGCCAGGCGACGCTGAGCCTGAAGGAAGCGGGCGGCGCGCTCACGGGCACGCAAGGTGCGGAAGGCAATACCGCCGAGATTTTTGACGGCACGGTCAGCGGCGACGCCGTCAACTGGAAGGTTTCCATCACCAATCCGATGCCGTTGACGCTCGAGTTCATCGGAAAGGTCTCCGGCGACAGCATGAGCGGCGAGATGGGCATCGGCCCGATGGGCAGTTTTCCGTTCACGGGCACGAAAGCTTAAGGCTCGCTCACTGTCATTCCGGGATGCGTGCGAAGCGCGCAGGCCCGGAATCCATTTTCCACCAACCTTGGAGCCTGATGGATTCCGGGCTCGCGCCAAGAGGCGCGCCCCGGAATGACGGCGCTGGGAGGTAGCCTCAGCCGAGATTCAACTCCTTGAAGAAGTCATTCCCCTTGTCATCGATGATGATGAAGGCCGGGAAGTCGACGACTTCGATGCGCCAGATCGCTTCCATGCCGAGCTCGGGATATTCGAGCACCTCGACTTTCTTGATACAGTGCTCGGCGAGGTTCGCCGCCGCACCGCCGATCGAGCCGAGATAGAAACCGCCATATTTCTTGCAGGCCTCGCGCACGGCGGGCGCACGGTTGCCCTTCGCCACCATCACCATCGAGCCGCCCGCGGCCTGGAACTGGTCGACAAAGGAATCCATGCGGCCCGCAGTGGTCGGACCGAACGCGCCGGAGGCGTAGCCCTCGGGCGTCTTGGCCGGGCCGGCGTAGTACACCGGATGGTTCTTGAAATAGTCCGGCAGCGGCTCGCCCTTCTCCAGCCGCTCGCGCAGCTTGGCATGCGCGCTATCGCGCGCGACGATCATGGTGCCGGTCATCGAGACCCGTGTTTTGGTCGGGTACTTCGAGAACGTCGCAAGGATGTCCTTCATCGGCTGGTTGAGGTCGATCTTGACGACCTCGCCGCCAAGCGACTGCTCGACCTGCGGCAGATATTGCGCCGGGTTGTGCTCGAGCTCCTCGAGATAGACGCCGTCTTTGGTGATCTTGCCGAGCACCTGGCGGTCGGCCGAGCAGGACACGCCGAGCCCGATCGGCAGCGACGCACCGTGGCGCGGCAGGCGGATCACCCGCACGTCGTGACAGAAATACTTGCCACCGAATTGCGCGCCGACGCCGAGCGACTGCGTCATCTTCAGAATTTCCTGCTCCATCTCGATATCGCGGAACGCGTTGCCGTCGGGCGAGCCGTGGGTTGGTAGCGCGTCGAGATAGCGAGCGGAAGCAAGCTTCACCGTCTTCATGCAGAGCTCAGCCGAGGTGCCGCCGATCACAATCGCAAGGTGATAGGGCGGGCATGCCGCGGTGCCGAGCGTCAACACCTTCTCCTTCAGAAAGGCGAGCAGCCGGTCCTTGGTCAGCACCGAGGGTGTGGCCTGGAACAGAAAACTCTTGTTGGCGGAGCCGCCGCCCTTCGCCATGAACATGAACTTGTAGGCGTCATCGCCCTCGGCGTAGATCTCGCACTGCGCCGGCATGTTGTTGGCGGTGTTCTTCTCCTCGTACATCGAGAGCGGTGCCACCTGCGAATAGCGCAGATTGCGGCGCAAATAGGCATCGCGCGCGCCTTCCGACAACGCGGCCTCGTCGTCACCGTCGGTGATGACGTTGCAGCCCTTCTTGCCCATGATGATCGCGGTGCCGGTGTCCTGGCACATCGGCAGCACGCCGCCGGCTGCGATGTTGGCATTCTTCAGGAAATCCAGCGCCACGAACTTGTCGTTCGGGCTCGCCTCGCCGTCCTCCAGGATCGCGCGGAGCTGCTTCAGATGGCCGGGGCGCAGGTAGTGATTGATGTCGCCGAAAGCCGCCTCCGACAGCGCCCGCAGCGCTTCGCGCGACACCACCAGCATGTCCTTGCCCAAAACCTTCTCGACCCGAACGCCCTCGGCCGCGATCTTCTTGTAGGGCGTCTCGTCCTTGCCCAGCGGGAACAGCGGCGTGTGCTTATAGGGCGGAACGGGTTTTGAGGCGTCGGGGAAGGCGGTGGGAGCGTTCATGGGCGAATCTCGGGGTTTTGGAGCCCTCGCGGGCCTCTAAGCATAGAAGCGTTCTAAGCTTTTTTGCCACAAAGGGAAGGCGTTCCGGCGCGGCCGGGGCATCCCGATTCGGTGCCATAGAGGCCATTTTCTGGAGCCCTCCTTCGATCAGCCGGTGACTGTGGTTGTGCCCATCAAGCCGGGTTGCACCCCTTGCGCTTCGCGCGCTGCAACGGTTGAATGCACGCCCTAAGGGGCTTTTCATCATGATTTTCAAACTTGACGTCCGCGGCGCGGTTGTTGTCGCCGCCGCCATCATCGGCCTTGTGACCCTCGCCGCGCCTGCGCGCGCGGACCAGTGCGACGACATCGCAAAGCAACTCGCCGGCGGCATCGACGGGCTGAAGGTCACCTTCAAGGCAGCCAACATCATCTACCTCACCCACCCGGCGGCGAAGGAGCTGTCGCTCGGCTGCCGCTCCCAGGGACAAACCTATTCCAACGAACTCTACGCCAAGGGCGACCGCAAGCCGACGCCGAAATTCTATGACCTCGTTGCCTCCGCGGCCGCGATTATCTTCACGGTAACGAAGGACGACACCACGACTGGCGCGACGCGCTGCCTGAAGCGCATGGGGCTGCTGCGCGGCGACAAGATCGCGATGCGCTACAAGCGCCTCAACATGGAATGCACGCGCACCAAGACCGACGCCGCGATCTCGATCACGCGGCCGAAGGACGAGTAGGCTACACACTCCGTCATTGCGAGCGGAGCGAAGCAATCCAGAGTCCCTCCGCGGTGACAGCCTGGATTGCTTCGCTCCGCTCGCAATGACGAGGAAACAGCACCGGATCCCTCGCATTTTAACGATTGGTTTGACGGAGCTTTCGTCCGCTCCGGGGCAGGATCAATCGTTTCAATCTGTGAGGATTTGTGGATGAGCGTCTCCAGTGTTGCGCCGCCGCCTGTCACCGTCGTGGTCCCGAGCTACGACACGACCAGGCAGCCGGACGACCAGACCAAGACCAAGGACAACGACCCGACCTATCAGCCGACGCCGCCCGCGCCGCTGCCGCCGGGCCAGGGCACGCGGATCGATCAGCTCGCTTGATCCGGCTTGCCTGCGATGAAAGGCCCGGTCCGGTTGACCGGGCTTTTCGCGCGTCCGGCCGCAGCTTTGCCGGATAGCGCGGCTATACTCGTGCGAGACTGTCCGGGGAACCGCGCATGATCGCACGCCTGCTGCTGCAGAACACTGTTCTCACCGCCGGAATGGGCGCGCTGCTGTTCGCGGCCGCCGGCACGCTGCATTGGCCTGGCGCGTGGGTACTTCTCGTTATCTCCATCCTGCTCGGCCCAATCTGCGGCTGGTGGCTCTATCGGATCGATCCGGCGCTTCTGGCCGAACGTCTGCGCCCCGTTCTGCAGAGGGACCAGCCAGCCGCCGACAAGGTCTTCATGGTCGTGTTCGTCGTGGCGATGTTGGGCTGGCTTGTCGCAATGGGGCTCGACCGGCGTCATCTTGCATCCAACATGAACGCCGCATGGCAGGCGCTCGGCTTCGTGCTGTTCCTCGCCTCCACACTGTTCACGTTGTGGGTCTTTCGCGAGAATTCGTTCGCCGCGCCCGTGGTGAAGCTGCAGACCGAGCGCGCGCAGCGCGTGATCTCGACGGGGCCCTACGCCCATGTCCGCCATCCCATGTACAGCGGCATGATCCTGTTCTTCGCCAGCGTGCCGCTGATCCTCGGTTCGTGGTGGGGGTTGGCGATTGCGCCGCTCTTCCTGGTGCTGCTTGCGGTCCGCATCCGCATCGAGGAGCGCACGCTCATCGCGGGCCTGCCCGGCTATGCCGATTATGCGGCGCGCGTGCGCTACCGCCTGCTGCCGGGCATATGGTGAGTCACGCGTCAAGCTCGCGATAGCGCCGGAAGATTCCCTGCTCGTTGAAGGGAATGCGGCGTTCGCTTGCGAGATAGGCCTTGATGTTCGGCCGCGCGGCCACGCGGTCGTGCAGGCCGACGAGGCCGGGGATTTTTTTCTCGAACGCCTTCATGCGCTTGGGGAAGGCGTAACGCAGGCCATCGACAAGCTGGAACAGCGAGAGATCGACATAGGTCACCTTGCGGCCAGTGACGTAAGCGCCGCCATTGTCCTCGAGAAGCTGCTCGAAATAGCCGAGATATTTCGGCACGCGCTCGTCCCAGAAGTCGGCGGTGCGCTTCTTCGCCGGCGGCTTCTGGTCTTCGTAGTACTTCGAAGGGCCGAGCGGATGATGGGTGTCGTGGACCTCGACCACGAGATCGGTGATCGTCAATTGAAGCTGGTGCACCCAGAGTTTTCCGGCTTCTGTCTTCGGCGCGAGGGCATGACGGGCTCCGAGATAGAGCAGGATGTTGGCGGTCTGGCCGATGACGAGCTTGCCCGCTTTCAGGAACGGCGGCGCAAAGGGGGGCGTACCCTTGTGGGCTTCCATCATCTTCATCATCGCGGCCGTGCCACGCGGGCCGCGTGCGACGTCGTCGTAAGCCGCACCCGCCTCCTCCACCGCCAGCCGCACATATTCGCCGCGGCCCTGGATCTCGGGCCAGTAGTAGAGCTCGTATTTCATGGGAGGGGTCCGTGAGCGTGGAAGCGACGGAACCAATGTAACACGCAGCCGAAGGTTCCGTCAGCGTGGGGGCCAGATGCTCACGCCCCACACTCGTCATTGCGAGCGCAGCGAAGCAATCCAGAGTCCCTCGGCGGCGACAGTCTGGATTGCTTCGCTGCGCTCGCAATGACGGAGGAGAGAGCCTCTCAATTCGCCGCAAAACAATACAGCAGGCCGTCGCCGCCGGTGGTCTTCAGATCGGCCTGCGAGCAGCCGCCGTCGGGTCCGCGCGAGGGGTGAGAGCTGTTCCAGGACCTTGACGGCTCGTCGTCGCGCAGACCTTGACGATCGACATGACCGAGCATCGCCGCACCTTGCGTGCTCGACGTCCAGTTTTTGCAGGTCTTGTCGTCACCCGCGGCAAAGGCGGTGCCGTCGGCTTGCGATCCCGTGAGGATGTCATGCCGGTTCGGCGTGTCGCCGCGGCCGTTGATGACGTCCCCCTTCTCGCTCAGCGCGGTTTGCTTGGTCAGGTTGTTGGCCGCGCCATGCAGATCGGCAACGTCCTTGGCGATCACCACGCCCTTGGCGTTCTGCCACGGTCCCTTGCCGATGCGGTCTTTTGCGTTGACGGCGGGCTTGCCGTCGGCGGCTTGCGTCGAGAGATAGGCGTGCCAGGTTTTTGCGGCGGCGCCGCCGGCCTGCGCCAGCTTCTGGCACTGCGCGTCGGCGCCATCGAGGCCGCCGAGATCGGCACCCTTGCCAAGACCGTTGGAGGTCACGAAGAAGGTCATGCCAGCCGACTGTGCTTGCGCCGCTGGCGCCGCAAGCAAGGCCATTACCAGCGCAGTCTTGGCGAGCGCGAGGCCTGACATCGTCACGGATTTCTCGATGCGGATCATCTTGTCCTCCCAATTGTGTTTGTATTTGGCCGCCTGATGTCAACCCGACGCGCGTCCGCTTATTCCGGGGCCGCGATGCGAGACGTCCAAAAGAAAAAGGCGCCGTGCTGGAAGCACGACGCCCTGGTGTCTCCGATCGCGCGCGATCAGTTGGTCTGCTGGATCGCCGACAATTCCCAGGCGTTGCCCGCGCGGCGAGCGAACGTCCAGACTTCAGTGACTTCGCCCGGCTGCTCGCTGCCGGCGACGATCGCGCCGGTGTTGCGGTCGACCGTCTTGTCGGTGAGCGCAAAGCGCATCGCCACCGTTGCATAGTCAGTCTCGCCTTCGCGCCAGGATTCCGCGAGATCGCCCTGCAACAACTTGACGTTGGTCACCTTGTTGACGGCATTGCGCGCGCGGTTCTCTGCGAGATCCCTCTCGAAATAAGAGACCATTTCCGGCGTCGCGAGCGTGTGCAGCTTGGCGACGTCCTCATTCGACCACGCGGCCTGGATGTCGCCGAGCAGGCGCTCGAACGCCTCGTAGTCATCAGGCTTGATCTCGAGCGGCGCATTGTTGGCGCCGAAGCCGAAACCGCCGCCAAGACCTGAACCAAGACCACTGCCGACACCTCCACCGAGGCCCCTGCGATAGCTAGTCTGCGGTCCCGGACCGGCGTCAGTGCCGGCATAGGCCGCCTGCGGCGTGTTACGGCGCTGCCACCAGGACATCGCCAGCCGCACCACGAACACGACAAGCACGATCTGGATGATCAGACCCAGGATCGACGACAACCCGCCGAGGCCGCCGAACAGGCCACCGCCGAACAGCATGCCCAGAAGGCCTGCGCCGAGGAAACCGGCCGCAAGACCACCCAGGAAGCCACCACCGCGGCCGAACAGGCCGCCGCGCGCGGGCGCGGCCGTGTTCATGCCGGCGCCCGGCTGGCTGTAGGTGCGGTTGAATTGCGAGGTCGAGCCCGGCGCGGTCGTAGTCGACGGCGGGGCCGAGAACGTCCGCGCACCGCGCGAACCCGACGAGAAGCCGCCACCGACGCGGGCGTCAGCGGAGGACATCGCAAGTGCCGTCGGCAGCGCAAGCGCCAGGACGACGGCAATCGTCTTCACGAGAGTGCGGGACCATTGCGAGAAATTCATGTTCGTTTCCCAAATCCCCGGCATGGGGACGTGCCAGTAAGATGGGCAGCCTTCTACAAAATGGAAGCCGGTTCTGGAACCCCCGGCTGCGGCCCTCAGTCGCGGGGATATGGCCAAAGCCCATATTTGCCGTGGGTTTGGCGAGGTGCGGCCGGGAACTGTGGTCGCCAGTTACCGGCGCTTTGCACATGATATCTCCGCGATGTCGTCCTGATTTTTGCCGGGGCGACAGCTAAGCCTCACCCCTGCTTCGTCATCGTCTCCTTCACCGCCGCCACGAGCTGGCTGAGCGTGAATGGTTTTGGCAGGAAGTCGAACTGCTGTCCCTCGGGCAGGCTTTTCTCGAAGGCATCTTCGGCGTAGCCGGAGACGAAGATGAAGCGGATGTCGGGGTTCTTCTCCCGCATGGCCTTGAGCAGCGTCGGCCCGTCCATCTCCGGCATCACGACGTCGGAGACGACGAGATCGATCCCGCCGCTTTGTTCGTCCAGCAGCTCCATCGCCTCGACGCCGTTCTCGGCCTCGACGACGGTGTAGCCGCGCGAGCGCAGGCCGCGTGCGTTCAGGGCGCGCAGGCCCTCTTCGTCCTCGACCAGCAGGATGGTGCCCTGCCCCGTGAGATCGGTACGGGGCTTGGCCTCCCCTGCTCCGGGCGCAGCGTCCTTCGCGGCGCCAACTGCCACCACCGGCTGCTCGACCTGCACCTCCGGCTCGGCGTGATGGCGTGGCAGGAAGATGTGGAATGAGGTGCCCTGCCCCGGCTCGGAATCGACATAGATGAAGCCGCCGGTCTGCTTGACGATGCCGTACACGGTTGAAAGGCCAAGGCCAGTGCCCTTGCCGACTTCCTTGGTCGAGAAGAACGGTTCAAAGATCTTGTCGCGGATATCGGCGGGGATGCCGGTGCCGGTGTCGGCGACCTCGATCCGCACATAATCCGCCGCCGGCATGCCCTTGTAGGCGAGCTTGCCCGCGTCCTCGGTGTTGACGTTGGCGGTGCGGATGATGAGTTTGCCGCCGTCGGGCATGGCGTCGCGCGCGTTCACGGCGAGGTTGACGATGACTTGCTCGAACTGGGAGACGTCGACCTTGACCGGCCAGAGATCGCGGCCGTGGATGGTCTCGAGCTTGACCTTCTCGCCGATCAGCCGGCGCAGCAACATGGTGAGATCTGAAAGCGCATCGCCGAGATCGAGCACCTGCGGCCGCAGCGTCTGCCGCCGCGAGAACGCGAGCAGCTGCCGCACCAGCGTCGCTGCCCGCGTCGCGTTCTGCTTGATCTGCATGATGTCCTGGAACGACGGATCGGTCGGCTTGTGCGCGTTCAGCAGGAAGTCGTTCGCCATCATGATGGCGGAAAGCACGTTGTTGAAGTCGTGGGCGATGCCGCCGGCGAGCTGGCCGACCGTCTCCATCTTCTGCGACTGGTTGATCTGGTTCTCCAGCGCGCGCCGCTCGGTGGTCTCGAGCATATGTACGATCGCAGCTTCAGCGTCGTTCTCGGCCGCATCCACCGGCGTGACGAAGAACTGGCCCCAGCGCTCCTTGGTCCCCTCCAGCGCCACCTCGACCGGCGAGATGTCAGCCTGGCCTTCGGCGGCCTGGTTGATGGCCGCAATCACCAAATGGCGGTCGCGCGCATTGACGGCGCGGAAGATCGACTTGCTGGCGCTGTCGAGCCCGAGGCCCTGCGCGAGCTTGGCGTAGCGCGCGTTCGCGCGCACGACGTTGCCGCCGCGATCGACGGTGGCGATCGCCATCGGCGTGTGGTCGAAAAAGCGCATGAAGCGCACTTCGGCGGCACGATCGGGATCGCTGCGCTCGTCGCGTGCACGGCTGATCACAAGCGTGCGCGACGGCCCCGGCGCGCCGTCGGCACCGAAGGCAAGCTTGTGATAGAGCCGAACCGGCATGGTCTTGCCGGTGCGCATGCGCAGATCGATGTCGAAGACTTCGGTCTTGACCTCGCCCGGCACCGCCACGATCGAAGACAGCAGCGAAGCGCCGTCGCCGGAGACGATGTCGGCGAGCTTCAGGTCGCCCGAGCCGATTTCGGCAAGATCATAGTCGAGCCAGTTCGCCAGCGTCGCGTTGACGTAAGCGAGCTCGCCGGCGGGATTGACCGAGAAGAAGCCACACGGCGCGTGATCGAGATACTCGATCGCGTGCTGGAGTTCCTGGAACACGTCCTCCTGGCGCTCGCGGTCGCGGGTAATGTCGGCGATCGACCACACCGCATATTTGGCTTCGCGCTTTCCGGTGCCGAGTGGGCGCACGCGCATGCGCAGCCAGCGCCCGTGGCTGCCGTCCTGACCGGAAATGCGCACCTCTTCCTGCTGCCGCTTGCCCTCGCGCGCCGCCTTGAGCAGGCGGAACACCGCTTCGGAGACGTCAGGGTTGCCGATGAAGACGCGCTCGACTGGCCTCACGTCCTGCGGGCCGGAGGCGCCGGTCAGCGTCAGATAGGCCGCGTTGGAATAGACCACGTGGCCGCGCGGATCGGTCACCGCGAGGCCGTCGAAGGCGTGATCGGCGATTCGACCCATCACGGGATCATCGAGATTGCGGTCGACGAAGCGGATGATTCCAGCGGCGAAGGCGAACAAGTTGAAGAGGCCGATCATCGCCAGCACGGCGAGGATGCCGAGGATATAGGGCTGCGCCTGCGCGCGCCCGAGCGTCATCAGCCCGATGGCGACCGCGACGAGGCCGGTGGCCACCAGCAGCACCAGCGCAATGCTGCCAGATCGCGGCGACGGCTCATGCGCCGCAACGGGCTCGCGTGACAGGTCGTGGTCGGTCTCGGCAGTCATTTCACGCTGATATGGCCTGTCGGCAGAGAATCAACGCGCCACGGGGCACGTCGGGTCCTCCCTGCCTGAATCGGACCCGCGGACGCAAGGGCGGCAGGGGCGAAAGGTACGCTGATTCCCAGTTTACAGCCATTTCCGGTACTTTCCGGGGGTTTTATTGCTGCGCGGCGCTGAAACCGCGCTTCAGCCGGATGACGTAGCCGATGACTTCGGCGACCGCATGGTAGTGCTCGACGGGGATTTCCTTGTCGATTTCGGCGGTCGCATAAAGCGCGCGGGCCAGCGGCACGTTCTCGACGATCGGAATGTCGTGCTCGCGCGCGATCTCCCGGATCTTGAAGGCGAGGTTGTCGACGCCCTTGGCGACGCAGATCGGCGCCGACATGCCGCGCTCGTAGGACAGCGCCACCGAATAGTGGGTCGGGTTGGTGATGATCACGGAGGCCTTGGGAACCGCGGCCATCATGCGCTTCCTGGAGCGCTGCTGGCGCAACTGCCTGAGCTTGCCCTTGATATGCGGGTCGCCTTCGGACTGCTTGAACTCTTCCTTGATCTCCTGGAGCGACATCTTCTGACGCTGGAACCAGCTGCGATACTGGAAGAAATAGTCGCCAATGGCGATGATCGCGAGCGCCGCGACCACTGCACCGAGCAGATGAACGGTCAAGCTGGTGGTGGCGCCCAGCATGGCCATCGGATCGAGCCTGACCATCGCCTCCATGCGGTCCCGCTCAGGCCACAGAACCGTGGTCATGACCGCACCGAGCACGACGAGCTTGCCGATGCCCTTCAGAAAATTGGCCCCGGCCTGCTTGCCGAAGATGCGCTTGAAGCCGGCAGCCGGCGAGAGCTTGCTGAATTTGGGCGTGAGAGATTCCGCCGACCACACCAGCCGGTGCTGGAGCAGGTTGCCGGCAATCGCAGCCAGCACCAGCATCAGCAAGGGCACGCCGACCGCCGCGAACACCGCGACTTCGACCTGCTGCATCAGCGCGAGCAGGTTCCCGGGGTCGGTTTTGATCATCCAGGAATTGGCAAGCAGATTGCGCATCGGCGTCAGCAATCCACTACCGACCGAGCCGGAGAAGGTCGAGACCACAAGCGTGCCGCCCGCGATCATGAACCAGGTGTTGATCTCCTGGCTCTTGGCGACGTCGCCGCGTTCAAGCGCCTCTTCGAGACGTTTTTGCGTCGGGTCTTCTGTTTGACTCTCTGGATCGTTGTCTTCCGCCATCGATCACCTACTTGAGCGGCAGCATCTGGTGCATGACACCGATGAAGTAGTCGAGGTAAGTGCCCATCATCGCCGTGAGCACCACGGCCAGCACCATGAAGCCCGCGAAGATCGACAGCGGCACGCCGACGAAATAGACCTGCATCTGCGGCATCAGCCGCGCCAGCACGCCGAGCCCGATATTGAAGACGAGGCCGAACACCAGGAACGGTCCCGACAGCTGCAGGCCGAGCAGGAACGCGGCGGAAAAGGCCCGCGTGGCAAGCGAGGCGACGTCACCGCTCGACATGGTCTCGCCCGGCGCGAAGATCGCATAGCTGTCGTTCAACGCCGCGATCACCAGATGATGGCTGTCGGTGGCGAACAGCAGCGTGACGCCCAGCATGGTGAGGAAATTGCCGACCAGGACGCCCTGCTGCCCCTGGGTCGGATCGACCGACGTGACGAAGCCTAGCCCCATCTGCTGTGCGATCACGGCGCCTGCGACCTGCAGCGCCGACAGCGTCACGCGCGCGGTTGCGCCGAGCACGATGCCGATCACGATTTCATGAAGCATCAGCACCAGCATCGGCGCGAGCGAGCCCATGTCGACCTGGTAGGCGTTGCGATGCAGCGGCAGGATGATCAGCGTCAGAAGAAGCGCGATCGACAGCTTGATCCGCGTCGGGATGTTGGTCTCGCCGAGCCCCGGCAGCAGCATCACCATCGCACCGATCCGGGCGAAGGCGAGCATGAAGGCCGCGGCAAGCGCCGGCAGCAACGAGACGTCGATGCGCATGTTAGGCGCATAGTGCCTCAGCCGCCGATGATTCGCGACGAGATCCGCAGCATGTGGGAATGGAGCGCGTCGGCCATGAACGGTAACGCCAGTAGCAATGTGGCAAAGATGGCCAGGATCTTCGGCACGTAGACCAGCGTCTGCTCCTGAATCTGCGTCAGCGCCTGGAACAGCGACACGATCACGCCCACCACGAGCCCGACCACCATCAGCGGCGAGGAGACGATCACAATGGTCCAGATCGCATCGCGGGCGACGTCGAGGGTCTCGGGTCCGGTCATTTCAAACTTCCGTTGTTGGTTCTCTTGATGGCAGCAAGAAAGCGAATGGTGAGTAGCGAGTTGCGAATGGGAACAATTCGCCACTCGCCATTCGCCATCCCCATCAGATCGGCATCTTCATGATGTCTTCATACGCCGCGATCACGCGGTCGCGGACCGAGACCAGCGTCGACACCGCGACGTCGGTGTCGGCGACCGCCGTCACCACGTCCATCACGTTGGCCTTGCCGGAGGCCATCGCCACGGTCTGGGCGTCAGACTTGCGGCCGGACTCCATGACGCTGCCGACAGCGTCCTTCAGCAGCGAGGCAAAGGACTGCCCGCTCGCCTCGCTGCCCTTGCCGGCGCCGGTATTTTCCAGCACGCGCGCAAGGTTGGCATAAGCATTGGCCGCTATTGACGGTGTTGCCATGGCTCAGGTGTCCTGTTCAGCTCTTGAGGATGTCGAGCGTGCGCTGGATCATCCGGCGCGTCGCACTGATGATGTTGACGTTGGCCTCGTAGGACCGCTGCGCATCGCGCATGTCGGTCATCTCGATCACCGAATTGACGTTGGGATATTTGACGTTGCCGGTGGCATCGGCCGCTGGATTGCTCGGCTCGTATTTGACGCGGAAGTTGGACTGGTCGGGTTTGATCTTGCCGAGCGTAACGACCTGCGCGTCGAGCGTGCGGTCGAGTGCCGAGGAGAACGTCGGCACCTTACGCCGATAGGGATCGCCGCCGGCGGTCGACGCGGTCGAATCCGCATTCGCGATGTTCTCGGAAATCACCCGCATGCGCCCGGCCTGCGCTCGCAACCCGGAGGTCGCGATCGCCATCGAGCGGGCAAAGTCACTGCTGTCATTCGCCATGATGCGCCTCTCTTAGCTCTAGCCCTTGCCGATCGCGGTCTTCAGGAGGTGCAGGCTCTTCGAATAGAGCGAGGTCACCGCCGCATAATCCATCTGGTTGTTGGCGGACTTCGTCATCTCCTCTTCGAGATTGACGGCATTGCCCGCGGGGCGGGTCTCGAAACCCGCATTCTTGTTCTGGTCGAAGCTCGAGGCCCCAGACGGCGTCATGTGCGACGCACTGGTGACGGCCAAGGCCAGCGGCCCCATCGAGCCTGTGGGGGCGCCGGTCTTGTCGAATTTCGGCTCGATCAGCTCGCGCGGCCGGAAATTGGGGGTGTCGGAATTGGAGACGTTCTCGGACAGGACGCGCTGGCGTTCCTGGTGCCACTGCATCTTGGTGCGAAGCGCCGACAGCACCGGAAGATCGTTGATGGACATCGTTGCGGCTCCTTCCGCCTCTTGCTGACCCTGGGGTCCGAAGCTAGGCAGAATTTGCCGCGTGTATGGTTAACAGGTGGTTAAGGCGCGGTGGATCCATGTTTCTGATTGAGACAGGCGTTGCTCCCCCCCGTGATTCTACGCGCTACAAAAGCCATATTAACCCAACCGCTTGGCGGTCCCTGCACAGGCCAAGAAGTCGTTTTGGATCGGGCGATTCATAGGTTATTAAGAGTTGGGGACGGCAAAACATGCCGCGGGACGTTAAGAAATCGCAGTTTTGGGGCATCGCACGTCGATGGTCGGCCTATCCGACCATAGGCACGAGAGAAGCGCCATTTACCGGGGACAGGTATGAACGGTAGCCCTATCACCTTCATCGTCGCGTTCATCGTCGTGCTGGCGTTGATCGGCGTCGCGGCGTGGCTGGTCCGCCGATTCGCGACCACCCGGCTCGGCGCCAACACTCAGCGCGGCAGGATGCCCCGGCTTGCCGTGATCGACGCTGCCGCGGTCGATGGCCGCCGGCGCCTGGTGCTGGTGCGCCGTGACAATGTCGAACATCTCCTGATGATCGGCGGCCCGACCGACATCGTCGTCGAACCGAATATCGTGCGCGCCGCCGCTGGCCGCGACCAGATTCCGCAGCGTCCCAGCGCCGCCGAGCCGCCGCGCCTCGCCCCGATGCCCGATGTCGGCAGCTGGGCCGACGAAGCGCCGCGACCCGAAGTGCTCGATCATCCCGAGCCGCAGATGCCCGAGCCGCCGCCGCGGCCCGCCCGTCCGTCCTTCGCCGACGAAGTCCGCCGGCCGGCGCCCGCTCTGGCCGAACGCCGCGGCGAACCGGCACTCGGCGGCTTTTCGCCCGAACCGATGCCGCCGCGCGTTGCGCGCAGCGAGCCGCCGCTGATGCCGCGCCCGCCGCGCGCGAGCGAGCCGGTGAAGGTGCCGCCGGTGCGTGCCGAGCGCGCAGCCGCGCCACCGCCTCCTCCTCCGCCCGTGCCGCAGGCTCCGCCCGTTGCTCCGCCGGCCGCGGCTGCCGCGCCGTCCAGTGCCGAGCAAAATCTCGCCGAGATGGCCCAGCGCCTCGAGGCGGCGCTCCGTCGTCCCTCCGGCGAGACCATCGCCCCGCCGGTTGCGCCGGATCCTCCCGCAGCCCCGCCGCGCGCCGCACGCAGCGAGCCGCCGTCACCTCCCGCTCCGCCGGCCAGGCCGGCTCCGGAGAAGACCAGCTTTGAAAATCTCGAAGACGAGATGGCCTCGCTGCTCGGCCGTCCGAAGCCGTCTTCGTGAGGCTGCCGTCCTTCCCGCGTAGAGTATTCTTTTTTTCTGTCCTGATCGCCGCGACGTCGCTCGCAATGCCTGCGCATGCGCAGGACATCAGCATTAATCTCGGCGGCGGCGGCGGTGCGGGCGGTGGCGGCGTCACCGAGCGCGCGATCCAGCTGATCGCGCTGCTCACGGTGCTGTCGATCGCGCCGTCGATCCTGATCATGATGACGTCGTTCACGCGCATCGTGGTCGTGCTGTCGCTGCTGCGCACCGCGATGGGCACGGCGACCGCGCCGCCCAACTCGGTGATCCTGGCGCTGGCGATGTTCCTCACCTTCTTCGTGATGGGGCCGGTGCTGCAAAAATCCTACGACGACGGCATCCGCCCGCTCGTCGCCAACCAGATCAGCGTCGAGGACGCGCTCCAGCGCGCCTCCGTCCCCCTGCGCGGATTCATGCAGAAGAACGTTCGCGAGAAAGACCTGAAGCTGTTTCTGGACCTCTCCGGCGAGCCGCCGCCGGCCACGCCCGACGAGCTCGAGCTGCGCATCCTCGTCCCCGCCTTCATGATCTCCGAGCTGAAGCGCGCCTTCGAGATCGGCTTCCTGCTGTTCCTCCCCTTCCTGATCATCGACCTCGTCGTCGCCTCGGTGCTGATGTCGATGGGCATGATGATGCTGCCGCCCGCGACGATCTCGCTGCCGTTCAAGCTGATCTTCTTCGTGCTGGTCGACGGCTGGTCGCTGGTGGCCGGGAGTTTAGTGCAGAGTTACGGGGGATAGTGGCCATCGGCCCCTACCCGTTCACGTCATACTGCTTGCTGAGGTGATCGCCGATCTGCACCAGCATGGCGACACTTTCGGGGAAGCCGGGCCTATCCCGTGTCGTCTGGTCGGCATCGGCGCGGAACTCCCAGCTATCGCCGTCGCGGACGATCGAGATGGTCAAGCCATCGGGACCGTCGGCATGGACCTTCAACTCGGCCCGCGCCATGGCGATGAGTTCGGCTTCGGTCTTGGCAGGCTTGCTCATATCAACGCTCTCCCGGCATGAAGGCGCATAGGTTGCCGTCTCGCCCGGCACCTGTCGAGAGGCCAGAAGCAGCAGGTTCCTACCGCGTCATCTTGATCTGCCGCACGACGGGGATCGTCGGCAGCGAGCCGGTGTGATCGGTCTCGTCCTTGGCCTGCGGAGCGGCGGGTGCACGCGCGGTGGCGTCGGGGAAGCGCCGCTTCATCTCGCGGAGGAATCCGTCGAGCGTGTCGACGCTTGCGGCGAGTTTTGCGATTTCGGCGAATTCGGCGCTCGAGGCACCTGCCGGCTTGCTGGCGATATCGAAGGCGAGCCGGTCCGCACTCTCGCTCATCAGGGGGGCGTATTTCTCGCGGAAGCGCGACAGCCCGATCGAGTCGTCGGCGAGCGCATAGCCGACGGCGGCACGGATGATGTCGCTCTTCTCCACTGCATTGAGCGGCTTGAAGTCGCGGAAGCGTTCGCCGTAATAGAGTTCGATCTGCTCGGCGGACTCGCGCCAGCGCCGCGCCGCCCAGAAAATGTCGGACCGCAGCCGCAGCACCTCGCGGCCCGAGACATTGGAGACGATGTCGAGCGCGAGATCATGGCGGCCGACGTCGCTCTGCGCCCGCGCCTCGAGCAGCAGGCGCTGCTGCCGCAACTCGCCGGAGAGATCGCTGATGCGGCTCGCGCGCAACGCCGTGATCGCCATGTCGGGCTTGCGGTTGGCGAGATAGATCATGGCAAGGCGGGCTGCGACCTGCGCACGTGCCGCGCCTTCGAGGCGGTGGTCAACCTGGTATTGCAGGAGCTCCGCGGCTTGGTCGAGCAGATCGATCGAGGCGAGACGATCGGCCAGGCGGCGGATCAGCTCGTCGCCGCGGCGGCCGATCGGCGTCAGCTCGCGGAACTCGTAGAACATCCCGAGCGCCTCGACTGGCGGCAGCTCGTCGCCCTTCGGCCCCAGGAATATCTGCGTGAACAGATCCGACGCCAGATCCTGCGCCTGGCGCGAGGCTTCCGCGTTCGGCTGGAGCTTGGTCGCTGTGCGCGCCGCGGTAAGCGCGTCGCGATAGCGTCCGTTCTCCGAATACATCTGCGACAACATCTGCAGCGTCTTGACCTCGACCGCGTCGCCGCGCCAGGTCATCGACAGCGTCTCGAGCTCGCGCAGCGCGTCTTCCTTGCTGATCTCGTCGCGCTTCTGACGCAGCGCGACCTCGAGCTGCTTGGCTTCGGCGGCGGCTGGCCGATCATTCGAGGCGACCGCGAATTTGTAGTCGTCGAGCGCGTCCTTGTCGTGCCCGAGCGCTTCGGCGAGCCGGCCGCGCAGCACGGCAAAGCCGGGCGCAGCCTCGGGCGACACGCCGATGACCTCGATCTCGCCGCGTCGCTTGGAGGCGCCAGCATAGTCCTTCACCTCGAGCGAGGCGTGCATCGCGTCCATCGTCACGATGCGCTGGATGTCAAGCGGCAGCGAGGCGATGGCGAATTCGACGTTCTTGAATTTTTCGCGGGCATCCGCCCATTTGCCCTGGCGCGCATAGGCGAGCGCCTTCCACAGCTGCGAGTCGTGGCTGTTGCCGATCACGGGATTGGCGAGATCCTTCAGGCCCTGTGCCGGCCGGCCGATCAGGATGCTCGCGATCGCGTGGATGATTAGCGCAGCACTCTCCTCCTTGTTGAGGGGATCGGACAGCATCAATTCGGTCACGGACTTGGCTTCGTGATACATCGCGCGCGACATGTAGAACTGGGCGAGATCGAGCCGCGGCAGCGAACGCTGCGCCGGCTCGACGGCCGAGATCGCCATGATCAGATCGCTCTGGCGGGTCCAGAAATCTTCCGCCTGGCCCTTGCGCCAGCCCTCGGGATTGAAGACCGGCCGCACCGCGGTCGGTGCGCGCTCGGCCGAAACGTCGACCGGCGACAGCGTCAGGCCGCCCTTCTTGCCGAGGATGACCTTATCCGATCCGACCTCGACGCCGACCTCGTCGGAATTCGGCCGGATCGCGATGCCGTGCGCGGATTCCAGCAGCGAGAGATCGACGAGATCCTGCCGCTTGATGAAGCCGCGGACCGGCCGTTGCGCGGTGACGACGTAGAGCATGTCGCCGGCGTCGGGATCGGTCAGCTTGTGCAACAGGCCCGGATTGAAAAAGGGGATGGCGATGTTGGCGAGCGCTGGATCGGTGATGTTGCGCGACATCATCAGCGGCAGCGGCGTCGCCTGGATCTTGTCGGCGAGCGTGAGCAGCCAGTTGGTCTCCTTGCCCACCTCCTCGCTGGTCAGCGAATAGACCAGCGGACGGGTGAGACGGATGCGCACCGCCTGCCCTTTCTCGAGCGGCATGCGGGTGACCTCACCGATCATCGCGCCGCCCTTGGTGCGGATCGCCTCGACGTCGATCGGCTTCTGCGAGTCGAACACCAGCCACACCGTGTCGCCGCGGCGGAACGCGGCGGCCGGCGTTGCGACAGGAAGCGGGAATGTCACGCGCAGGCCATCGCTGTCACGGCGCGCATCGACGCTGGCAACAGGAGCCGGCGGCGCGGCTTGCGCCTCAGCAGGTGCTGGCTTGGGCGCAGGCTTGGTTTCGGCCTTTACGGCCTCTTTAGGAACATCCTTGACCAGTTCCTTGGCCGCTTCCTCGACGACCTCCTTGGGCGCTTCGGCAACCGCAGGTGCCGCTGGCTTGACGGGCGTGACCGGTGCGGCGGCTTCCTTGGGTACTTCCCCGGGCGCTTGGGCGTGCGGCGGTTCGGTGACGGGTGCTGCAACCGCCAGTGCCGGCTTCGGTGCCTCAGCGGGGGGCATCGCGGCGGGTGCTTCCGGCTTCGCCTCTGACTTCGCCTCGGGCGTCACCTCGATCTTGGCTTCGCGCGCAATCGCCTCCGAGGTCGGCGGCGTGATCTCGCGATGAGCGTCCTTCGGCTTTGCGACCGCCGGCTTTTCGGCGGCGGGTCCGTGACCGCCGGATTCGGCCTTCGCGATAGTGGCTTCAGGCGTCGCAGCCGCCTTGCCTTTGTCAGGCTGGAACGCGATGTCGACGACGTAGTTCTTGTCGTCGCGGAAGGAGTGCACATCGGAATCGCCGATCAGCGCGATCTCGACACTGGTCTGGTCGATATCGGACTTCTGCTTGATCGAAGCGACATTCGGCGGCGCTGCGACGACGGCATCCGCGAGGTCGAAACTGAGATTGGCGTTGAAAGCCAGCGTCAGCTTCTGCTCGTTGAGCACGGAGGAGACGCCGACGCCGTCGGGCATCTCGAACGCGAAGCGCACGAAGGTCGGCTGTACCGAGGCGCGCACACGGATCTGCGGACGCTTCTTGCTCTCGGCAGCAGCGCGTTGGGCGCGCAGCGCACGCTCGGCCGCACGCGCGCGCTCGGCAAGCTCCTTGACAACTTCCTGAGGCAGGCTCGGCGGCGGCCCCTTCCAGCCTTCCGGCATCAGGTCGACGAAAGTGCGCTCGCCGGCATTCATGGTGTTGACGGTGACACGGCGCGCCAGCGACAGCCGGATCGCACTGCCGTCAGGATCGCGCCGGGCCGAGTTGACGTAATCGGGCGCACCTTCCGGCACGCGATCGACGGGAACGTCGACGGGCCGGTCAAAGCGGATGATGAGGATGGAGCCGGCGGTCGTGACCTCGGAGGGAACGTCCTCGCCGAGCTTGATTACGAGACGGGCGAAGCCGCCGCTGGCCGAAAAACTCGCCTCGCCCCGGACCGCATCGGCCGCCTGGACAGGCGAACCGAGGCCGATCAGAAGGCAGGCTGCCAGCAGGTGCGCCTTTCGGACATGGCGCGACAGCCCCAGCGCCAAAGCGCGGGCTCGCGACACAGATCCAGCGGCAGCCTCTCGCGCCATTGGCGGCATTTCTTCCGGTTCGACGGGTCCACGCCGACACTGGTGCCGGCCGATGCCTTCGAATGTAGATTTTGCCAATTAAGGACTTCTTAAGTATGAGCCCTCAATTCGGCTTTTGCGTCGGCTTGCCGTCGATCTTGGGGAGATCACCGGCGGAGGCAGCCTGATCCCCGCCCCCATTGGCACGACGGGCCATTTCGACGGTCAACCGCTCGGCGGCTTCCGACGACATCAGTCCCAGGATATCGGACATCTTTCGCGGAGCGATTGCCGAGGCGATCTCGATCAGCACGCCCATCTCCAGCCGGTCGAACACCCGTGCGGCGTCCTTGGGCTTCATGCTCTCATACATGGTCACGAGGCCCTTCAAGCGCTGGGCCTCGGCGGCCTTCTGCTCGGCCTGGGTCGCGGTGATGCGGGATTCCACCGCCTTCATCTCCTCGACCTTGCCTTCGATGCGCTTCTCGGCCGACTTCAAGAGGCTCTCGCGGATATCGATCTCGCGCTGGCGGGACTCGATCTCCTGGCGGCGCGCCTGCAAGCGTTCCAGGATCGCGCGCTCCGAGGCCGAGACCTGCGGCTGGGCCTCGTCCATCTTGACCGGGGTGCCCTCGAGCTTGGTCTCGGGCGCGGCCGGCTTCGGCGCTTCCGCTGGCGCGCCATGCGTCGAGCCGGTGATGTCAGGGTCGTCTCGCCCGGTCGGGAAGTTCAAATTTTCCTGCGCCCAGGACTTCTTCGTCGAGTTCGGCTGGTAATCGAAGACATAGCCGCCATTCATCACGAGCCCCGCCACTTTTAGCGTGGCGAGACCTGCGACCGCAACCAGGACGACCGGAATGACGCGGATGTTACGGAATGACTTCATACCCTGGCTTTATGCGGCAAGACCGTTGGACCTTCGGCGTTCGGAGAAGGCTTCGGCGGCAGCTGCCACCGCCTTCGCAGGCGACGGCTTGGCCGCGGGCGCGGTCGCGGTCGCCATTTCCGGATTCGTCACCGGACGCGCCGCGATCGCAATCTTGGAGAGGCGGCGCACCACGTTGTCGGCTTCGCCGAGCTGCTTGTGGAGCTGGTCGGACATCTGCGTGGCGGCGGCAAGCTGGCTGCCGAGATTCTCGTTGACGTCGCGCACAGCCAGCTTCAGCCCGCCGATCGCGCGCTCGGCGATCTCGGTCGCGGTAATCAGCTCGCCGATGACAGCCTTCAGCGAATGCTCGTCCGCCTTCAGCCGCGTCAGCCGCTTGTTGAGCAGCATGCAGTAGCCGATCGTGAGCATCAGCAGGATAGCCACCAGCGTCTCGATCGCCATTCCTAGGGAGTGGTTCATGGGGCCTCCATCAGCTTGTTCTGTTCGTCCACCTTCTCGAACATCGCAAGTGTCGTACTTGGCTTGCGCAAGGGTTTCGTCACGCGGATCGCGACCCGGTCGCCGACCCGGCCCATGCGTCCTTCGGTGATCATGACGTCGCCGCAGCGCACGGTGACGTTGGCATCCGCGCGCATGTCCAGCGGCAGCGTGTCGCCGACCTTCAGCCGCATCAGCTCCTTGAGCGGAATGTCGGCTTCGTAGAGCACGGCGTCGACGGAGATCTCGGCCTGGACGATCTCGGTGGCGAAATGGCCTTCCCATATCTGGTCGCGGCCGAACTTTTCGCCCATGAACATCTGGAGCAGGACGGCCCGGATCGGTTCGATGGTCGCGTAGGGCAGCAGCAGCTCGATGTTGCCGCCGCGATCTTCCATGTCGATGCGCAGGCGCACCAGAATCGCGGCATTGGCCGGACGGCTGATTGCGGCGAAACGCGGATTGGTCTCGAGCCGGTCGATCGTGAAGGTCACCGGCGATAGCGGCCGGAACGCCTGTTCGGCATCTGCCAGCACCACCTCGACCAGCCGCTTGACCAGCTCGGTCTCGATCGTGGTGTAGGGCCGGCCCTCGATGCGCAGCTGGCTCGAGCCGCGGCGGCCGCCGAGCAGCACGTCGATCATCGAATAGATCAGGTTGGAATCGACCGTCGCCATGCCGAAATTGTCCCACTCTTCGGCCTTGAAGACGGTGAGGACGGCGGGCAGCGGGATCGAGTTCATATAGTCGCCGAAGCGCACCGAGGTGATGCGGTCGAGCGAGACTTCGACGTTGTCGGAGGTGAAATTGCGCAAGGAGGTCGTCAGCAACCGCACCAGGCGGTCGAAGACGATTTCGAGCATCGGCAGGCGCTCATAGGAGACCATCGCCGAATCGATGATCGCACGGATGCCGGAATGGTCGTCGAGCGTGACGTCGCCGACGGTGAAGCCGAGGAGATTGTCGATCTCCTCCTGCGACAGCACCCGCTCGCCGGAATTCTTTCCGTTGCCGAGGTCGCGGCTGCCATCCTCGACCATGGCCGCCCATTGCAGGGCCATCGTCTCCGAGAGTTCGTTTTCGGCAGCAGCCTTCGCGGCCTCCGCGGGATCCTCGGAGTCGAGCGACGCCTCCCATTGGGCGGCAATCGCATCCTGGTCCATCTGCTCGTTGCCGGCCATGACGCTAGCCCATCACCTTCGCCTGCATCCTCACTGGAGCACGACTTCCTTGAACAGCACCGCGCTGACCTGCACCGGCGCGACCGCGGCGTTGACGCGCTTGGTCAGCTCTTCCTTGAGGCGGAAGATGCCGGCGGAGCCGTTGAGGTCGGACGAGCGGAGCTCGCGCACATAGGTCTGGAAGATGTCGGTGACGCGCGGCATCGTCGGCTTGATCGCCTCGACCTGCTTCTCTTCCTTCAGTTCGAGCACGATCTTGAGTTTCAGATACTGCACGCGCTCGCCGGGCGCGCCGGCGAGGTTGACCATCATGTCTGGCACCTCGACGAACACCGGCGGCTTCGGTGGGGGCGCGGCCTCGGCATGGTGCTCGGCGTCGCCATGATGGAAGAACAGGAACCAGGTCGCGGCACCGCCTCCGAGCACGACCAGCGCGCCGACGACGATCAGGATCAGCTTGAACTTGCTTTTGGGGGCAGCGGCTTCCGCGCCTGCGCCGCTTTCCGCTTCATCCGCCATGATCGTCCGGGCTCGCTCATCTCAAAAAGGGTCGAAAGAGCGAAGCCTCCTGGCAGACAGTGACGCGATACAAATGCCCCAGCGCAAAGCGCTCCTCTTACAAGCAAACGCTACGGTAATAATGGTTAACGGAACCTTTCGATTGGGTCTCCACTAGGAAAAATCTGCCGGGCAAACATGGCTAACAGAACCTTTCTGCCCCCTGCCAGCGACGTCGGAAAATAGCCAAGCCTCTGTAATTTCGAATTATTTCGAGTTGGCACGGCTTTCGCTCAGAGAGGGGTGAGACTGAACGGTTTGGGAGAACCTGACAGCCTCTTTCACGGGATCGGCCGAGGCGCTTGGGAGAGCGAAATGGCGGATCTCACGCAGGGGAGATTTACCGATGCAGAATGCGCTTCTGATCGGCTTGTCACGGCAGATGACGTTGGAACGGCAGATGGATGTCATCGCCAACAACGTCGCCAATGCCAATACCAACGGCTTCAAAGCCGACCATTCGCTGTTCGAGGAGTACCTCAACTCGAACGCGCATGAGGACAATTTCGTCGGCTCCGACCGCCGGGTCTCCTATGTGCAGGACCGCGGCACCTACCGCGACGTCGGCCAGGGGCCGATGGAGGCGACCAACAACCCGCTCGACATGGCGATCAGCGGCAACGCCTTTTTCGCCGTGCAGGCCAATGGCGCCGAGCGTTACACCCGCGACGGCAAGTTCGCGCTCAGCAGCACCGGTCAGCTCATGACCTCCGACGGCAACCTGGTGCTCGGCACCGGCGGTCCGATCGTGTTCCAGCCGACCGACCACGACATCAACGTCGCCGCCGACGGCACCGTGACGGTGCTGGAGGGCACTGCCAAGACCGACTCGATCCGCGGCAAGATCCGCATGGTGACGTTCGACGATCCGGCCAAGCTGACCAAGCTCGGCGCCAATCTCTACGGCGCCGGCTCCGCCAACCAGCAGACTGACAGCAAGTCCACCCTGCAGCAGGGCTACGTCGAGAAGTCGAACGTGAATTCGGTCGGCGAGATGAGCCGCATGGTCGAGGTGATGCGCAGCTACACCGCGATCGCCAACCTGCTCCAGCAGGAGAGCGACCTCCACAAATCGGCGATCGAAAAACTCGCCGACGTTCCGGCCTGATTGAAGGAGAACTGAGATGCAGGCGCTTCACACCGCAGCGACCGGAATGGCGGCACAGGAACTCAACGTTCAGGTGATCTCCAACAACATCGCCAACTTGCGCACCACCGGCTTCAAGAAGCAGACCGCCGCGTTCCAGGACCTGATCTATGAGCACGTCCGTCGCGTCGGCGCACAGGCCTCGGACCAGGGCACGATCCTGCCGGTCGGCGTCGACATCGGCGGCGGCGTCAAGACCGTCGGCACGCCGCGCAGCATGACGCAGGGCACGCTGTCGCAGACCGGCAACGACCTCGATCTCGCGATGTCCGGCGAAGGCTTCTTCAAGATCCTGATGCCTGACGGTACCTACCAGTACACCCGCGACGGTACGTTCCAGATGGACAATCAGGGCCGCGTCGTCACCGCGCAGGGCAATCCGGTGCAGCCGACCATCACGATCCCGAACAACGCCTCGGGCATCGCCGTCAACGAGCAGGGCCAGGTGACGGTGACGCTGCCGGGCTCGTCGAGCAACACCGTCCTCGGCCAGATCGGCGTGACCCGTTTCATCAACAAGGCTGGCCTGCAGCCGGTCGGCAGCAACCAGTTCACCGAAACGACGTCGTCCGGCCCGCCGCAGGACGGCACCGCGAATTCCGAAGGCTACGGCAAGATCACGCAAGGCAGCCTCGAACAGGCCAATGTCGACGTCGTGTCGGAGATGAGCGACCTGATCGCCGCGCAGCGCGCCTACGAGATGAACGCCAAGGTCATCAGCGCCGCCGACCAGATGATGCAATCGACCACGGCGCTGTTCCGCTGAGGTGATGATCATGATCCGCACCACGCTCATCACCCTCTCCGCCCTGCTCGTGCTGGCACTGCCGGCTCAGGCCGCCGACGACGGCATTGCCACGCCGACGCTGCGCGCCAGCGTCACAGTCAGCTCGGATGTGGTCCGGGTCGGCGACCTCATCGACAATGCCGGCTCGGCCGCGCTGATCCCGGTCTATCGATCGCCCGATCTCGGCACCACCGGCGCGCTGCCGGTCGCGCAGGTGCTGAGCGTGCTCCGCGCCAAGCAGGTGATCGGCGTGATGACCGGCGACATCAGGGAAGTCCAGGTCACGCGGCTTGCCCGCACGCTCGCCAACAAGGACCTCGAAAACGCGGTCGCCTCCGCGCTCGAGCGCCGCTTCGGCCTTGGCGAGGCCGCCAACATCACCGTCACCTTCGACCGCGGCGTCTCCGACATGCGGCTCGACGCCTCCAACACCGGCATGCTCCAGCCGGTCGCGACCCGCTACGACGCCCGCGGCGGCCGCTTCGACATCGCCTTCGAAATCAGCAACGACAACAACCCGGTGCCGACCAAGCTGCGCTTGACCGGCACCGCGATCGAGACCGTCGAGGTCGCCGTTCTGACCCACGACATCGACCGCAGTGAGATGCTGAAATCCTCCGACGTCGCGCAGGAGCGCCGGCCGAAATCCGAAGTGACCGGCGAGCCCGCGCTGCGCGAGCGCGCCGTCGGCATGCAGCTTCGTCGTCCCATGCGCGCCGGCACGCCGATCCGCGTTGCCGACATCGCCAAGCCCGAATTCGTAGCCCGCGACCAGAGCGTCACCGTCATCTACCAGGTCCCGGGGATTTATCTCACCACCCGCGGCAAGGCGATCGAGAGCGGCGCCGAGGGCGACACCGTGAGCGTCCTCAACTTGCAGACCAAGCGTACGCTGACCGGTATCGTCACCGCCCGTGGCCAGGTGACCGTGGAGGGCGCCAGCCAGTCCGCGCCGATCGCGCCTGCGGTCGAGCAGACCTCCTCGCTCAAGCGCGACGAAGCGCCCGCACCCGTCGACACTGCAGCCCTCCTCCGGAACCTGGTCCAGGCCCCCGCCTCTCCGGCTCAAGTCGCACAAGCCCAGATCCCGCAAGTTCGCGCCTCGCAAGCTCCAGCCAAGTCAGAGTAAGTCATGTCCTCGTTCAGTTCGGCTTCCCGTCTTCGTCGCGTCGCGCTTTCCGGCCTGCTGCTCGCCACTTGCGCGCTCGCGAGCGGCTGCTCATCGATCGATCGCCTGTCGCAGATCGGCGAGCAACCCAAACTGTCGGCGATCGACAATCCGACGACGCAGCCCGGCTACAAGCCGGTGCAGATGCCGATGCCGAAGCCGGAAGTCGCCTCGTACAATCCGAACTCGCTGTGGCGCAATGGCAGCCGCGCCTTCTTCAAGGACCAGCGCGCGACCCATGTCGGCGACCTCCTGACCGTGACCGTGAACATCACCGACAAGGCCAACCTCTCCAACGAGACCCAGCGCAGCCGCACCAACTCGGAAGATTCGGGCATCACCGATTTCATCGGCGCAAAGACGCTCGGCGTTCAGGCGCAGAAGGTGCTGCCCGGCCGCATCCTCACCGCCGACTCCACCGCCTCCAGCGACGGCAAGGGCTCGGTCAATCGCACGGAAGCCTTGCAGACCAACGTCGCGGCGGTCGTGACCCAGGTGCTCCCGAACGGCAACCTCGTGGTCGAAGGCAAACAGGAAATCCGCGTCAACTACGAGATCCGCGAGCTCGTGGTCGCCGGCATCGTACGCCCCGAAGACATCCAGAGCGACAACACCATTGATTCCAGCAAGATTGCGCAGGCCCGCATCGCCTACGGCGGCCGCGGCCAGATCACGGACGTGCAGCAACCGCGCTACGGCCAGCAAGTGATGGACGTGTTGCTGCCCTTCTAGCCTTCTCCCGAGCTCCCACATCGTGTTCGCGAACCTAGGCGCGAACGACGATGTACTACGCGGCCCTCGCCAGCTCCCCTGGCGAGGGCCGCATGTATTTTGCTTGTTGCTAAGCGAGCTGCAGGTCAGTGGTCAGCAATGTGGCTGAGCCGCCGCCACAAGCTCTGTCATTGCGAGCGCAGCGAAGCAATCCAGACTGCCTCCGCGGAAAGACTCTGGATTGCTTCGTCGCAAGAGCTTCCTCGCAATGACGACGGAGAGAGTTCACGTGAACTCCGCCTCCACCACCCCCAGCCCGTCCAGTTCCATCCGCACCTTGTCGCCGGCTTTCAGCCACAGTGTCTTCACCAAACTGCCGGTCAGCACGAGCTGTCCCGCATGCAAACCCTTGCCTTCGGCGGCGAGGTGGTTGGCGAGCCAGGCGAGTGCGTTGTGGGGATGGCCGAGCACGTCGGCGCCGGTGCCGTGGCTGACCTCCTCGCCATTGACGAGGGCGCGGCCCTTGACCGCTTTCAGGTCCGGCACGGACGAGCGCGGAACGGAGGCGCCGAGCACGCAGCCGGCGGCGAAGAAATCGTCTGCGATCAGCGTCGGCGCGCCCATCGTCTCCCATTTCACGTAGCGGTCGTCGACGATCTCGATCGCGGGATGATAGCTTTCAACGGCTTCACCGACCCATTCGGCTGTGAACGGCGCCTCGCCGGCGGCGAGGCTGCGCTTCAGGCGTACGGCGATCTCGCACTCGACGCCGACACGGACATAGCCGGAGGCCGCGAGCTTGACGCCGCTGTCGTGCACGCCCTTCTGGAACACGCCGCCGCCGCAGGGGTGCGGGATGCCGATATAGTCCTGCATCACCTGGCTGGTGCAGCCGATCTTGTAGCCGACCAGCGGCCCGACATTCTTCAGCAAAAGATCGTGCAGCGCGCGCTGGACCTGATAGCCCTCGGCCTCGTCATCAGGCGGAACCTCGAGCGCCGCGAGCGGCGCATGGTTGCGGCGCGCCAGCGCGATCGCCTTTGCGGCTTCGAGAATTTTGTCCATCGGCGCCGCCTCCCACGCAATACAATCGAGGGCGGCAGTGGAGCATCCCCGCCCGGGCCTGACAAGCGCTGCTCACCCCCTGACCGAACGATTACGGGGTGCCGCCGGCGTTTAAGAGAATATTGAGTTGGTCTGGGCCTTATGGAAAAGCGCGCTTGCCGTCCCGCCGCGCCGCGCGAGGCCCTAGTTGCAGCGATGGGTGAAGCCCGCTGCGCCACAGCCTCACGATGCCGGTCGATCTCGTTGATGCGACTCGCAAAACCTCCCGCACCTGAAGTGAAAGCTGTCTCTCATCTGAACTCACGTGAGCTCGGAGGAATGGACTCTAGCCCATTGATCGCGATTCATTTTCGCAATTCCGCGAGCGTCGACCCGCGCAGGGGCAAACGACAGGCAAAATACCGGTCTCGGCGCTCAAGCGGCACCGTGAGTCCAAAAACAAAGAGCCGCATCTCTGCGGCTCGGACTCTATTCGTCGCGATAGACCTTCTCGCGTTTCTCGTGGCGCTCCTGCGCCTCCACCGAGAGCGTCGCGATGGGCCGGGCTTCGAGCCGCTTCAAGGAGATCGGCTCGCCGGTATCCTCGCAATAGCCGTAGCTATTGTCCTCGATGCGCTGGAGCGCGGCGTCGATCTTGGCGATCAACTTGCGCTGGCGGTCGCGGGCGCGGAGCTCGATGGCACGGTCGGTTTCGGACGATGCCCGATCAGCGAGATCGGGATGGTTCACGTTCTCCTCCTGCAAGGCTTGCAGGGTGAGCTTGGACTCTTTGAGGATCTCATCCTTCCAGGCGAGGAGCTTCAAACGGAAGTACTCCTTCTGCCGGTCGTTCATGAAAGGCTCTTTTTCGGTCGGTCGGTAGTTTTTCAACTTTTCCAAGGGCGGCCTATCTGGGTAAGCAACGACTCGCGAACGGAACGGGGTCCGTGAGCCGGGGCTTATATAGCGGCCACCTGTGACAGACAATATTTCCTTAATAGCGCAGTTAGCGCCCCCAAGCCCTTGCACAGGAAGGTTTATCCGCAGGGGCCCGGGGGCGGCCAAAAGCCTAGTAGCCGACCGTGAAACGCTGCCTCAGATGAGCCGGCTTCTCGATCTCGTCGGCGAGCGCAATGGCGTAGTCGGCGAAGCTGATCCAGCTCTTGCCGTTCGCATCTGCGAGAAGCTGGTCGGTGCCAAGCCGGAACCTGGTGGTCCGGTCCCCCTCGATGAACAGCGCCGAGGGCGAGATGAAGGTCCAGTTCAGTTCCTTTTCCTGTCGCAGCAGGTCGAGAAAGACCCCACCCGCCTCTGCCTCAGCCTTGTATTGGGCCGGAAAACCGGAGGTTGTGACCAGTTTGACGCCGGGAGCGACCTCCAGGCTGCCAGCGCCGCCGACGACCAGATAGCGCCCAACCTTGGAGTCTTTGGCCGCGCCGATCAGCTTGTGCGGGTCGCTCGCCAAAAAGTGGACGGAACTTACCGCAACGTCATGCGCGGCCCAGAGTTTAGCCAGACCCGCCTGGTCGAGCACATCGCCCTTGGTCGGCGTGACGTTCGGCAGTACCGCGATCTTCTCCGGGTTCCGCGCGATGGCAGTAACGCCATGGCCGCGGCGGGACAGCTCCTTGGTGATTTCCGAACCGGCCCGGCCCGAGGCACCGGCAACTGCGATCTTCATGGAAGGCTCCTTCGCCTCTGTAGTAACCAATAGTTACTAGATATCGTAATGAATGCTGGTGTTAAGAGAGCACTTTGTGCTTACCTGATTACATAGGAGTAACCGGCAAGCTGAGCTGAGCCCGAGGAAGCGAGATGAAACCCAACGTCTATGCCGCCGATTGCCCGACGCGCCAGATCCTCGATCGCGTCGGCGACAAATGGGCCGTGCTGATCCTGTTGCTGCTGCGCGAGGACCCGATGCGCTTCAATCAGTTGCGCCGAACCATTGAAGGCATCTCGCAGAAGATGCTGAGCCAGGTTCTCAAGTCGCTCGAACGCGACGGCCTGATCACGCGCCGCGCCATCGCGACCGTGCCGGTGACGGTTGAATATTCGATCACGCAGCTCGGCGTGACACTCGCCGCCGCTGTCGATCCTTTGCGCGATTGGGCCGAGGAAAATTTGAAAGACGTGCTCGCCGCCCAGCGCCGCTACGATGCGCAGTTGAAGGAGGAAGCGGCATAAGGCCGTTTCGCAGACGCTTTAGATTGCAGGAATGACGATCAGCCCTGCCCGGCCTTTGCCAGCTCGACCTCGACGCGCAGCTCGATCTCGGACAGCACGGAATCCAGACCGGGATCGCCAGAGGAGGATTTCAGGTTCGCCGCCGCATCGCGCAGCCGCATCACGGTCGAGGCGTCGAAATTGCCGGACAAGAGTCCCATCTTGAGATCGTCGAGCACGTCGAGTGCGGTCTTGCCGCAAGCGACCGAGCGCTTGCGGCGCTCGACCGGATCTTCCTCGATACCTTGCAGCGCGAGCAGCGCATCGATGTTGGCGGAGGCCTTGGGCGCAGCGGCCGCGCGCGTGTCCTGCGCAGACGTCGTGTCAGGCAGCACGAAGGTGCCGGAGCTCGTTCGCCTGGCCTGGCTGGCCGGCGTTCCAAGCGTGGTGCCATTCGGTCCGTAGATGCGCATCGAAGCAATCCGGGTGATCGATGCGCCACATTCGCCGCTTTATGGTTAACGGGGCGTAAACGGCCCGGCAAAATCTGCCGACAGGCGGCAGTTTCGCTCCTCACGGGCAACACCGGCTGATATCGGTCGCAACAGATTTATTCAACCTCTTCAATCGCCTAAGCCCTCCGCCCTGTGTTGGCACAGCGCTCGCAAGGAAAGCGTCGGACCAGCTCGTCATGGGAGTGTCGCAGATGGTCCGAGATATGAGGAGCCTCGGGGAGCAGAGGATGCCAAGCGTTCGTTGGGTGAAGATTTTTGGGGTGGCCTGCGCAGTGCTGTCAGCGCTGGCGCTCTCGGTCGCGTCCGCGAGTGCGACCTCGCGCATCAAGGATCTCGCCAACATCGAAGGCGTGCGGCAGAACCAGCTCATCGGCTATGGCCTCGTCGTCGGCCTCAATGGCACCGGCGACACCCTCAACAACATCCCCTTCACCAAGCAGTCGCTGCAAGCGATGCTCGAGCGCATGGGCGTCAATATTCGGGGCGCCACCATCCGTACCGGCAACGTCGCCGCCGTGATGGTGACCGGCAATCTGCCGGCCTTCGCCACCCAAGGCACGCGCATGGACGTCACCGTCTCCGCGCTCGGCGACGCCAAGGATCTGCGCGGCGGCACCCTGCTGGTCACCCCCCTCCTCGGCGCCGACGGCAACGTCTACTCGGTGGCCCAGGGTTCGCTCGCGATCTCCGGCTTCCAGGCCGAGGGCGAAGCGGCCAAGATCGTACGCGGCGTTCCGACCGTGGGCCGCATCGCCAACGGCGCCATCATCGAGCGCGAGATCGAGTTCGCGCTCAATCGCCTGCCGAACGTGCGGCTCGCGCTGCGCAACGCCGACTTCACCACCGCCAAGCGCATTGCGTCGGCGATCAACGACTATCTCGGCGTCAAAAGCGCCGAGCCGATCGATCCCTCGACGGTGCAGTTGACGATCCCGCCGGAATTCAAGGGCAACGTGGTCGCGTTCCTGACCGAGATCGAACAGCTCCAGGTCGATCCAGACCTCGCCGCCAAGATCATCATCGACGAACGCTCGGGCATCATCGTGATGGGCCGCGACGTCCGCGTCGCGACCGTCGCGGTCGCACAGGGCAATCTCACGGTCACGATCTCCGAGAGCCCGCAGGTGAGCCAGCCCAATCCGCTATCGCGGGGCCGGACCGTGGTCACGCCGCGCTCCAGCGTCGGCGTCACCGAGGACGGCAGGAAGTTTGCCGTCGTCAAGGACGGCGTCTCGCTGCAGCAGCTCGTCGACGGCCTCAACGGCCTCGGCATCGGCCCGCGCGACCTCATCAGCATCCTCCAGGCAATCAAAGCCGCCGGTGCGATCGAGGCCGATATCGAGGTGATGTGATGCAGACCGGTATGATCAACACGGCGCACGCCGTCACCGCCGCCGTCTCGAACCCCGCCTTCTCCGTCGAAAGCCGCAACGGCCGGCCCGACTTCGAGCTCGCCGCCGCACTTCAAAAAGTCTCGCCGCAACAGCAGGCCAAGACCCAGAAGACCGCCACCGATTTCGAGGGCATGTTCCTCAACAGCATGTTCGCGCAGATGACCTCGGGCCTGAAGGGCGAAGGCCCGTTCGGCGACACGCCGGGTACCGGTGTATGGCGTTCGATGCTGACCGAGCAATATTCCAAGAACTTTGCCAATGCCGGCGGCGTCGGTATCGCCCGCGACGTCTACCGTACCCTGATCATGCAGCAGGCCAGAACCACTCTTCGTACGGCATAAGGTCCATTCGAGATGAACCACTTCAACGCCTCACGTCAGCCGATGCCTGCGCAGCGCGCGAACAACACCCCCGGCAACGCCGAGGCGCGCAAGCTCACCGAGGACCTGATGGACGCGATGAGCGCCCTGCTTGGCCTGATCGAGCGCGAGACCGAACTGGTCCGCGCCGGCAAGGTCCGCGAGGCGATGACGCTCGAAAGCCAGAAGCAGGAACTGTCGCGGCGTTACGTCGGCGCTGTCAACCAGTTGAAAGCCAACCAGGCCCAGCTTGCGAAATCCGCGCCCGAGCTGCTCTCGACGCTGCACCGGCATCACGACGCCTTCCGCGCCATGCTTCAGGTCAATCTCACCGTACTCGCGACCGCGCATGCGGTCTCCGAGAGCGTCGTGCGCGGCGTCAATGCCGAGATCCAGAAGCGCAACGTGCCGAACACCTATACGGCGGCAGGACGCCGCGCCACGGCTGGCCCGCGTCACATCACGCCGCTCGCGGTCAGCCGCACGCTCTGAGCGCAGACAAGGAACTCCATCCAATTTTACGAAAAACCGGGCGGCGACAGCGTCGCGCGGTTAGTCACGTTTGCTTACCGGGTGTTCAATCCTGGTGTTCCATGGTTGCGCATTGAGAGGGGTTGGGATTTGACTCACACGAGGCAACCAGGAGGCTGCCATGAGTACAGATTTCAGCATCAGGCCGGTGGGGATACCGGCCCCAGCGCAGATCGTGACGACGTCGAACTCGGCGGCGAACGATGCCGTTCAAACCGATTTGCCGGTGAGCCAGACGGTCGCCGCAAGCGATACGAGCGCGGCTGCGGGCAATGACCTGCAGAGCAATGCGAACATCTCGCGTCAGGTCGTGTTCGACCAGGCGTCCGCATCCATGGTCTTCCAGGTCGTCAACGACCGGACCGATGCCGTGGTCAATCAGTTCCCCGACGAGGCGATGCTGCGCCGGCGAGCCTATTTCCATGCACTGGATCTGAAGTCGGAGCCCTCGCGTCCGCTCAACACGGACCTCAGCGCCTGACGATCAGGTGTCGAGCTTGGCCTGGGCCGTATCGAGATAGGTCGAACCGGTCGCAGGATCGGTGACGACGTTCTTGATCTGCGCCGTACCCGTGTCGGTCAGCGTGAACTTCGTATTTCCGAAGCGAAAGGAAGAATCCTTGATCAGCACCTGCTGGTACTGGGACGTCCCGTCACTCTGATAGTGGACCTGCGCGGAAGCCATCGACCTGCGAGACGCTGAGCGAGAATTTCTTGCCGTCGGAATAGCTGCCGGTCCAGTTGCCCTGGTAGAGCGACGAATCGACCGCAACGTATTTGGACGAGCCCGACGTGCTCGAGAGGACGTTGGACTTATACGCGGTCGACAGAATGCTCATGATGTCGGACATCACGAGGCTCCCTTACGGCCGGCCGGACAGACCGGCGGCGATGTTGCGGTTGATCTCGATCAGCGGGCGGAAGTGATCGAACTGCGGGCTCATCTGAAGCGCAGCAGTCTGGCTCAGCACGAACACGCTGATGTTGGCGATTTTCTGCCGGACGTCGAGCGGCTGCGGATTGTTCTCGCGCATGGCTTCGCTGAGGAAGATGGTCCAGAGCTTGCGGTTGAACATCAGCGCCTGCGTGGTCTGCTCGCTGAAGGGATCAGCGGCGTTGATCGCGTCCTGGAGCTTATTGGCTGCCTTGAGCAGGGTCTGCGCCTCGACGTCACGAGGAGATGCGGTGGTCGTTGCAACACGCGCGTAGGCCGAGGCAGCGGAATTCGACATCAATCACACCTTGGAAGCTTCCTAGCCCGTTGAACGGGCTTAAGGATTTCTTTCCCAACCCTATGCAGTAGCGCTTAAGATTTGCTTACATGTACGCATGGAAGCACTCCGGATTATTACGGGTCGCGGAGTTCTTCGTAGGCGCGAGGTTAGATGCGCGGATGCAAGCTGTAAACTTGCACTGCATCATGCACATCGATCTCAGCTAATCCTGTCTTAGCGAACTCCCTCAAAAGAACGGCGGAGCTTTAGCCCCGCCGTGCCGTTTCGAGATTCGATTCTGCGTTTGCGAATTAGCGGAGCAGCTGCAGTACGCTCTGCTGCGACTGGTTGGCCAGCGACAGTGCAGAGACCGCGATCGACTGGCGGGTCGACAGCGCCTGGCTGTTCGCCGCTTCCTCGTTGGTGTCCGCAAGCGTCAGGTTGGCCGAGCCGGTCTGCAGCACGTTGATCAGGTTCTTGGAGAAGTCCTGGCGCACCTGCACGATCGACAGGTTCGAACCGAGCGACGAGCCTTCCGACCGCAGCGTACTGGAGGCCGCATTCAGGCTGGTGAGCACCTTGTTGGTCGCGCCGTTGTCGATGAAATCGGTGCCCGGGACGAGATTGCTCAGCCCAAGACCCGCCGAGTTGAACACCACGCCGTTGATGCCGAGCGTGGAGCTGCCGGTCTCGTTGAAGACGAGCTTGAGCGTATCGCCGTTGAGCAGGTTGACGCCGTTGAAGGACGAATCCTGCGACGTGGTGTCGATCTGCGCCAGGATGTTGTTGAACTGGCTGACCAGGCCCGAACGCGCCGTTTGCGCGACGGGATCCTGAACCGGCGGCTGCGCGGTGGTAAAGGCAAGGACGCTGGTGAGCGTGCCGCCGACCGCACCGCCCGCGGTGCTCGAGCCGAGCGTCGAGGAGGCGTATTCGTTGACGGTGGTGACCGTCAGCACGCCGTTGGCGTCGATCGTCGCCGTCAGGTGGTTGGCCTGAAGCTGGACGTTGAGCTGGTCGAGCGTCTTGACCGTACCGTTGGTGCCGTCGCCGAAGGTGACGGAGACCGGCGTACCGCCATTGAAGGAGGAGAACGTCAAGGTCTTTCCAGCGACACCACCGACACCAGAGTTGCGCGCCGCGCTGAATGCCGTCGCCGTCCCGGTGTTGCCGCTGAGACCGAAGGCACTTAGCGCGTTGCCGGTGCCAGTGATCGAGAGGTCGGCGTTGATGCCGGTCGAGATCGCCAGCTGGCCACTCGAATTCACCGACGACGGAATCTGACCCGGCGTGGGGTTGAGCGTCGCAGCACCGTTAAACAGGCTGGCGGTCTTGACGCCGGTGGCAAGGTCGAACGAATTGAGCAGGTCGGTCAGGTTCGCGCTCTGCAGATAGACCGTCGAGTTGCCGTTGCCGTCGGTGACGACGTTGCCGCTGACGCCATAGCCGTTGGCCACGCTCGCCGCCGATTGCGGCGTCTGCGCGTTCTTGAAGGTGATGGTGTGGCCGTCGATGTTCAGCGTCGAACCGTCCTGGACCAGCGACCCCAGCGAGCCCGACGTCGTCGACCGGTCTGCAGTGACGCTGGCATTACCCGCGCCGGTCGCGGCCGTCAGGCCGAGCTTGTTGAGGAAGTCGGCCTTGCCCGTGATGCTGAGGTCAGCACCGGTCGAGCTCTTCAGCGTGACTGCGCCCGCCGTGATGGAGGATGGCGTCTGGACCGTACCGACGGTCGCACCGCTGGTCGCGATCGTGGCAGCACCTGCGCTGATCGTCGCGGTCTTGACACCGCTGGCGAGGTCGATCGCACTGAGCACGTCGTTGACGGTCGCCTTCGGCGCTGCCGCCGTTCCCTCATAGACGATCGAGTTGCCGTTGCCGTCAGTGGCGATGCTTCCGCTGGGATTGAGGCCCCAGCCGGTCGGCTGCGCCGCCGGGGCGGAGCCGGTGCGGAAAGTGATAGTCTTGCCGTTCACGGTGATGGTGTCACCGTCCGCGGGCGGCGTGCTGAACGTAGTGGATGTGGTGGTGCCGAGCAGCGTGTCCGTGCCGGCGAGCGCAGTGCTGCCGTCGGCCGCGTTCACCGTGCCGCCGACAAAGGTGCCGGCATTCGAACCCAGCGAAGCGCCGAGCGCGGCAGCCGCCGTCACCGGCGTGACGCCGCCTGCCGCACCGGTATAGAGCACGTTGCTGTTGGCGGTCGCGCTCGCATAAGAGGTCGTGCCGCGCAGATCCGCCGGCGTCGCACCCGGGATCGTGGTCGAGACGTTGGATTTGGTGGAGTAGCCGACCGTGGTCTGCAGCGCCTGGTTGGCGATCGATTTCGCCGAGTCGATCAGCTTTTGCAGCGAGGTGATACCGGTATTGGCGGCCTGGAGCACCTGCACACCGTTGTTGATGCCGTCGAGCAGGTTACTGATGTCACTCGCCCGGTTGTCCAACCCCTGCGCCGTGAAGAAGTTGGTGGGATTGTCGAGCGCGGTGTTGACCTTCTTGCCGGTCGACAGCCGTTCCTGCGTCGTGGCCAGCAAGTCGGCCGTCGACTGCAGCGACAACAGGTTCTGGCGAACGGACGCCGAGAGAACGATGTTGGACATTGGCAGGTCTTCCTCTTGAACCGGATACGAATCGGCCGCGCGATCTCGGAAGCGGGCTTTTGTCCAGTTTTAGGGGCTCTCCTTTAAAGTATGGTTAACGCCGGTTTAAGGGACAGGGTTAATGGCTGGTGTACGCCCTTCCCTGCCTCAAAACGCAAAAAAGGGCGGCGGAGCAAAAGCCCCGCCGCCCGATTTTATTGAGTTAGTTCAGTTGCTTACTAGCGGAGCAGCTGGAGCACGCTTTGCTGCGAGGTGTTGGCCAGCGACAGCGCGGAGACCGCGATCGATTGGCGGGTCGAGAGCGCCTGGCTGTTCGCCGCCTCGACATTGGTGTCGGCCAGCGTCAGGTTCGACGAGCCGGTCTGCAGCACGTTGATCAGGTTTTTGTTGAAATCCTGACGAACCTGCACCACCGAGAGGTTCGAACCAAGCGCCGACGCTTCCGAGCGCAGCGTGCTCGACGCGGCGTTCAAATTGGTCAGCACGCGGTTGGACGCGGCGTTGTCGATGAAGTCGACGCCGACGGTCAGCGCGGCGAGGCCCAGACCCTTGGAGTTGTAGGTCACGCCGGTGATGTTCAGGCTCGACTTGCCGGTCTCGTCGAACACCAGCTTGAGCTGATCGCCGTTCAACAGGTTGACGCCGTTGAAGGAAGAGTCCTGCGAGGTCGTGTCGATCTGGTTCAGGATGTTGTTGTACTGAGACACCAGGTTCGCACGAGCCGTCTGCGCAACCGCATCCTGAACGGGGGTGGAAGCCGTCGAGAACGTCAGTGCCGAAGTGAGCGTGCCGCCGATCGCGCCGCCGGCGGTCGTCGAGCCAAGCGTCGAGGACGCGTAGTCGTTCGATGCAGTGATGGTCAGCCGGCCGTTGGCGTCGATCGTGGCAGCCAGGTTGTTGGCCAGAAGCTGCGTGTTGAGCTGATCGAGCGTCTTGACCGTGCCGTTGGTGCCATCGCCGAAGGTGACATTGACCGCCGTGCCGCTGTTGAAGGAGGAGAAGGTCAAGGTCTTGCCGGCAATGCCGCCGATGCCGGAGGTGCGCGCCGCAGTGAACGCCGACGCGCTGCCGGTGTTGCCGGCCAACCCGAACACATTCAGTGCATTGCCGGTGCCGGTGATCGAGAGGTCGGCATTGACGCCGGTCGAGATCTTGAGCTGACCGGACGTATTGATCGTCGAGTTCGACTGGCCGGTTGCGGTCGCCAGCGTCGCGGTGCCGTTGGCGTTGACCGTCGCGGTCTGCACGCCGGTGGCAAGATCGATCGCCTTCAGCACGTCAT